>NZ_BAFB01000026.1 GCF_000248075.1 Gordonia otitidis NBRC 100426 | reverse complement strand
GCGACCCGGGGTTGTAGACGGCGATGACCAGATCGGCTTCGACTGCATGGCGCAATCTCGCCTCGATCACCTCCCACGGCTTGAGCCTGTCGGACAGCGAGATGACCGCGAAGTCGTGCCCGAGTGGGGCCCCGGTGACCGCCGCGACGGCTGTCGCAGCGGTCACCCCGGGTAGGACCCTCACCGATACGTCGGTCCACCGCGGTTGTGCCGCCGCCTCGGCGACCGCCGCAGCCATGGCGAAGACGCCGGGATCGCCGGAGGACACCACGACCACGCGGGCGCCGCGTGCCGCGAGATCGAGCGCGAACTCCGCACGCTCGGCCTCGACGCGATTGTCGCTGGCGTGCACCCGTTGGCCAGGTCGCGCTGCGATGCGAGCGAGATACGTGCGGTAGCCGACAAGGTCTGTCGCAGCTGCCAATTCGGCACGAACCTGTGGTGTCGTCTGCGCTGGTGCGCCGGGTCCGAGTCCGACGACGACAACCTCGCCTGCACGTGACTGCGTCTGCTCGAATCGTGGATTGTTGCGTCGTCCCGGCACGACGATCATCGAGAAGTAGGGAACCTGTTCCGGATCGACCTCGGCGAGGGGCAGGACTCGCTGGGCGGGAGTCGACGCTCGCTCCACATACCAGGCCTCGTCTATTCGGTCGGCGCGTTCGAGAGCGGCTCGCACCGTCGAGAACGTCCTACCGAGCTTGAGGACGGCAATGGCCTCGGCGCCGGAGAACACCGCGGCCAGCTCGTCGAGCGGGAGCGTTCCCGGAACCACCGTGAGCGTCTCCTCGCCTTCGACGAGCGGGATTCCCAACGCGGCCGACGCACCACTGACCGACGTGACGCCGGGCACGATCTCGACGTCGAATTCGTCGGCAAGCCGCTTGTGCATGTGCATGTACGAGCTGAAGAAGAGGGGATCGCCCTCCGCCAACAAACACACGTCGCGTCCCGCACGCAGGTGATCGGCGAGTGTCTGGGCGCTGGCCGCATAGAAGTCGTCGAGCGCGCCGCGGTAGCCGCCGGGATGATCGGTCGTTTCGACCGTGACCGGATACATCAGCCGTTCTTCGATCTGGTCGCCACGCAGATACGGCTCGGCAACCCCTCGTGCGATGCTGTTGCCGTGCCGCGCGCTGTGGTAGGCCACGACATCTGCCGCTCCGATGACCCTGGCTGCCTTGACGGTCACGAGTTCGCTGTCTCCGGGACCGAGGCCGACGCCCCACAGCTTTCCCGTGCGCGCAACGGATTCCGCGGTCAACCGGTCATTGGTGCCCATCGTCATTCCTCGGCGCTGGCGAGCGCGTTGACAGCCGCGGCCACGATGGCCGACCCACCCCGCCTGCCGACGACAGTGATGAACTCGAGGTCGTTTCGGTCGGCGAGGACCGCGCAGGACTCGGCGGCTCCGATGAAGCCGACGGGCGCACCGACGATGGCGGCGGGACGTGCCGCACCTGCGTCGATCATGTCCAGGAGCGCGAACAGGGCTGTCGGTGCGTTGCCTATCGCGACGACCGCACCGTCGAGATGCGGTCGCCAGAACTCCAGTGCCGCAGCCGTTCGTGTCGTCGACATCTCCTTCGCCAGCTGCGGCAATCCGGGTTCGGTGAGATAGCACAGCACGTCGTTGTCCGCGGGGAGACGCCGGCGGGTGATTCCGCTCGCGACCATCGTTGCGTCACAGAGGATCGGCGCACCTGTCGACAACGCCGAGCGCGCGGCATCCACGACACCGTCGGTCGCCACGACATCGCGGGTCAGGTCGGTCTCGCCGCAGGCATGGATCATCCGCACGACCACGCCCGCGACGTCGGGGTTGAATCCGGACAGGTCCGCTTCGGCGCGGATGGTTGCGAAGGACTGCCGATAGATTTCAGCGGCGTCGCGAAGATAGTCGACCATGGTGCCCCAAGCTTATCGGGACGGCCCGGTCCTACCGTAGATCGGTTGCCTTCCCGTACGACGAGATAAGGTGACCCGCGTGACAGCGTCAACGCTCTACATCTTCCCGCACGCCGGCGGCTCGGCCGGCTTCTACGTACCGTTCGCCCGCTCGTTCACGTCCGACGTGAAACGGGTCGCGGTGCAATACCCCGGCAAGAAGGGGAGCCAGGATCTCGCGTCGTTCCGTGGAATCCCCGATCTGGCGCAGACCGTGGTCGCCAAACTGCCGCCTGCAGAGCCCGACACGGGCCTGGCCCTGTTCGGCCACAGCATGGGCGCACTCGTGGCGTTCGAGACCGCCCGTCTTCTCGAGGAAGCCGGCCGTACCGTCGAGGCACTCTTCGTGTCGGCATGTGCGGCACCGGGACGCAGTGGCTACGACTACATCCCCGAGTCCGATCGTGGTCTTCTCGACGCGGTCTCGGAGATGACGGGAGTCGATCCGGCACTTCTCGACAGCGAGGAGTTCCAGTCCCGGATCCTGCCGACGCTACGAGGGTTCAAGGCAATCACCGCGTACGAGTGCCCGCCCGACGCGACCATCTCGTGTCCGATTCATGCCTATTACGCCGACGACGACGAGGTCGCCACAGCCGAAAAGGTCCGACCGTGGGCCGAGCGCACCTCGGCACAGTTCACGATGCGCGAATTCAGTGGGCACCACTTCTATCTCACGGATCATCTTCCCGAATTGGTTTCGGACATCGAAGACAAACTCTTCCAAGCGGTCCACTAGAAAACTCACAGTCGAATTCATGGTCATTCGACCAGAATTCGCTCAGCAGCAGGTCAGCGGTGGGACACCTTTGGTCGCGCTCCACCGCGCGCACGAATGTTCCAGCGGCACACGCGGTTGAGTTGAAAAATGCAACTCGAAATCACGTGTTGCTGAGGTGGCCAGACCGAACATCGGGTGCTACCGTCATTCACACGCAAACCGAGTCGGCGCTGACGTCGGCCGGGACTGCACAGCAGCTGGGGGGCAGCTCCGTTTCAGCGACCATGGTCGTCGTCGGGGCTCGTCGCATATTCTCTGTCGGGGGGAAAGCGAAATTGCTACGTGGATGTCACGACATCGGTGGACCTCACCGGATCGCACAAACCAAAACTTTCAGATCAGACCATTCCGTCTCTTCTCCGCGCACGCGCCACTGCGCACCCTGACCGCACCGCTTTCAGCTTCATCGACTACGACGTCGATGCGGCAGGGTACGAAGAATCGCTGACGTTCGGCGAGCTGTACGACCGTGTCAGGGTCGTCGCCGCAGAACTTCTCAGCCACGGCGCAGCGGGCGACCGTGCGGCAATCCTCGCACCACAAAGTCTCGACTACATCGTGGCCTTCCTGGGTGCGATGGAAGCCGGATTCATCGTTGTCCCACTGTCGGTCCCGATGTTCGGCGCGCATCACGACGAGCGCATCAGTTCGGCTCTCGCCGACTGCACGCCGTCGGTCATCTTCGCGACCACCGCTGTTGTCGACGACGTGCTGCCGTACGCCCAAGAAATGTCGGGCGTCACCCCGGCGGTCGTCGAGGTCGACGCACTCGACTACGACTCACCGGTGGCCGACTATCCGGATACAGTGCGGCGCAACAGAACTGCTGTTCTGCAGTACACGTCGGGCTCGACGAGCGCACCGCGCGGTGTCATGGTCTCCCATCAGAACGTCGTCACCAATCTCGATCAACTCATCACCGACATGTTCGCCCACCACGGTGGATGGCCCGACCCCGACACCGTGCTGGTGTCCTGGCTGCCCTTCTATCACGACATGGGACTGCTGCTCGGAATCTGCGGCGGTGTGCTGTCCGGTCGCAGAACAGTCGACATGAGCCCGATGGCCTTCCTGCAGAAGCCATCTCGCTGGATCACCACGATGGCGTCGTACGGCAAGACGTTCACGTCAGCGCCGAACTTCGCCTACGAACTCGCGGCACGACGTACCACCGACGACGACCTCGGCGGTCGCGATCTGTCGCAGGTCACCGCGTTTATGTGCGGTGCCGAACGAGTGCACGCCAGTACGATCCGACGTTTCGTCGACCGTTTCGAGCGAGACCGGCTGCCCGAGAACATCGTTCGACCCGCCTACGGCCTCGCCGAGGCTACTCTCTACGTGGCCGCATTGACGCCGGGTCGCACAGCCGAAGGCGTCGGCTTCGACTTCGAGAAGTTGGCGTCCGGCTGGGCTCGTAGGAGCGCGGCAGGCCAGGACGGGTCGGAGTTGATGAGTCACGGACCCGAACGGTCGGTCACGTTCCGTATCGTCGATCCCGAGACCTGCCAGGAGAATCCTGCCGACAAGGTCGGGGAGATCTGGGTTCACGGCGACAACGTGCCTGCGGGCTACTGGCGTAATCCCGAACTGACCGACAAGGTCTTCGGTGGCTGGATCGCGGATCCCGCGCCGACGACGCCCTCTGGGCCATGGTTGCGCACAGGAGATCTCGGAGTCCTGTCGGAGGGCGATCTGTTCATCACGGGTCGCATCAAGGATCTGCTCATCATTGACGGCCGCAATCACTACCCGGACGACATCGAGGGCACGGTCACCGAGCTCACGCGTGGACGCGTCGCGGCGGTGTCGGTCGATCGTGGCGCAGGCGAACAACTCGTCGTCGTCGCCGAGATCAAAGATCGCGGTCAATCGATCGATTTCGGTGAATTGCGCGGTCAGATCACCTCGGCGGTGACCAATCGTCACGGCGTTCGAGTCGCCGACATCGTGTTCGTCGCACCTGGATCGATTCCCATCACGACCAGTGGAAAAACCCGGAGATCGGCGGCCGGCGACCACTATCGGGACGGCGCGTTCGTTCGATTGGACTCCGCGCAGTGACGGAGCCTCGAGAAGAGGCGGACCTGCGGGCATGGCTGATCGATCGCTTCATCGGCATCGGGTGCGAGCCCGGTGACATCGATGTCGACGCGGCCTTCAACGATCTCGGGATCGGATCCCGCGATGCCGTCGTGTTGTCCGGAGAGCTGACCGAACTGGTCGGCAGGCAGGTCTCACCCGTCGATTTCTGGGAACATCCCACCATCTCCACACTTGTTGCATTCCTCACCGATCCAGGTGCAGCGCAGCAGGATCAGCGGGAGCACGTCGAGGTTCACGAGGGCGGCGACGACGCGGTGGCCGTCGTCGGTATCGGCTGCCGCTTCCCCGGCGACGTCTGCGGTCCTGACGACTACTGGTCGTTTCTGCTCGGCTCGGGCAATGGTGTCACCACCGTCTCCGCGGACCGCTGGGCTCGATTCGACGACGGACGCCCCCAAACCGCTGCAGCCCTCGAGCGCACGACACGCTGGGGCGGATACCTGTCCGGGGTGGACGAATTCGACGCCGAGTACTTCGACATCTCGCCGAGCGAAGCCGACAAGATGGACCCGCAGCAACGGTTGCTGCTCGAGGTGACACAGGAAGCGCTGGACAACGCGGGTATTCCGGCCTCGTCGCTTCGCCACTCCCAGACGGGCGTTTTCGCCGGCTCATGCGCGGCCGAGTACGGGTACCTGGCGACCAGCGACCTCAGCGAGGTCGACGCGTGGTCGGGCACCGGTGGGGCACTGTCGATCATCTCCAATCGCCTGTCCTACCACTACGATCTGCGTGGTCCGTCCGTGACGATCGACACTGCCTGTTCGTCGTCGCTCGTCGCCATCCACCTCGCATGTCAGAGTCTGCGTTCCGGTGAATCGACGCTCGCTCTCGCCGCGGGGGTCAATGTCATGCTTTCGCCGGCCATCACCAGGAGTTTCGACCGCGCCGATGCCATGTCGCAAAGCGGGCAATGTCACTCCTTCGACGCGGCCGCGGATGGCTACGTACGCGGTGAGGGAGCAGGTGTCGTCATCCTCAAGCGACTGGCGGACGCTGCTCGCGACGGAGACAGGGTGATCGCCGTGGTTCGAGGGTCGGCGGTCAACCAGGACGGGCATTCGAACGGCCTCATGGCCCCCAATCCGGCGGCCCAGATGGCTGTCCTGCGAAGTGCCTATGCCGCGGCAGGATTGACGCCACGCGACGTCGACTATGTCGAGGCGCATGGCACCGGGACGCTGCTCGGCGACCCCATCGAGGCTCGGGCGCTCGGCACCGTACTCGGGCGTGGGCGTCCCGCCGACGATCCGCTGCTGGTGGGCGCGGTGAAATCGAATATCGGCCATCTCGAGGCCGCAGCAGGCGTTGCCGGGTTCATCAAGGCGGCACTCGCCGTCGAGCGCGGTGTGATTCCGGCGAATCTGGGCTTCGCGCAACCCAATCCGCACATCAACACCGACAGCCTCCGACTTCGTGTCGTCGCCGACCACACCGAGTGGCCGCAGCGTGATCGCGCGCGCCGTGCGGGAGTGTCATCGTTCGGTTTCGGCGGCACCAACGCGCACGTCGTTCTCGAGCAGGCGCCGCGAGGACCACAGCCGTTGCCCGACCCCGCCCGGAGCCCGGTGACGACACTGACCATCACGGGCAAGTCGGCCGATCGTGTCCGCACAGAAGCCCGCTCGTTGGCGGAATGGATGGAGCATTCCGGACAAGGCGTCGCGCTCGCCGACATCGCGCACACGCTCGACCACCACCGGACACGACACAGCACCTGTGCGACGGTCACCGCCGTCGATCACGGACAGGCAGTCGCCGGTCTCCGTGCGCTCGCCGCCGGCGAGCGAGCACCGGGAGTCGTCGACGTGCACGACGGTCGCTGCAGACCCGGTGTGGTGTTCGTGTATTCCGGCCAGGGAAGCCAGTGGGCGGGGATGGCGCGCTCACTGCTGGCGACCGAGCCCCACTTCGCCGCAGCTGTCTCTGACATCGAACCCGACTTCGTTGCGCAGGTTGGGTTTTCGCTGATCGATGTCATCCGTTCCGGCGAGCCGGTCGTGGGAATCGACAGAATCCAGCCCGTGCTGACCGGGTTGCAACTTGCGTTGACGCGTCTCTGGGCTGCTTACGGCGTGGTGCCGGACGCCGTGATCGGTCATTCGATGGGCGAGGCCGCTGCCGCGGTCGTTTCTGGCGCGCTGACAGTTGCCGACGGCTTGAAGGTCATCGCGACACGTTCCCGGCTGATGGCCGCGCTGTCGGGGCAGGGCGCCATGGCACTCGTGGAGCTCGATGCCCTCACGGCCGGTGAACTCATCGTCGATCACCCCGACGTCACCGTCGCCGTCCACGCATCGCCGCGACAGACGGTGATCGCCGGGCCCCCTGACCAGGTGGATGCGGTGATCACGGAGGTCTCGTCGCGTGATCGACTCGCGCGACGTATCGAGGTCGACGTGGCATCACACCATCCGATCATCGATCCCGTATTGCCCGACCTGCGAATCGAACTCGCCGACCTCTCACCCCGGCGCCCGAACATTCCGTTCATCTCCACCACGCAGCCGCAGGGTGACCCTGGATTCGACGCCGAATACTGGTGCGCGAATCTTCGTAACCCTGTGCACTTCTCCGAGGCCGTCACGGCCGCGGGCGCCGATCACGGTGTGTTCGTCGAGATCAGTCCGCACCCGATCTTGACGTATGCCATCGACGACACGCTCAGCGACGTCCATCATCACGCGGTCGCGACGCTCCACCGTGACCAGGACGACGCCCTCACGTTCCATACCAATCTGAGCGCGGCCCGGCCGACGGCACCCGCGGTGGTCCCGCACGCACCGGAACCGCACGTGGTGTTGCCACCGACCGTCTGGCACCATGCGTCCCACTGGATCGACCTCCCTGAGCGGTCACCGTCGAGCGGTCTGGCTCCCGCAGAAGGGACGCTGCTCGGCGAGCGCATCGAGGTTGCCGACGCCACTGGCACCTGTTTGTGGCGCGCGCGACTGACCCCGGAGACCAAGCCGTATCCGGGCTCGCACGTTCTCCACGGACTCGAGGTCGTCCCGGTCTCGGTGCTCATCGCCACACTGGCCTCCGCAGCTCGCGACGCAGGTATCGCACAGCTGGGTGATCTGGCGTTCGCCTATCCCATCGCCGTCGACCGCCCACGGGTGATTCACGTTGTCGTCGTGGGCGACTCGCTGTCGATCTCGTCGAGCACTGGAGCCGAGGGCGCCCGCTGGGTACGACATGCCACCGCGCGCGCGATCCATCGTCCCCCCACGCCGCACACCGAGGCCCTCAACGGTCTGGTTCCCGACGCCGCGGCAACGACACGGTCCACCGCCGAACTACTTCGAGATTGGGGGGTGACCGGCCAACCGTTCCCGTGGTCGTTCACCTCGCTGGCGCGCTCGTCCACGCGCATGCGTGCGGAGGTTTCGCTGCCGACGCCGTCGGTGCACGCCGTACTCGACGCCGCGGCGCATGTGGCGCGACTCGTCGACGACTCGACACGCGATCTCATGGTTCCGGCCGCGCTCGACTCGGTGTGGCTCGCAGAGCACTGCTCGGCGCGGGTGGCATCGGTGGATGTCCGCCGCAACATCGAGTCCAGCGGCGACCTCGTCGTCGACATCAGCGCCACTGCGGCCGAAGGCCCTGTGCTGGAGATCCGTGGCCTGCGATTCAGCTCGGTCGACTCGACCGCTGGGGCGGCCGCCGACGCAGCCGGATCCACCGCGGTGGGCCCTGCTGCACCACCGTCGTCGATGGTGCACGTCCTGCGCTGGTCTGCCCCTGATGGCGACAATCCACCTCTGAACGTGCGACCAGTCGGCAGGGTCGCCCTCGTCGGCGACGCCGCACTCGCCGCTGCCCTCGGTGAGCGACTCCACTCGGTCGGCGACGGTCTGACGGTTGGTCCGGTCGACGGCGCCGACGACGTGATCTACCTGGCGCCCACCGCGAGCGGCGATCACACCTCTGCGGCCGTAGGAGCGGCTGCCGAGGTGACGGAGCTCATCGGCCGCCTGGTACAGGCAGGTCGGGCCGCCCGGCTGTGGGTGATCACCAGCGGCGTGCGCTCACCGCGCACGCGGGACTCGCTCCCGCAGAGCGCATTGTGGGGTCTGGCCACGGTCATCGCCGAAGAGCAGCCGGAACACTGGGGTGGCCTCATCGATCTACCCGCCGGCGTGACGCCGGCCGCGGTCGCCGAGCAGATCGCTGCTCGTCTTGCTGCGCCGTTGCGTTCGATCAGTGCCCTGGTGGACGACGAATGGCTGGTTCCGACACCGGTTCTCGTCGACGCCGCGCCGGTACGCCAGACGCTGCGGTGTCGGCCCGACGCCGCGTATCTGGTGACGGGCGGATTCGGTGCACTGGGTCTCGTGATCGCCGACTGGCTCGCGGGTCTGGGAGCCCGTCGGATCATCCTCGCCGGCCGCCACGCACTACCTCCGCGACGCGAGTGGGACTCCGCCGATCTCGACACCCGTGTGCGCCACCGGATCGAGTGCATTCGAGCTCTCGAATCGCGTGGGGTGGCAGTTGAGCCGACTGCCCTCGACGTGTCCGACGCCGATGCCGTGCGTGGGCTTCTCGGGCGGCGCGATGACGCGGGGTGTCCGCCGGTCGCGGGCGTCGTCCACGCGGCCGGTGTCACCGAGAACCATCTCGTGACGGATACCGACGCAGTCGCACTGCATACCGTGATGCAACCCAAGATCGGTGGTGCGCAGGCACTGTCAGACGTCTTCGCGAACTCCGAACTCGATTTCTTCCACGTCACCGGCAGTGCCGGGGCGCTCTTCGGCATTCCCGGTCAGGGCGGCTACGCAGCGGCCAACGCCTACCTGGACGCACTGGCCCGGTTCGATCACGCTGCGGGACGCCACACCCTGAGCATCGACTGGGTCGCCTGGCAGGACCTCGGGTTCGCCACCGACGCGCGGATCGTCGTCGCCGAACTCGAGCGGTTCGGGTCGCGACCGGTGCGTGCGGAGGAGGCATTCGCGGCCTGGGAGTACATCGCGCGTCTCGACGTCGCACAGGCGGTCGTGCTGCCTCGTATCGACGCGATTCCGGTCGCCGAGAACCACGACGACACTCCTTCGGCGTCGTGGGAACAGATGAGTCGTACCGAGATGATGAGCACTCTGGAGAACGGATTGCGCGCCATCCTCGCCCACGAGCTGCGGATCCCCGAGGCCGATCTCGAATCCGACATCCCGTTCGCCGAGCTCGGACTCAATTCGGTGATGGCGATGTCGATCCGTCGTGATGCAGAAAAGCTCGCAGGTGTCGAGTTGTCGGCGACGATGCTCTGGAATCACCCGACGATCGCGGCGCTCGCCACCCATCTGGCCGACAAGATCGCACCGCCGACCGATGTCGAGGACAGTCTCGAGAGTGAGACGGATGGCTTGTTGGACAGCCTGTTCGACGACGTCGAATCGTCGTCGCTTCCAGCGGAGCCGGGTCTATGAGCGTCGCACACGGCTTCGACGACGAACGCCTCACCGAATGGCTGATCGATCACCTCGTCGCGATCACGGGTTCCGCGCGTCACGAGGTCGATCCCGAGGCGTCGATGGCCGATCTCGGTGTGGGCTCGCGTGATTCGGTCGTGCTGTCGGGTGAACTGTCCGAACTACTCCGCCGACAGGTCTCGCCCGTCGAGTTCTGGGAGCACCCCACCATCAATTCGCTCGTCGCCTATCTGCTGCACGACGAACCGATCGAGCTGACCGAACAGGTACAGACCGGCGGTGGACTCGACGAACCGATCGCCGTCGTCGGAATGAGCTGTCGCTTCCCGGGCGGCGTCAACGGAACCGAGGAGTACTGGGAATTCCTCTCCGCGGGACGTGACGCCGTGACGACCGTGCCGGCGGAACGCTGGGAGCGATTCGACGACGGCACCCCAGCGGTTCGTGCCGCACTCGGTGCCACCACACGCCACGGCTCGTTCCTCGACGACATCGAGGGTTTCGACGCCGAGTTCTTCGAGATCACCGCGCGCGAGGCGACCAAGATGGATCCGCAGCAGCGTCTTCTTCTCGAGATCGCTTGGGAGGCACTGGAGAATTCGGGCATCGCACCCGGGACGCTGAAGCGGTCACCGACGGGCGTGTTCGTCGGCGCATGCGTGAGCGAGTACGGATTCCTCGCATCGACCGACCTTCCCGGGGTCGACGCCTGGAACAATCTGGGCGGCGCGCTGAGCATCATCGCCAATCGCCTGTCCTACTTCCTGGATCTGCGTGGTCCCTCGCTGACCGTCGACACCGCATGTTCGTCATCACTGGTCGCCATTCACCTCGCCTGCCAGAGTCTTCGGTTGGGTGACTGCAACGTCGCGCTCGCCGCGGGTGTCAACGTGCTCCTGTCGCCCGCGGTGTTCCACGGGTTCGACCAGTCGGCCGCGTTGTCGGCTTCTGGTGCCTGCCACGCCTTCGACGCAGATGCTGATGGTTTCGTGCGTGGAGAGGGCTGCGGGGTCGTCGTACTCAAGCGCATGAGTGACGCGCTGCGCGACGGCGACAGAGTGCTCGCTGTCGTCCGCGGGTCGGCGGTGAACCAGGACGGTCATTCCAACGGACTGTTCGCGCCCAATCCCGCGGCCCAGATGGAAGTACTGCGGACGGCGTACGCCAATGCAGGCGTGGGTGCGCACGAGGTCGACTATGTCGAAACACACGGCACCGGAACACTTCTCGGCGACCCAATCGAGGCGCGTGCGCTCGGGACGGTCCTCGGGCGCGGCAGGCCGAGTGACGAGCCGTTGCTTCTCGGAGCAGTGAAGACCAATCTCGGTCACCTCGAGGCCGCCGCGGGCATAGCAGGTTTCATCAAGAGCGTCCTCGCCATCCAACGCGGCACCATCCCCGCCAACCTGCACTATCGGAATCCGAATCCGCACATCCCCTTCGGACAACTGCGGCTGCGTGTCGTCGACTCCGCGATTCCGTGGCCCTCGGCGCCCCGGCCACGCCGGGCGGGGGTCTCCTCCTTCGGATTCGGTGGCACGAACGCCCACGTCGTCCTCGAGCAGGCTCCTGCCGTTCGCCGACCGCCGGCCGACGAGTCGACACCGTCATCTGCGGTCGCGACACTCGTTGTTTCGGGTAAGAGCACCTCTCGCGTCGCGGCACAGGCGGCAATGCTGGCCGAGTGGCTGCAGGGCTCGGGAGCGGGAATACCCCTTCCCGATGTGGCGCACACACTCAATCATCATCGGGCTGCGCTTCCGGTCTTCGGCACCGTCACCTCCCGCGATCGAGCCGGGGCGATCTCCGGGCTGCAGGCGCTAGCCGCGGGGCAACGCACTGCGGGCGTCACGCTTCCCGATTCTGCTGTCGCGGGGATGGGCACCGTGTTCGTGTACTCGGGACAGGGTTCGCAGTGGTCGGGCATGGCTAGGTCGTTGCTCGACGACGAACCGTCATTCGCCACGGCGGTCGACGAGATTGACGCCGATTTCGTTCCGCAGGTCGGATTCTCGTTGCGCGACACCATCGTCGAGCAACGGGCACTGCGCGGTGACGCCGAGGTGCAACCCGTGCTCATGGGACTACAGCTGGCGCTGACGCGTCTGTGGGCTGCCTACGGTGTGCACCCCGATGCCGTGATCGGCCAGTCGATGGGGGAGGTGACCGCAGCCGTCGTCTCGGGTGCGCTGACGGTCGCGGAAGGGCTGCGGATCATCGCGGTGCGTTCCACATTGATGTCGCGTCTGGGAGGCGAAGGCGCAGTGGCACTGCTCCGCGTTCCCGCAGACGACGTCGAGTCACTGATCACAGCACACCACGGCGTCGAGATCTCGGGACGACTCGCGCCCCGACAGACGGTCATCGCCGGACCGGTCGACGCAGTCGACGCCATCGTTGCCGAGGTGGCGGCGGCGGGGGGCTTCGCACGGCGCGTCAACATGGAGGTCGCCTCGCACACCGCTCTGATGGACCCCATTCTCGACGAGTTGCATTCAGAGCTCGACGAGCTGAGGCCTCGACGGCCGCGCATCGACTTCTTCTCGACCGTTGTCCGCGACGCAATACCGACGCTGGATTCCGCCTACTGGGTGGCCAATGTCCGGCGTCCGGTGATACTCGACGCCGCGGTCGTCGCGGCGTCCGGCGACAACACGACGTTCGTGGAGATCAGTCCACACCCCACATTGACCCAGGCCATAGCAGAAGTACTGGAGGCCGCGGAGGGCCGATACAACGTGCTCGCCACACTCGTGCGTGACGGCGACGACACGATCTCCTTCCACACGGCGGTCAACTCGGCCTGCACGTCGCGTCCGCCGACGACCCCGCATCCCCCGGAGCCGCATCCGGTGCTGCCGCCGACACCCTGGCAGCATGTCGACTACTGGATGCCCGTGCCGTCACCGACCACCGGCGCCGGTTCCGGCGCCGTCGCCGAGGTGTCGGGACCGCTGGATACGTCGATCCCGGCGGAGTGGCTCCACGAGCTCACCTGGCCGGCGGCCCCGCTGCCGCCCGCGGAGTCCTCGTCGGATACGCGCTGGGTGGTGATCGGCCACGACGTCGGGACGGCGCTGGCGCACCGCTTGGGTTCCGACCGGGTAACGGTGATCGATGAGAGTGCGACGGCGACCGCCGATGTCGCCGGCCTACTCGGCGACGTCGACCGCGTCCTCTACGCCCCCGCACCACCGGCGTCGGGGGAGTTGTTCGCCGCTGCACCCGGTTACCGGTTGTTCGACACGGCGCGACGGCTGGTCACGCAGATCGCCGCCGCCGGATCACCAGCGCGAGTGCAGCTGCTGACACGCAACGGACAGCCCGTCGATGAGGGCGATCGCGGCTCGGCCGCACATGCTGTGCTGTGGGGCCTTGGACGCTCACTCGCATTGGAACACCCTGAGATCTGGGGAGGAATCGTCGATGTCGACGAGTCGGTGCCGGCGGCGGTCGCCGCGGGTTACGTCCTGACCGAAGCCACATCCGGCGACCACGAGGACCAGGTCGTCTACCGGGCAGGGGTGCGCAGAGTGCCCCGGCTCGTCGCGCGGGGGCCGCGCGTACGTCCGGCAGATGACCGACTCTCCGACGTGGGTGCTCACCTCGTGGTGGGCGCGACAGGGAACATCGGCCCACACCTGATCCGCCAGCTCGCCGACATGGGCGCGCGGACGATCATCGCGGTATCGCGTGACCCGGGAAACCGCCTCGCAGGCTTGACCGCCGAGCTAGCCGCACGCGGTACTGCGGTGGTCCCCGTAGCGGCGGATTCTGCGGATCCGACCGCGATGAGCGCGCTGTTCGCTCGATTCGGTGACGATCTCCCGCCACTCGAGGGTGTCTATCTCGCGGCATTCGGCGGTGGACCGGTGACGTTGACCGACATGTCCGACGCCGACGTCGCTGCCATGTTCCGGCCCAAGCTCGACGCCCTGGAGACACTGCACCAGCTGACGTTGTCGACGCCGGTCGAGCGTTTCGTGGTGTTCTCCTCGATCTCCGGCCTGACCGGCTCCCGCTGGTTGTCTCACTACGCCGCGACGACGACGTTCCTGGACACCTTCGCGTACGCGCGTCGCGCGGCCGGTCTACCCGCGACAACCGTCAACTGGGGACTGTGGAAGTCGCTCGACGACGCGCAGGGCGACGTCGAACGTCAGGTCACCCGGGAATCCGGGCTCATCCCCATGGACGACGCCACCGCGATTCGAGCACTGGCATCGATCTCTGCTCCCGGCAGCCCCGTGCGCTCGACAGTCGTGGCCGCGGATTGGTCGACCCTCGCCGCGGCGTACCGGACCAGGGCCGCCGTGCGGATTCTCGACGAGTTGCTGGACGACGAGGTGCAGTCGTCAGATGGGCAGTCTCGGTTGCGATCCGAACTCGCTGCCGCGGACGCCTCGGCCCGGCTCGGGATTCTGACCGATCACGTGGCCTCGCTCGTCGCCACCGTGATGGGCCTCTCGTCGCCCCGTGAACTCGACCCGACAACTGGGTTCTTCCAGTTCGGAATGGATTCGTTGATGACGGTGACGCTTCAGCGAGCGCTGAGCGATTCGCTCGGCGAGACGCTGCCGACCTCGGTGGTGTTCGACTATCCGACCGTCGAATCGTTGACCGGGTACCTCGCGGCGACCCTGCCCGAGATGGTGGAGGCCACCGAGACCGGGCCCGACGACGAATTCGACGATCTCTCCGAAGACGAACTGTTGCAAGCACTTTCTGAAAGGTTGGGTTGATCCCGATGGCTCCCGAGACCTCCGATCGACGGGCGATCATCACCGATGCGCTCCGCAAGATCGACGACCTGAGCAAGAAGCTCGCAATCGCCGAGCAGGCCGAGACCGAACCCATCGCAGTCGTCGGCATGGGTTGTCGGTTGCCCGGCGACGTCAGCGACCCGGAAGACTACTGGGATCTGCTGACCGAGGGGCGAAGCGGTGTGGTGCGTGTCCCGGACAACCGTTGGGACGCCGACGAATTCTTTGCCGAGGATCACACCATCCCCGGCACGATCGTCAACCGAGAGGGTGGATTCCTCACCCACTGGGATCCCGACGAATTCGACGCCGAGTTCTTCGGCCTTACCCCGCGCGAGGCCATTGGTATGGACCCGCAGCAGCGGCTCCTCATGGAGGTAGCCTGGGAAGCGATCGAAGATGCCGGGTGGACGCCGAAGTCATTGCGCGGCACACAAACCGGCGTGTTCGTCGGTATGACGACCAATGACTACACGCTGTCTTTCGCCGGTAAGCTCGCACCGGAGGAACTCGACCCCTACATACCTTTCGGCAATGCTGCGAACTTCGCTGCCGGACGTCTGTCCTACTTCCTCGGGGTCAACGGACCGGCCGTGGTCACCGACACCGCCTGTTCGTCCTCGCTGGTAGCGATCCACCTCGCATGTCAGAGCCTGCGGCGTCGTGAATCCGACAGCGCGCTCGCCGCGGGTGTCAACCTGAACCTGTCCCCGGAGAACAGCATCGCGTGCTCGCGCTGGGGAATGCTCGCGCCCGACGGCACCTGTAAGGCCTTCGACGCTGCCGCCAACGGCTATGTGCGCAGCGAGGGCTGCGGCGTCGTGGCACTCAAGCGTCTGTCCGACGCCGTGCGTGACTCCGACCCCGTCCTCGCGGTCATCCGCGGTACCGGTGTGAACCAGGACGGCGCGAGCAGCGGGCAAACCGTTCCCAACGGTCCGGCGCAACAGGCTCTGATGCGTCGCGTACTCGGCGCCTCGCGACTGAACCCCGCCGACATCGACTACGTCGAAGCGCACGGCACAGGGACGCCACTCGGGGATCCCATCGAGCTCGACGCGCTGTACAACGTGTTCGGAGAGCGCGGTGAGGCGGCACCGCTGGTCGTCGGTTCGGTCAAGACCAATCTCGGTCACCTCGAATCCGCCTCGGGCGTCGCGGGTTTCATCAAGGCAGTACTCGCGGTGGAGAACGCTCACATTCCCCGTCAATTGCACTTCTCCTCGCTCAACCCGCACGCGTGCGAGGGGGCGTCCGCATTCACGATCGCCGCGGAACCCACCGATTGGCCCGACACCGGTCGACCGCGTAGAGCGGGTGTCTCGTCGTTCGGTGTCAGCGGCACCAACGCCCACATCGTCATCGAGCAGGCGCCGGACCCGACCGTCAGCACGGCCGTGCGTCCCGAACCACTCGTCAACACACTTGTCGTGGCCGGTAAGACGCGGGAGCGTGTCGCGACAACAGCGGGAGTCCTCGCCGACTGGCTCGGGGGGGCCGGCGCGGACACCCCACTCTCGGCGGTGGCGTACACCCTCGCCGAGCACCGCGCGTCCTATCCGACATTCGCGAGCGTCACCGCAGCGGACAAGGATTCGGCCATCGCGGGCCTGCGTGCGATCGCAGGTGGATACAAGGCACCGGGTGTCGTCGGCGTGCACAACGGCGTGTGCCGACCCGGTACGGTGTTCGTCTACTCGGGACAGGGCTCGCAGTGGGCGGGGATGGGCCGACGGCTCCTGCAGGACGAACCCGCATTCGCGGCCGCCGTCGACGAACTCGAACCCGACTTCATCGCACAGGCCGGATTCTCGTTGCGCGACACCATCGCCTCCGGCTGCGCAGTCGTGGGGATCGACCGCATCCAACCGGTACTCGTCGGCATGCAGTTGGCCCTCACGGCGCTGTGGCGGTCCAAGGGCGTCGAACCGACCGCGGTGATCGGTCACTCGATGGGCGAGGTAGCGGCAGCGGTGGTGTCGGGAGCGCTCACCGTCGCCGACGGATTGAAAGTCATCTCCACCCGCTCGCGGTTGATGTCGGCGTTGTCGGGGCAGGGCGCCATGGCGCTGCTCGGCATCGACGCAGCGGAGGCCGAAGACCTCGTGCGCAGTGTGGACGGCGTGACGATCGCGGTGTACGCGGCGCCGGGACAGACTGTGATCGCGGGTCCGCCGGAACAGGTCGACTCCCTGGTGGCGCGTGTGGCAGCGTCCGAGCGACTGGCGCGGCGAGTCGAGGTCGACGTGGCCTCCCATCACCCGATCATCGATCCGATCCTTCCCGACCTACGCACCGCACTGGCGGATCTGAACCCGCACGAGCCGACCATCCCGTTGCTGTCCACGGCAGATCCGAGCGGGGCCGTGTCGCCTCGCATGGACGCGGACTACTGGTGTCGCAATCTGCGGAATCCGGTCCGCTTCAGCCAGGTTGTCGCGGAAGCCGGAAGCCGATTCGGAACATTCATCGAGGTCAGTCCGCACCCGTTGCTCACGCACGCGCTCGACGAGACACTGCGCGACGAACACCATCACAGTGTTGGCACGCTTTACCGCGACACCGATGACCTGGTGACGTTCGGCACCAATCTCGCTGCGACACACACGAGCACACCTCCATCGGTGTCCGAGCCCGCGCAGTTCGTCCGTCTGCCCCACACGCCGTGGCATCACTCTCGGTACTGGGTGAGGGTGCCCGACGCTCCGGTGAGCTCTGCGGCCGATGCGGGCGGCCCGGGACGACCCGGGAGCGACGCGCTCAGCGGCGGCTCTCCATTACGTCACGGTGTCCTGGGGGAGTGGCTGCTCGAGTTGGGTTGGCGCGAGCGCGCTATCGTCCCGGTCCCGCATACCCCGGCCCCTACCCCGACCCCTCGCGCCCAGTGCTGGCTGGTCGTGTCCGACGATCCCTGTGCCGACGAGATCGCCGCGCTGCTGGGCGGCGCCCGTGTTCTCGGTGCAGAGGATGTGACGGCGGAGTCACTCGAGGGCACGACACATGTCCTCTACGCGCCCGCTCCGTCCGGTGCCGACACCGTCGGGGCAGCGCATCGCACGTTCGGTACGGCACGGCGCCTCGCGACGCTTCTCGCCGGCAAAGCCGGGTCTTCCGCGCGTTTGCACATCCTCACCCGCAACGCGCAGTCCGTCGCCGACGACGAACCGGCGGACCCCGGCCAAGCGGTGCTCTGGGGTTTCGGCCGGACACTCGGGCTGGAACGTCCAGACATCTTCAGTGGTGCGACAGATGTCGCTGCGCTGGTCCCCCCGGAGCTCGTCGCCGCTCACCTGCTGGCCGAAACTGCGTCCGACGACGGCGACGACCAGGTCGTGTACCGGGCAGGCCGGCGTTTGGTTCCGCGCCTCCGGCGTGCGGATGTCCCCACAGGAATCGCCACGCTCCCCGCACAGGCCACGCAGTTGGTCGTCGGGGCGACGGGGAACGTCGGCCCGGATCTCATCCGGCAGCTCGCCGCCATGGGGGCCGGGACCGTCGTCGCGGTCTCGCGGAGCGGCAGCAGCGTACTTGCAGAGCTGACCGAGGAGCTCGCCGCGAGCGGCACGACACTCGTCACCCATGAGGGTGACGCCGCCGACCCCGGCGCAATGGCCGAGCTGTTCACCCGCTTCGGAGCGGACCTTCCGCCCCTCGACGGTGTCTACATCGCCGCTCTCGCGGGTGGCGCAGCCGAACTCGTCGACATGTCCGACGACGACGCGACAGCCATGTTCCGTCCCAAGGTCGATGCAGTCGACGTACTGCATCGACTCACGTTGCGCACACCGGTGCGCCGCTTCGTGCTGTTCTCCTCCGTCACAGGCCTGTTCGGCTCCCGCTGGCTGGGCCACTACACGGCCGCGAACGCATACGCCGACGCGGTCGGGTTCGCGCGGCATGCCATGGGGCTGCCCGCAACGGTCATCGACTGGGGGCTGTGGAAGTCATGGGCCGATGCCCAGCCCGAGACGGCTGCGGCAGGCCTCACCCCGATGCCGAACGACAAGGCGATCAGCACTCTTCCGATGCTGTTGGCGCCGGGAGCGGGGGTCCGGCCGATCGTCATCGGTGCCGACTGGGAACGCCTCGCGCAGGCGTATCGGATGCGGACCTCGTTCCGCATCGTCGACGAATTGCTGGGGATCGACGAATCGTCGGGCCCCGGCCACATCACAGACCTCGCAGAACTGCCGTCGGTCCGGCCGGGAACGGTACTCGGCGACGCTGACACCGACACCGACGTCGGCTACGTCCACAGGTGGCAGGGACGCTTGGAACCCACCGAGTTGCCCTACCCGGGATCGCATCTCGTGCAGGGCGTCGACGTCGTTCCGGCGTCGGTGCTCATGGCGACGGTCGCTCGTGCCGCACACGAGGCAGGCGCGGCAGGAGTCGGCCGGATTCGGTTCCAGTATCCCGTCGTCGCCGACCGGACCCGTGTCGTGCGGGTGTCGATCGACGCGGACGGCGAACTGATGGTGTCGTCGGCGACCTCACCCGGCGCAGGTGTCGACGAGTGGGTCGTGCATGTGACCGCCCGAACCACGACAGCGTCCGCGAAGCCCGTGCTCGATGCCGTCACCGACGACTCGGCGCCCACGGGATTCGACGCCGACGACGCACACCGATTGCAACAGCGTTGGGGCATCGACGGGCAGCCGTATCCGTGGAATGTGGTCAGCCACAGTACTTCTCGCGGAACTCTGTCAGCAGACATCGAGGTCGCCGGCCCGTCCGGCGTGGCATTCGTCGATGCGGCCGTGCATCTCGCTCGTCTGCTCGACGACTCCCACGATGAACTCATGTTCCCGGTCTGCGTGGATGCTCTGTCGATCGACGTCAGCACCGACGGTGCCGACACTTCACTCGGGAACGCGCGTGCCGAGATCCGCCACACCGGCGGCGACACAGACGGATTCACGGCCGACGCGGCGATCACCGCACAGGACGGATCGGTGATCGCGGTGCTGCGCGGACTCCGGTTCGCGGCTGCAGAGCCCCTTGGGGACTCCGCACACGGCGACGCGGGCGGGCAGGCGGTGGACGCCCCGGACTGGGCGGCGCTGTCGGAGAGCGACACGCGCGAGCAACTACGCGGGCGTCTGCGTGCCATTCTCGCCCGCGAGATCGGTATGCCCGCCGACGCATTGCGCATCGACCAGCCCTTTCCCGAGCTGGGGCTCGACTCGATGATGGCCATGACGGTGCTGCGCGATGCGCGCCACCTCGTCGGCATGGATCTCTCGGCGACGATGCTGTGGAACCACCCGACCATCGAAGCCCTCAGCGATTTGCTGACCGATCTCCTCGAGCCCAGACGCCGCGCGGCGATCCCCGAATCAGAGGCGGACGAGTCCGACGTCGACAGCGTCCTGGACAGCTTGTTCGACAGCGTCGAGTCGCTGTCCGACGATCCCTTCGCCGACGCGGAATCCGTGTCGGCGACAACCGAGAGTGGTGACGCATGAAGACGACCTACAACCGTGTGTCCGCGATGAATTCCAGCCAGCGCGGGGCGTTGTCGGAACAGTTCGACAAGGCAGCCCGTATCTCGGGTGCCGAGCCCATCGCAGTGGTCGGGATCGGCTGTCGTTTCCCCGGTGGGGTCCGCGGCCCGCAGCAGTACTGGTCGCTGTTGACCGACGGCCGTGACGGGATCGTCGAAGTACCCGAAGATCGCTGGGACGCCGAGGAGTACTACGACCCCGATCCATCCGTGCCGGGCCGGATGCCGTCGAAGTGGGGTGGCTTCCTCACCGACATCAGTGGCTTCGACGCCGACTACTTCGGCATCACTCCGCGTGAGGCCGAGGCCATGGACCCCCAGCAGCGGGTGCTGCTCGAGGTCGCGCTCGAGGCCCTGCAGAACGCCGGCTACAGCGCGGAGACGGTGAACGGCGTACGTGCCGCGGTGATGATGGGTGTGTACTACAACGAATACCAGGCCAACTCGGCAGCCGATCACACCGCGATCGACGCCTATTCGGCCACCGGGAACGCGCATTCGGTCACCGTCGGACGTGTCGCGTATCTTCTCGGACTCCGCGGACCCGCGGTCGCTGTCGACACCGCATGCTCGTCGTCGTTGGTGTCGCTGCACCTCGCATGCCAGAGTCTGCGCTCGCGCGAGACCGACCTCGGTCTCGCGGGTGGCGTCAATCTCATCCAGAAGCCGGAAACACAACTCGCGCTGGGGAAGTGGGGCATGTTGTCGCCCCGCGGACGCTGCAACGCGTTCGACGTCGACGCGGACGGCTTCGTGCGTGGCGAAGGCGCGGGTGTCGTCGTGCTCAAACGTCTCACCGACGCCGTCCGTGACGGCGATCGGGTTCTCGCGGTGATACGCGGTTCGGCCACCAACCAGGATGGCAGGTCCAACGGACTGACAGCACCCAATGCGCCCGCACAGAAGGACGTCATCACGCGTGCACTCGCAGCGGGTGACGTTCCCGCCTCGTCCGTCAACTTCATCGAAACCCACGGCACCGGAACCGCACTGGGCGACCCCATCGAATTCGACGCTCTCTCCGCCGTGTACGGCAAGGGCACGGCACCACTCGCGCTCGGAGCGGTGAAGTCGAATTTCGGCCACCTCGAGGCCGCCGCGGGAATCGCCGGGTTCATCAAGGCCGTATTGGCGGTCCATCACGGCGCGGTCCCGGCAAACCTGAACTTCACACGGTGGAATCCTGCGATCGACGTGAAGGGCACCAGGATCGTGATGCCCACCGAGACCACTCCCTGGCCGGTCACCGACGCACCGAGACGCGCCGGCATTTCGTCGTTCGGACTCGGCGGCACCAACGCGCACATCGTGATCGAGCAGGGCCCCGAACCACTCACAGCGACACGCGACGTCGACGCACCACGGTCAGTGACCACACTGTTCGTCGGCGGGAAGACCACCGATCGTGCCGAATCGTGGGCGGGCGCGCTCGCTGACTGGCTGGAGTCCGAGCCGGCCGTGTCACTCACCGACGTCGCATACACCCTCGACCGTCAGCGCAGCAGAACCGATCCCGTCGGAAGTGTGTCCGCCCGTGACCGGGCAGAGGCAGTCGCCGGTCTCCGCGCGCTCTCGTCCGGAACCCCGGCGTCAGGTGTTGTGCCGCCGACGAGGCGCATACATGGTCCCGGCACCGTCTTCTGTTATTCGGGTCAGGGCGCACAATGGGCCGGCATGGGCCGCGCCCTGTTGGCCCAGGAAGAGGCATTTCGGATCGCCGTCGACGAGATCGAGCCGGATTTCGTCGCGCAGGTCGGCTTCTCGCTGCGGGAGGTGATCGCGTCGAGCGCCCCCGTCGTCGGGATCGACCGCATCCAGCCGGTGATCGTCGGTATGCAGCTCGCACTGACCGCCCTGTGGCGGTCCTACGGGATCGAGCCCGACGCGGTGATCGGACATTCGATGGGCGAGGTCGCTGCAGCGATCGTGTCGGGTGCGCTCACGCGGGCCGAGGGCCTCAAGGTGATCGCCACGCGGTCGAAGCTCATGGCACGAGACCTCTCGGGGCAGGGCGCCATGGCACTCATCGAGGCAGATGCCGCCACCACTGACGCCCTGGTGCGCGCGTACGACGACGTCTCACTCGCCGTCCACGCGTCCGTCAACCAGAGTGTCGTCGCCGGCCCGCCCGAACAGATAGACAAGATCATCGCCGAGGTACAGGGACGCAATCTCCTGGCCAAGCGGGTCGAGGTCGACGTCGCATCCCATCACAGAACCGTCGACCCGATCCTCGACGAATTGCGGACGGCGCTGGCCGATCTCGCTCCGGCGGCGCCTGCCATCACGTTGTTCACCACCGTCTCGCGCGATGGTGAGTCGACGGTCATGGACGCCGACTACTGGGCGCGAAATCTGCGTAACCCGGTGCGTTTCACGCAGGCGGTCACGACGGCGGCACAGACGTACTCGACCTTTGTCGAGATGAGTCCGCACCCCCTGCTCACGCATGCGATCAACGACACGCTTTCGGTCGCACGACCACGCGGCGACACCGCTGTGCTGGGAAGCGTCGTGCGCAACGACGACGAGACCCTGGTGTTCCACGCGAATCTCGCTGCGATACAGGCAGCGTCGGAGGGTACCCGCCAGCACACCGACGGGTCACTCGTCGATCTGCCGCCGGCGCGTTGGCACCATACGCACTACTGGATGGCCACCAGGCCGTCCGGTATGGCCGCCGGTGCACACCCGTTCCTGGGCGTGCACATCGAGTTGCCCGCGGCCGCAGGACATCTGTGGCAGTCAGAGATCGGCATCGGGACCACACCGTGGTTGGCCGACCACAGTGTCCACGGGCAGTCGGTCATGCCTGCCGCGGGCTTCACCGAGATGATCCTCGCTGCGGGATCGGAAGCCTTCGACATTCCGGGTGATCGTCTCGTTCTCGACCGGGTCGAAGTCGAGCAGATGCTCCCGGTCGACGCGACGGTGCGTGTCACGACGCAGATGACCCCGACAGACGACGGTGCGCGGGTGGAAATCCACTCGCGCGATGCCGAGGGCACGTGGCGTCGCCACGCAGTCGGCAGGGTCACGACCGCCCCCGACGGACACACACCTCCGACGCCAGCACCGGTCACAGGTTCGGTCGTGTCGGCCGCGGACTTCTACACCGCCCTGCGACGCACCGGTGCGCACCATGGCCGCGGATTCGCGGCTCTGACCCGCATCGTCAGAGCCGACGGAGGCGCATCCGAGGCCGAGATCGTGCTCCCGGACGAAGCAACCGGCAACCCCGCATTCCGACTGCATCCGGTGATGCTCGACGCGGCATTACAGGGCGTTGCCGCGGCGATGCCCGCGGCGTCGCTGGCCGAGCCCGCGGAGGCCACCTACCTGCCCGTCGCAATCGGAGAGCTGCGGACCTTCGGTCCCATCGGCCGGAGTGCGACCTGCTCGGCGCGCGTCGTCGACGCGGAGAACGGGACGGACAAGATCGGCTCCTTCGTCCTCTCCGACGACCACGGCCGACCGGTTGCCGCGGCGTCGGACGTCTACCTGCGACGCGTGGGCAGCCATACCGTTCCGCTACCGCTCGAGCAGAAACTGTTCGACACCTCCTGGGTGCCGTCGCCGTTGTCGACCGATGCCGCGGCCGGGATCGCCTCCGGAAGTTGGCTGGTGCTGAGCTCGTTTGCCGACGACGCGCCGGCGGATGTGCTCGCCGACGACTTCGCCCACACGGTCAAAACCATGGACCACCGGCGTGTCCTCACCGCCGACATGAGTGACGACGCCGCGATCGCCGCAGGGATCGCAGCACTGACCGCCGAACCGTCCAGTCCTCCTGTCGGAGTGGTCGTGGTGGTCGACAAACAGGGCTTCGACGCGAGCGCCGCGTCCGCGGCTCGGGCGCGCGATCTGGTCTGGACGATCTCGTCGACCGTTCGCTGCCTTGTGAATGGTTGGCACGCAACGCCGCCCCGCCTGTGGATCGTCGCCCGAGATGGCCTCTGTGTCGACCCGAGAGAGGCCGGTGATCCCGCTGTGGGAGGGCTCACCGGCCTGGTACGTGTGCTCGCCTACGAACACCCGGATCTGCACACGACGCTCGTCGACCTCGACGATGCGGGCGACACCCTGAGCGAACTCGTCGGCGAGTTGTCGGCGAGTACCGCAGACGACATCGTCGCGTGGCGAGACGGTGTGCGATATGCCGCGCAACTGACTCGCACCACTCTCGGTGTCGCAGCGGACACCCCGCCGGTGAGCGGCGACGGAGCGTACGTCCTCACCGGTGGCCTCGGCGGCCTCGGTCTGGTCATGGCACAGTGGTTGGCACATCGCGGTGCCGGCCGCATCGTCCTCAACGGGCGCAGCGCCGCCGACGACGCGCAGCGCGCCGCCCTCGTCGACCTCGAATCGCGTTGCGAAGTCGTCTATGTGCAGGGTGACATCACCGAACCCGGCGTCGCGGTTGGCCTGGTCGCCGCTGCCGAGGAAACCGGGATGACGCTGCGTGGTGTCATGCACTCCGCCGCAGTCATCGACGACGAACTCGTCAGTGCTCTCTCGCCCGCAGCACTCGACCGTGTCTGGAGCCCCAAGGTCGGGGGTGCACTGGCACTCAACGACGCCTGCGCACACCGTGAGCTGGACTGGTGGATCGTGTTCTCCTCGGTGGCGTCACTGCTCGGCTCGCCCGGCCAGGGCGCCTACGCTGCCGCCAACGCGTGGACCGACGCACTCGTGGCATGGCGACGCGCAGCGGGTTTGCCCGCTACTGCGATCAACTGGGGTCAGTGGGCTCAGGTCGGTGTCGCACAAACCCTCTCGATGGTGGCGATCGATCCGATCACCCCCGAGGAGGGCGTCGAAGCGCTCGAGTCCATCCTGCGTCACGACGTCGCCCACGCGGGCGTGGTCCGACTACGTCTCGACCGCGCCGCCGCCGCGTTCCCCGAGCTCAACCGACTCGGCTACTTCGCGCCCCTTGTCGCCGAACTCGGAGCCGTCGACGACGACGAAGGGTGGGCCGGGGTGGATGCACTACGGCAACTCGACTCCGCGGCAGTGCTCGATGCGGTGACCGAGCGGCTGCGCACCCGAATCGCCACGATCATGGGATATGCCGACAACTCGGCGGTCGATCCGGACTCCGCACTGACCGAACTCGGCATGGATTCGCTGATGGCCGTGCGTATCCGGAACACAGTCCGCGGCGACTTCGGTGCCGAGCCCCCGGTCGCGCTGCTGCTGCAGGGCGCTTCTTCACGCGATCTGGCAGCCGATCTGATCCGCCAACTCGACCTCGCGCAGGCCGAGCAGACCGACACATCCGGTGGGCTGCGGGAACGCGCCCAGCAACGGGCCGCGGCGCGCCAGCGCGCTGCACGGCGCAGGACGGGGCAACGAGTATGACGACGACGAGTGCGTACCAATCACGCAGCATTGATTCCGATGTCGACGTGAACTCCGATGCGTTCCCGTCGGGCGCGATCGCCATCATCGGGATGGCGGGCCGGTTTCCCGGTGCTGGATCGGTCACGGAGTTCTGGCGTTCGCTCAGTGCCGACGAGGAGGGAATCGTCTCACTCGCCGAGGACGAACTCCGTGCCGCCGGTGTCAGCGAGGCGACCCTCGCGAACCCGAACTACGTACGCCGCGCGCCCGCGATGGACGGAATCGACGAGTTCGACGCGGAGTTCTTCGGATTCACTCCACAGGCGGCGAGAACGTTGGATCCGCAGCACCGTCTCTTCCTGCAGACCGCGTGGCATGCGCTCGAGGACGCCGGTTACGATCCCGCCGAGATCGAGGTCAACGTCGGCGTGTTCGGAACCAGTTCTGCGAGTGGTTATCTGCTGCACAATCTCATGTCGCACCTCGATCCTGCGAAGGTGATCGGTGAGGGCGCCAGCTTCGAGATGATCAACCTGTCACTGCAGAACGACAAGGACCATCTGGCCACCCGGGTGGCTCACCAATTCAACCTCCGCGGCCCCGCTTTCGCAGTCCAAACCGCCTGCTCGTCCTCCTTGCTCGCCGTTCACCTCGCAGCCCAGAGCATCCTCAACGGCGAATGCGAAATGGCCCTGGCGGGAGGATCGTCGATCCGCGTACCCAACCGTGTCGGCTACTTCCACGAACCCGGGTCGATGGCATCCCCGAGCGGATACTGCAGACCATTCGATGTACGTGCCGACGGAACGGTTTTCGGCAGCGGTGTGGGGGCCGTACTACTCAAACCACTCTCCGACGCCCTCGCCGACGGCGACCGGATCCACGCCGTCCTCCGGGGCTCGGCGGTCAACAACGACGGCGCGACGAAGATGAACTACGCCGCACCGAACGCTGCCGGACAGGCAGAGGTCATCGCCGAGGCACACGCCCTCGCTGAAGTCGATGCATCCTCCATCGGCTACGTCGAAACCCACGGCACCGCAACACCTCTGGGCGATCCGATCGAGATCGAGGGGCTACGACAGGCGTTCGAACTCGCCGAGGAGCAACGGGTCGGCCCCTGCGTGCTCGGGTCGGTGAAATCCAACATCGGCCACCTCGAGACGGCGGCCGGAATCGCGAGTCTGATCAAGGCCGTGCTGTGCCTGGAGAACAAGGCCCTTCCCGGCACTCTGCATTACACCGCACCAAACCCCGAACTCCATCTCGACCGTGGTCCGTTCGAGGTTCGCGGTCACCACAGCGAATGGGAGTCAGCCGGTCCGAGACGCGCCGGGGTCAGTGCATTCGGGGTCGGCGGGACCAACGTGCACGTCATACTCGAAGAGGCTCCGAACTCTGTCCCGGCCTCACCGGGAGCCGGCCCCCGGATTCTCACGCTCTCGGCACGCTCCGCAGATTCCCTCGACCTCGGACGTCGCGCGCTCGCCGATGAACTCGACAAGCGTCCAGAGCTCGACATCGCCGATGTGGCATACACTCTCGCGGGACGTCGTACCGAGCGGGTGCGGCTGGCGGCAGTCGTCGACGGCACAGCCGACGCGGCGGCCGTTCTCCGCGCCGACGAACACGACGACGTCTTCGTCGGCGAGGGCGTCGGCGTCGAGACAACCGGCGAGCGCGTCGCGTTCCTCTTCCCGGGCCAAGGCGCGCAACACATCGGAATGGCGCAGGGACTCATCGAGTCCGAGCCCGTCTTCGCCGAGAACTTTGCCGCGGTCGTCGACCTGTTCGATGCAGAGCTCGGCAGTGATCTTCGCACGGACATCTTCGACGGTTCCGCGCGAACTCTCGAGCGAACCGATCGAACCCAGCCCGCACTGTTCGCAGTCGAGTACGCCCTCGCCAAGCTGGCGATGTCGCGCGGAATCGTCCCGTCGGCACTCGCCGGACACAGCATCGGCGAGTACGCGGCCGCCACGATCGCCGGCGTCTTCGACCTGCCGACCGCAGTCAAGGCCGTGTCGATGCGGGCGCGGTTGATGAATGCCGCGCCGCGTGGCGTGATGGTGGCGGTGCCATGCGGTCCCGCTGATATCGCCGGACTGCTCGACGGTGAGGTGGACGTCGCCGCCGTCAACGACCCTGGTAGTTGCGTCGTCGCGGGTTCGCAGAGTGCGATCGCAGAGTTCACCGCGCGACTCGGTGACAAGGGCATCGCGGCCCGGCGGGTCCGGACGTCACATGCGTTCCACTCGCGTCTGATGGACGGGGTCGTCGCGGAGTTCACCGCGTTCCTGTCGCAACTGACCCTGCACGAGCCCGAGATACCCCTCATGTCGAACATCTCGGGTACCTGGATGTCGGCAGACGAGGCCACCAACCCCGCCACGTGGGCCCGACAGATCCGCGCAACCGTCCGGTTCGCCGACGAGGTCGGCACCCTACTCACCGACCCGACCCGGGTACTCGTGGAGGTCGGCCCCGGAGGCACGCTCACCGGCGCGGCGGCGCGGCACCCGTCGTGGTCGGACAGGCATCGCGCGGTTCGGTTGATGCGCCACCCGGCCCAGAATCGTGACGACGCCACCACCTTCCTGCTCGGGCTCGGTGCGCTCTGGGCCGCGGGAGTCGAGGTCGATCTCGACGGCACCGCCGACCCGGGTCGGCGGGTGACGCTGCCCGGATATCCCTTTGCTCGGCAACGGCATTGGGTCGAGCACAACACCGCGGCCAGATTCGTCGGATCCGGCACCATCGGGGCCGATGCGTCGGCCGATGCCGCCGTCACCGCGACACGCAGTGGTCAGTCGCCGATGGAGGACGTACTCGGCAGGATCTGGGCACAGTGCCTAGGCGTTGCCGACGTCGACCGCAATGCCAACTTCTTCGAGATCGGCGGCGATTCACTCATCGCGATCAGTATCGCCATGAGCGCGTCTCACGAGGGATTGGAGTTGACTCCTCAGGACCTGTACGAGAACCAGACGGTCGCTGGCCTGGCGAAGAGGCTCACCGCACGCTATGAACAGGGCGGCCTGGGACGCAAGGTCGACGCAGATCCCGATCACCTGCCCGTACCACCGAACGTCACCCGGTTCCTCGAACGTGGGCTCATCGAACCGAACTCGTGGCGCATTCCGGTCATCCTGCGACTCCGGTCGGATATCGACGCCGACACGGTCCGACGGGTCATCACCGAGATCGTGAATCACCATGACGCGCTGCGTATGCAGTTGGTCGACACCGCAGGTGTCGTCGAGCAGCGCATCGGCGCGCAGATCGACTCGGTTGATCTGATCACGGCCACGATCGGCGCGGGCCTCGAGGCAGGTGAGGAGGGTCGCCGACATGAGATCATCCAGGTACTCGACGACGCCGTCGCCGGGTCACACGAAACGGTCGTCCCACTCATCTCCGCGCATGTGACGGCACCGGATGGTCCTACGTACCTGGCACTTTCGGTGCACGGACTCGTCGCCGACAGTGAGTCCAGGGACATCCTGTTGACCGATGTGTTCACCGCGTTCGGGCAGGTGCTGGCAGGGGAGGAGATCACTCTCGCCCCCGTCGCCGCACCGTGGCGCGAATGGTCACAACTGTCGGCGGAACTCGCCGTTCATCCAGCGGTGCAAGCCACACGCGAGTACTGGCTGAACGCCACTGCCGACGTCAACCTCGCGCTCACCGGAGGCGGTGTGGCCGAGCGTCCATCGGCGCGACATTTCATCCGAGTGGCGACGGCGTTGACCGAGAACCAGACAACGGAACTCGACGACGCGCGTCGTAGATTGACCTTTCCACTCGACCATTTCGTGCTCACCGCACTCGGGCGCACCGTTGCCGGTGTACTCGCCGACGGCCAACTCGCCGTCGACCTCGCAGGCAATGGCCGCGCGGTACTACGCCCCGAACTCGACCCACGGCGGACGGTCGGTTCGTTCTCGGCTGTGCACCCGATCACGCTGCGCTGTAGGGCGGTCAGCGGATACACGGCAGCCGAGCGTCTCGAACAGATCCGTGAGACCGTCACCGACGTACCGCATCAAGGCGTCGGTTACGGTGCGCTGCGGTATCTGTACGCACCAACCGCGAGACGTCTCGAGTCTGCGCCGGCCGCGGATCTCCTCCTGACGTTCGCGGGCGCCGTCCCCGAATTGCCGAACGAGACCGCAGAGGCCCCCGTGTCGCTCAGCAGCGAGGCTGCCATCGCACTCCGCGACACACCACCGGGATTGGGTCACCCCGTAGAGGTTCGGGTCTATCGGGCGGGTGGCGCTGTCCACGTCGACTGGTGGTATGACCACCGTGTGGTCGATGCCGAGCTGGTGCGGCGTCTTGCCGACACGTTCGTCGTCGCCCTGACCGATCTCGCCCGCGAGGCGATCATCTCCGACGAGGCCGAATCCGCCGGGGAAGAACTCGAATTCATCGACCTCTCTTCCGACTTCGACCTGGGAGAAGCCGGTGCACGACAATAGCGTGCGGGTCAGACGCCGTGCGGGCCGACACCGACGCCGAGAGGAGTCCGACTTCGCGGTGGTCGTCGACAACCTCCGGAAGCGATTCGGCGATTTCGAAGCGCTACGGGGGGTGAGCTTCTCCGTCGGTCGGGGAGAGGTCCTCGGTCTGCTCGGTCCCAACGGCGCCGGCAAGACGACGACCGTCGACATCCTCTCGACATTGAGCAAGCCCGATTCGGGGATCGTGCGTGTTGCCGGTCATGATGTCGCCGACGACCCGGCCGCGGTGCGACGCTCGATCATGCTGACGGGACAGCAGGTTGCTCTCGACGAGATGCTCACCGGTCGTGAGAATCTCATCATGTTCGGGCGGTTGCAGGGGCTGCGTAAGCGTGCCGCGCAGCAGCGTGCCGACGATCTGCTGCACCAGTTCGACCTGCAGTACGCGTCCGACCGTCAACTCGGCACGTACTCGGGGGGTATGCGCAGGCGTATCGACATCGCCTGTGGTCTCGTCGTCCGACCGGAGGTGGTCTTCCTCGACGAGCCGACGACCGGTCTCGATCCGCGCAGCCGCCAGGCGGTGTGGGATCTGGTGGCGAAGTTCAAGGGCCAGGGAATCGCAACGGTCCTCACCACGCAGTACCTCGAGGAGGCCGACACCCTCGCGGACAAGATCGTGGTCATCAACCGCGGGACCGTGATCGCCGAGGGCACCGCCGACGAACTCAAGGCCCGCACGGGGGCGACGTACTGCGAGATCGTTCCGCGCTACGTCTCCGACATCCCTGCGATCATCCACGCACTCGGTCCCATGCTGCCCCGACAGAAGCGCAACGTCCTGTCCGCCGAAACCGACCGCATCGCGATGCCGGCACCGCGGGGCCCCGAGACCCTTGTCGAGGTGGTCAATCGTCTCTCGCGCACCGGTATCCAGTTGGCCGACATCGGTTTACGACGTCCCTCGCTCGACGAGGTGTTCTTCGCCCTCACCGGCACCGACGTCGCACCGACGAGCCGAGTCGACGACGGGCTGCCGGTATGACGGGCGCGATGCACAACGACATCTACGCACGGGACGCGTCAGCAACCCGTGGTGCCGAGCCGTCCCCACTGCAGCAGTGGTGGGTGTTGACCTCTCGGTCGATTCTTCCGACTTTCCGAAACGGTGAACTCCTCACCCAGATCGCTGCCTCGATCATGTTCACCGTCGGTTTCTACATTCCACTGAAGAAGATCGGGATGTATGCGACCGACATGAGCAGCTATGCGCAATACCTCATGCCGCTGATCGCACTGCAGGCCGTCAGTTTCGCGGCGATCTCGGGCGCATTCCGGTCTGCCTCCGACGCCGTGGCCGGGATCAATCGGCGATTCCAGGCCATGCCGATATCGCGGTTCATTCCGTTGGCGTCGCGTCTGACAGCGAGCATGTATCGATGCACCGTGGCACTGGTCATCTCCCTGATCTGCGGATACGTGATCGGATTCCGCTTCTACAACGGTGTGACCGCCACGATCGGGTTCTGTCTGTTGGTGCTCGCGATCGGTGCCGTTCTGTCCCTGTTGGGAGAGGTGGTGGGAACGGCCGCCCGAAACCCCGACGCCACAACACACATGATGATGCTGCCGCAGTTGATCTTCGGGCTGCTGTCGGTCGGTGTGCAGGCCGCAGACGCTTTCCCGTCTTGGATTCAGGGATTCGTGCGCAATCAGCCGATTTCGCAGTTCGTGTACGCGCTGAGGGCTCTCGCCGGTGATTCGACGCCTGCAGCAGGAGAGATCGGTTGGGAGACGGTCGGACCAGCCGTGCTGTGGATTGTCGGGTTGTTCGTCGTGCTCGCGTTGGCATACACCGCCGTGTCGTCGAGAGGAACGTCGAAGTGACCCTCACATCGACGGCCGAGCACGATTCCATCGGCGTCCGGAAGCGTACGAACGAACGTTCGCTGCGATCTCTCGTGGGCGACACCGCGACACTCACGAACAGACTTCTGCGACGCTGGACGCGCGATCCCGCGACAACCGCCGAAACGGTTCTCGTTCCGGTTGCCTTCCTCGTCACTCTCAACATCGTGCTCGGGGACGGGATTGCCAGATTCAGCGGTCACAGCGCCCTGTACGGCAGTGTGCCGCTCGTTGCCATGGTCGCCGCAACCCAGGGGGCGACCGTTGGCGGCCTCGGACTCATGCGCGAGCGAGACGACGGCCTCCTCGCGCGGCTGTGGGTTCTGCCGATCAACCGTGCCGCGGGCTTCATCGCCCGCATTGCCGCCGAGGCGGCCCGCATCGTTCTAGCGACCGCCGCTCTCATGATCACAGGACTCATCCTCGGCATGCGCTTCCACGAGGGCATCCTCGCCGCGATCTGCTGGCTGTTCGTGCCGTGCATCTTCGGATTGGCGTTCTTCATCGGGGTGGCGGCGGTCGCGCTGTACGCGGCCAAGGCGATCGTGGTCGAGGCGACGGCTCTCGTGTCCGGGCTCTTCATGTTCTTCTCGACCGGGTTCGTCCCGCTCGAGGCGTATCCCGAGTGGATCAGGCCTGCCGTCGAGCACCAGCCACTGAGTTACACCGTCGACGTGATGCGCGGACTGTCGATGGGCGGTCCGGTGCTCGCGCCGTTCGTCGGACTGGTGACCTGGTCGGCGATCATCGCGGGCATCTGTCTGGTTCCCGCCATCCTCGGCTACCGACGGGCCAGCATGCGTGAATAGCCGCCTCGTCGAACACCGTGCAGTCAATCCGACAACGGTGCGCGTCCCGTTGAGCGTGCACCCCGAGCTCAGGAAGTGGTCCAGATGAGTTCAACCTCCACAGTCAGGAAGCTCGCGAAAAGCGAGGAGATGTTCGCCGAGACACACAACTTCGTCGGTCTCGGAGCGCATCTGGACGGACCGCTCGACGTCGACGCGTTGGCGGAAGCATTCGACGCCCTGCTCGACACACATCCCGTACTCGGTGGACATCTGGAGAGGGCATCCGACGGACGATGGGACATCGTCGTCGACGACCTGATGCATCCCGGGATCATCGTCGTACATGCGACCGACGTCGATGCGGACATCGCACCGATCCACTTCGACCAGACCGAAACCCTGGTACACCTGCGCCTGGTGATCCTCCCGGCGTCGGTACAGGCCACGCTCTACGTTCATCACAGTCTTGCCGACGGCCATCACCAGTTCAGCCTGATCGAGGAATTGTTCTCCTACTACACCGATCTCGTCACCACAGGAGACTTTCGGCCGGGACCGATAGAGCCGGCGCCCGCCTCTTTGGAGAGCGTGCTGGCCGACCGCGGTGTCGTCAAACTGCCACGTTCGGGACTCGAGCGGTTCATGCCTGCGTTGTTCGCCTACGACCTACCTCCGTCGCGACGCGCGACATCGTCGCAGCGTCCCGCCGCACCGATGAGAGTTCCGATGGCCTGGTGTCAGATCAGTGCGGAGCGCACACGCGCGATCACCGCATACGCCAGGGAGCACAGGATCAGCCTCAACGGCGTGTTGTCTGCGACAATTCTCATCGCGGAGTGGCGACTCCGTGGCGAACGCGCCATCCCCGTCCCGTACATCTACCCGGTCGATCTGCGTTACATCCTCACACCGCCGGTCACGGCGACGGCGGCCACCAATCCCGTCGGCGTCGGCACGTACCTCGCCGAGATCGACCGCAACACAGATGTTCTCAAGCTCGCGCAGGCCATTTCAGAGGCATACCGCACCGATCTCGACGAAGGCATCATCGCCCAGTCGTTGCTGCACTTCACCCCGCAGTACGACGGCAATCCACCGGGGCTGCCCGACGTGGTCATGGTGACCGACAACGGAATCATCCCACCGATGCGTACACCCCCGGACGTGACGTTGACCGCAGTGCATGGCGAACTGTACTTCCAGGTCGGTGGCGGAATCGAGATGTACACGAGCAAGATCTTCGACGGTCGGCTCATGGTGGAATACCACACGCACGGGGTCGATCCGGAACGCTCGATCGCAGCCATCGAGGAGCTGCTCAATGAGCTCGCCGCACACGCGGTCGCCGACCGCGTCGGCTGACCCTCAGAAAGCGAATCGATGATATTGCAACGATTTCCGAGCAGCAGGCGCCAACCGCGAGACGGTGCGCGCCGCACGGAATCCCCCGCGCACCCGATCGAACGTCGGCGCGTCGAACAGGGTGGTGTCGTCCACCAGGCGCAGACCGGGGACCGCGTCGACGACCTCTCCCGGCTCGTTCACAGCCCAGAACAGGGTCGACCCGGAACGCCTGTTGAGCATGTGCATCTTCTGCGTCTTGATCGCGAGCCAGTTGTAGAAATCGATCTGGATCTCTCCGGAGCCGAATCTGTCGACCACGCGACGCAACAGCGCGGTTCCCTCGTCCTGCGTGAGGTACATGCTGATTCCCTCCGCGAGGAAGAGCACCGGACCATCCGCCGGGATCTGTTGGAGCCACGAGGGATCCGTTGCCGACGTCTTGATCAGGTGATAGTTCTCCCGGCTCGGGTAGATCTGCTCACGCAGAGCGATCACGTCGGCGAAATCGCAGTCGTACCAACGAACATCAGGTCCGGGGTCCAGTCGGAAAACCCGAGCGTCGAGACCACAACCGATGTGGATCACCGTGGCATTGCGCTGTTGCGCAAGGAATTCACGAGCCCACACGTCGTAGAGGGCAGTGCGTACCGTGACGATCGGCGCCCACCTGGCGGTGACTCCCAGGCTGTCCCAGTCGAAGTCGAGCCGCTCGACCGCATCGCGGGCGAACGCGTCACCCAACACCGGTTCGGCGAACCGGGCATCGAGCGCCTTCAGGTACAGAGTTGTGAGCATCGTCTTCGCGGCACCGGTGAGGTCCACGACGGCCTTGTCGGTCATTGGCAACACACTAGTGGTCGACGACGCGCTGCGCCATCGGCCAAATGCGCGAACAGGATTCATGCGCGATGTCGGATGCCTGAACCTTTGTCATCTCCGAGCCATCAGTCCCCAGACGATCAATTCACCGACCATCAATTCACTGACGAGAGGTAGACCGGTGAGCGATTCCGATCAAAACGGCCCTCAGCGTGCTCCACGCGTCCTGATGGTCTCCTACAGCTACACCGGACAATCACGGGCAATGCTGGCGGCGGCTGCCGACGAGTTCCGCGCGCGGGGATGGGAAGTCGTGGACGCCGACATCGAGTTCACCGACACCCGGTATGCGGACCGTTTCTCCCGTTTCCCCATGCGTAGGGTTTGGCCGGATATGTTGAGCGTGCTTCCCGCGCAGAGCAGGAGGGCCACCGGATCCATCGCGGTACCCGACACCGTCCGGGACGGCCGGTACGACCTCGTCTGCATCGGCTCCCCGACGTGGTGGAGCAAAGCCAGTATTCCGATCCGGTCGTTCCTGACATCCGACGACGCGCGCCGAGTGCTGGCGGGCACGCCGTTCGCCGTGGTCGTGGTGTGCAGGGACAGTTGGAAGGGAAACCTCGACGAGGTGCGCAGACTCGGTCAGTGGCAGGGCGGGCGCTACCTGGGAGGTATACACGTCCAGTATCCGGGCGACCAGCTGCGTTCGATGTTGTCGTTGACGAGCTATCTCGGTTCCGGGGAGTACCGCGAATCCTATCTGGGCATACGCATTCCGCCGACGAACGTCGGCTCGCGCGATCTCGCGGCGTCACGCGATTTCGCCGCAGGGCTCATCGAACAACTGGCTCAGGAGAGGGTCTGATGCCCAAGACATTCGAGGTCGACGTCGAGTCGCCGATCAGCACCACCCGTGTCCTCGACGCCTTCGGCACGGCCGCGTACTGGCACGACAGATTCGAGACCTTCGGTACGCGTACTGTTGTCGACCAACTCACCGTTCACGACACCGGTCGGGTCGACATCGTCACCGTGCAGGATCTCCGGCGAGATGGCCTGCCGTCCCTGCTGACGAAGGTCTATCGCGGGGATCTGCAGGTCAAGACGACTGAGACGTGGATCCCCCGGGGAAACGGGGATGTCACCGGCGAACTCGTCGTCGAGGTGATTGGCGCCCCCGGCTCGGGCGGGGGGAGTGCGCGAATGACCCCGCGCGGCTCGGGATCACACCTGACGTTCTCCGGGGTCGTGCGCTTCCCGGTTCCCGTCGTCGGCGGACGGATCGAGAGCTACGTGGGAGAACAGTTCAGCCAACACATTCCGGAGATCCAGGATTTCACCACCGACTGGGTGCGTGCTCATGGGTGATCAGACGCGACGATCGACGCCCATTCCGACCCCGGAAGAAGCCTTCGCACGCCTGGACATGCCCCTGGGTGAGGCAATGATGACGCAACGCGCGATACGCAGAGTGCTGCCGGACCCGGTCGACGACGCGGTGATATTGCGGTGTATCGAACTCGCCCTGCAGGCTCCGACCGGCAACAACGGACAGCAGTGGGAATTCGTCGTCGTCAAGGACCGCGCGGTCAAGGAGAAGCTCGCGCGCCGCTACCGCCAGGCATGGAATCTGTACACCCGCTTCGCGCTTCGCTATCTGGTGCGGGAGGACGACGCGAGCGCACGCACGGTGAAGGCCGTCCAGTGGCAGGTGGACCATTTCGAGGAGATACCCGTGCTCGTCGTCGCCTGTCTGAGACTCGGGGTTCGTGAGGGCCGCGTCACCGGTCTCCGGATGCCGCATCCAGCGGAATCGGGCTACTGGGGATCGATCTACCCCAGCGTGCAGAACCTGCTCCTCGCCGCTCGTGCGATGGGGCTCGGTGCGTCACTGACCACCATGCCGCTGTGGAATCTCACCTCGGCGCGTCGAATTCTCGACCTCCCCGTCAACGTCACGCCGTTGTGCATCGTGCCGATGGGATGGCCGCGCGGCCGGTACGGGCCGTCTGCGCGACGGCCTGTGGGTGAGGTGACCCACCTCGACGGCTACGGGGTGCGCGCGTGGCTGCGGCCCATTGACGAGCAACCGAAACACAAGGAAGCGCAGGACGGGGGACCACGAGATGAAAGACCTCCCGAGCCGCGATCACGCGATCAGCGCACGGGGACAACCGATTCCGCACCGCAGCCCGACCCCGCCGACGAGGCGACCCTCACACCTCCGAGGTAACACGCGCGCTGGTCGGTCCGATAGACGACCGAGAGCGTGTGCCGAGAGCCACAGCCACCACGGGTCGTGGGGAAGCAGTTGTGCCCCGTGGAGTGCGAATCGACGGTTCTCGGTGTCGAGTCATCCATCCATGCGATAGAGAGCTGAGCATTGACCAGGTCAACCACCGACACCATGTTCACGTACGGCGCCGGGGCCGTACACGGGAATCCGTCGTCCCGTGGCACAACGGTCTCCCGCACAACCACGAAGCGAAGCGGTGCGGTGACTGCCGCCGTCGCGGGGGCAGGACTCGTAGCCGCGCTGGGCGCCCAACTGGCCGCCCCCGGAGCACAAGCACATGCGGCGAGTTCTGTGGCGAACATACCCGCGAATGTCTACGAGACGGTGGCCAACATCCCAGCGGTGCAGTACCAGGCGCTGCAGCAGACCACCAAGGCGTTCAACGACTCCGGCAACTGGTGGTTGTACATCCCCACCAACGTCGTCGGTTTCGACCAGCAGGATTACGAGAAGGTCACTGCGATCAGCCTGCTTCTCATGCCGATCCCGAAGGTCGCTGCCGCGCAATCGGATCAACTCTGGATGACGCTCGCGACCTTTGCTCCGATGACACCCAACTGCACCGGAGTGCCGGGGCCGTGCAGCGATCCGCTGTACATGCTGCAGTACGGCCAGGTCCCGATGTGGCAATTGCTGACACCCGAGGGCTACACCTTTCCCGAGATCCGCAACACGATCGATCCGAAGAACCCCTACTACACGAATGCAGACGGCGACCAGGTCGCAATACAGCCGTGGTGGTCGGGAAAGACCGTCCACCTCGACTTCTTCGGACCGGCCAAGGCGATCTGGGCGACACTCACCGACGATCCGACCGGCACGATCGAGCAGGGTCCGACAGCTGACCAGTGGGCACAGGCCTACGGCGACTTCGGTAAGGCGGTGTTCAACGGACTCAATCCGTTCGTCGATGGCACCTACTGCCTGCCGTGCCAGTTGTTCGGTGTTGCGGGTGCTCCCGGATCACTACCGAAGTTCGCGCTGTTCGACAAGTACTACACAGCATTCGACCTCGGTCAGAAGCTCACCGATCAGGACTGGAGCCTGAACCCCGCGAACAACTACGATCCCACCGATCCGGAACGCGACGACTACGTCCCGGTGACCAACATCTGGACGAAGGCGGCCTGGGATCAGATCTTCACCGACGGGGTCGCGTCCGTGACTGATTCGGTGGCGATGATCCCGCAGCTACCGACGATCATCCCCGAGAACCTGGCAGCCTTCGGCGATCAGCTCGATGCACTCTCGACGCTGGTGGCGCGCAACATCGTCACCAACATCCGCGGATTGGGTGTCGCCACCGGCACCACCGTCGAATCCGCCGAAGACCTCGCGTCCATGATCAGGGAGTCGTTCGTCAATGCACTGTCCGCACAGGGGACGACGCCGTCCCCCGGGACCACGAACACCGTGATCCACAAGACGTCCGCGGCCAGGACGTCGGTCACTCTCACGGCCGACGAGGCCCTCCGCGGCGCCCGCACCGCACCGGAAACCGACTCGTACTCCGAGGAACTGCAGAACCTTCGGGGCACCGGCCAGTCGGCCGAGCCCACCGCCGACGCCGCGGCGTCGAACCCCACATCGGCGGCACCCACTCGCGCGCACCCGGCCCTGCCGGGGCAGGAGACGCCGGCCGCGACTCCGAGACTGCCCGAGCCGCAGCCGGTTCCACAGTCGGGCGACTCGACTCCCGGGGGTGCTCCGACCGACATCACCGCCACGGGCTCCGCCGCGTCGTCCACCCAGGCTCCCCAGATCGGAAGTGCGTCCGACTCACCGACGTCACCTACACAGCAGAGCGCTGGTCGGCATCGGGCCGATGACGGCTCCGGATACACCGGTAAACATCGCGCGGACACGGACTCGCCGTCGTCGAACAACACCAATGGTTCGGGCGGTGCATCGTCCGGGAGCGGAGGCGCGAGTAGAGCTGCCGCATAAGACGTGTCGACGGCGCGGGGTCAGCGCTTCGGTCGCTGCCCCTCGCTGATTGCCGCC
>NZ_BAFB01000027.1 GCF_000248075.1 Gordonia otitidis NBRC 100426 | reverse complement strand
GGGCCCAGGCGTCGGCACAGGTGCGGTTGTTGATGCAGGTGCTGTGCGGGAGGATGTCGATCGCGGCGACGTGAGCGCGACAGGCGGTCGGGGCGAGGCGCCTGAGAATCGCGCCGGCCCAGCAACACCCAAATCGATCAGCGTTGTCGAGCACCACGCACTGACCGTGCTGCTCGACACCACACCCGAGCGCGCCGTTGACCGACGCGTCGACATCACCTGGAACCCACCCCGACCACGCGACCCCGACCCGCCCGACGGTGGCCATCCAGCTAGCGGTGACAACCCGCCCGGCGGCGTCGACCCGCCCCTACCCGGCGCGGCCTGACCGTCGCACTCCCCGGCAACGCACAGTGCACGGGTGCCCGTCACCACACCTGGTGGCGGGGCGGGCGCATGTGTAAGCAGCTGTAGATGTGCGCAGAGCAGTGAGAGCCCGACGGCTCAGTGACCGACTGCGTCGCGCGTCGGGTGAGGCGCTCACACATCGTCGATTGCCGTGCGCAGTCGGCGAACTGCCTCACGAAGTTCCTGCGGCGACAGCGTGGCAAAGCTGAGTCGTGCGAACTCACTCATGTCGGTGCTCACCGAGAATGCCGCTCCCGGAACGAATGCAACCCCGTGCGACAGTGCGACATTCAAGAGCTCGCGGGTATCGCAACGAGGAAATCGAATCCAACAGAACATGCCGCCGGTGGGGGAGTCGTACTCGACGGAGGAGCCGAAGGCGTCGTCGAGTGCCGATGTCAATGCGGCGGCGCGAGTGCCGTACTCGGACGTGACGTTACTGACGTGGCTCTCGAACCACGAAGTGTCCGAGAGCATTTCGGCAACCATCAACTGATTGAGCGTCGACCCGCAGAGATCCGCACACTGTTTGAGTCTCTCGACAAGCGACACGATGGCGGGTGGGGCGTTCAGCCATCCGACACGCAGTGCCGGGGCCAGAGTCTTCGACGCCGAACCCAATCGGATGACGCTCTCGTCGGGAATCGGGCTCTGTGGCTCACCGTCGAATCGGAGCCGACCGTAAGGGTCATCTTCGATGATCCAAAAACCATATGATTCTGCGAGATTCGCGAGTTCCTCGCGGGTGCCCTTGGTCGCGGTGACCCCGGACGGGTTGTGGAAGTTGCTGACTGTGTGGACGACCCGTGGTCGGACGCCTCCTGCGAGGAGAGCGGCCAGGGCCGCGGTGTTCGTTCCCGAGTCCGTGATCGGCAGGGCGACTATGTGTGCCCGCACGCATTGAAAGGCCTGCAGCGCACCGACGTACACAGGATCGTCGACGATGACGACGTCACCGGGGTCGATCAGTGCCTGTGCGAGGAGCGACAGGGCTTGTTGTGAACCGTGGGTCAGCAGTATGCGTGCCGGGTCGACATTGTCGGTACTCGCCACCACCTCACGGCAGCGAGATGCGCCGCAGCTGGCGGTGTACTGCAGCGCGTCGCGGTTGCGCAGGACGTGCTGTGCGGCGTCGGCTATCCGAACGCTGGGGATGAGTTCGGTGGCAGGAAGTCCGCCGGCAAGACTCAACACCTCGGGGCGCTCGGTGACGGCGAGGAGGTCGCGAATCGCCGATCCGCGCACACTCCTCAGCGCGGCAGATCCGATCGGTGACGTCGGTAGGGTCAGTGGGTGCGGCATAGGTGCATCGCTCCTGTTCTCGTGGCATGAACGGGGAGGTGATGCGGATGGTCACCGAGAAGGCGTGCGCGGGTAAATCGCCCGCACCCAGCATAACCGCAGTTCTCACTGATCGGTATTTCTATCCCACTATATGGAATCTCGCCTGATTGTCTGCGGCATCGAGCCCGCCGAATGGGAGGGTGGGGCACTAATGATAACGACTATCATTTACGATAGTCGGTATGAAAGTTCGCAACTCGGTGAGATCACTCAAGAAGAAGCCCGGTGCGCAGGTGGTACGACGACGCGGCAGGGTGTTCGTGATCAACAAGAAGGAACCGCGTTTCAAGGCGCGACAGGCCTGAAGGGTCACGAGGCCTCGAGCCCGATCTGACGGGTGAGAGGTCAGCGACCGTCGTACCAGCTTCAACCGCGCCCCTTGGGCATGTCCTGTCTGCGGGCGCACGATGGTGTGTGAGAGGAGCGCATCATGCGAAGTCTGGTCGCGATCGAGTTCTTGTCCGTCGACGGTGTCATGCAGGGGTTGGGTTCACCCGACGAAGATCGGGGTGGCGGGTTTGAGCACGGTGGCTGGGGCGCTCGGTACGGAGCCGAGGTGCAACCATCACGTGGTGACGATAGTCTCGGCGACACATCTGCGTTTCTGTTCGGGCGCAAGACCTACGAATTGA
>NZ_BAFB01000028.1 GCF_000248075.1 Gordonia otitidis NBRC 100426 | reverse complement strand
CCCGAGTCCTCACGCCCGTACCGACAACCCGACCTTCTGGAACTCCTTGAGATCGGAGTAACCCGCCTTGGCCATCGAACGGCGCAGCGCACCAACCAGATTCAGTTCACCGAACGGGTCGTCGGACGGTCCGTTCAGGACCGTGGCGAGACTCGGGCGCCCTTCGTCGGTCGAGACGCGCAGGAGCGCACCGCGGGGAGTGTCGGGGTGTGCGGCCGCCGACGGCCAGAACCAACCGTGACCGGGTGCCTCGGCGGCGGCGGCGATCGGTGTCCCGAGCACCGCGGCGTCGGCTCCACAGGCGATCGCCTTGGCGAGGTCGCCCGACGTGTGGATGTCGCCATCGGCGATCACGTGGACGTAGCGTCCGCCGGTCTCGTCGAGGTATTCCCGACGGGCCGCTGCGGCGTCGGCGATGGCTGTCGCCATCGGGACGCCGATTCCGAGCACTTCCGAGGTCGTGGTCGCACCCTCGGCCGAACCGTAACCGACGATCACGCCCGCTGCCCCGGTGCGCATGAGGTGCAGTGCGGTGCGGTGGTCGTGGACACCGCCCGCGATGACCGGGATGTCGAGATCGGCGATGAAGGTCTTGAGGTTGAGGGGTTCCTCCTCGCCGCGGACGACGTGCTCGGCAGAGATGATCGTGCCGTGTACGACGAGGATCTCCACTCCTGCGGCGAGGAGAGTCGGCGTCAGTTCGGGCGCATGCTGAGGGCTCACGCGCACCGCGGTCGTGACGCCTGCGTCGCGCACGAACGCCACCGATTCGCCGAGCAAATCGGTGTCGATGGGAGCGCGATGCAGTTCCTGCAGGAACCGTACGGCGGCTTGCGGATCCGGATCGTTGAGCGCGATGTCGACCAGCTGGGCGATCTTGTCCTCGACATCGCGATGCCGCGCCCACAAGCCCTCTCCGTTGAGAGCGCCGAGGGAACCGAGCTTGCCGAGCGCCACTGCCATCTGTGGTGAGACGAGCGCGTCGGTGGGATGACTCAGGATCGGCGAGTCGAACCGGTAGGCGTCGATCTGCCAGGCCGTCGACACCTCTTTCGACGACCGCGTCCGGCGTGACGGGACGATGTTGATGTCGTCGAGTTCGTATGTCCGGCGGGCGGTTCTGCCCATGCCGATGTCGGTCAGGTCACGCACCGTTGCGCCTCTCTGGGGTTGGTTGACTGCTATTCGACCGCGAGGATCGCGCTCACGTAGGCCGCGGCCGGGACGACCGCGACCGGGACGTCAGCGTGAATAGTAGTTCGGCGCTTCGGCGGTCAATGTGATGTCGTGCGGATGCGACTCCTTGAGACCCGCTGCGGTGATCTGAACGAACCGCGCACCCTGCAGGTGGTCGATGGTCGTCGAGCCGGTGTATCCCATCGACGCACGCAGACCACCGACGAGCTGGTGGACAACCTGTCCGAGCGGACCGCGATAGGGAACCCGCCCCTCGATGCCTTCGGGCACCAGCTTCTCCTCGGCGAGTACGTCGTCCTGGAAGTAGCGGTCCTTCGAGTACGACTTGCCCTGCCCGCGTCCCTGCATTGCACCCAGCGAGCCCATACCGCGGTAGCTCTTGGACTGCTTACCGTTCACCAGGATCAGATCGCCGGGAGCCTCTGCGGTACCCGCCAACAGCGAGCCGAGCATCACGGTCGACGCGCCCGCGGCGAGCGCCTTGGCGATGTCGCCGGAGTACTGCACGCCGCCATCGGCGATCACCGGGACGTCGGCCTGCTTGCACACGGCAACGGCTTCGAGGATGGCGGTGATCTGTGGTGCACCCACACCGGCGACGACCCGCGTGGTGCAGATCGAGCCCGGGCCGACACCGACCTTGACCGCATCGACACCCGCGTCGACGAGAGCCTGCGCTGCCTCACGGGTCGCAACGTTGCCGCCGACGATCTGGACACGGTCGCCGATTTCGGCCTTGAGCTTCGAGACCATGTCGAGGACGAGACGATTGTGCGCATGGGCGGTGTCGACGATGATCACGTCGACGCCGGCGTCGGAGAGCGCCATCGCGCGCTCCCACTGCGGGTCGCCTGTACCGACCGCGGCGCCGACCAGCAGGCGGCCGTCGGAGTCCTTGGTGGCGAGCGGGTGTTGCTCGGTCTTGACGAAGTCCTTGACGGTGATCAGGCCGGTGAGCTTGCCGTTACCGTCGACGATCGGCAGCTTCTCGACCTTGTTGCGGCGCAGCAGCCCGAGAGCGGCCTCCGCGGACACCCCCTCCTGTGCGGTGATCAGCGGTGCCTTGGTCATGACCTCGGAGACCGGCCGGTTCTGGTCGACCTCGAAGCGCATGTCACGGTTGGTGATGATGCCGACCAGTTCGCCGCGATCGTCGACGACCGGCAGACCCGAGATGCGGTACCGCGCGCACATCGCGTCGACTTCGGCGAGCGTATTGGTCGGCGAGCACGTCACCGGGTCGGTGACCATACCTGCTTCTGACCGCTTGACCGTCTCCACCTGACCCGCCTGGGCCTCGATGGAGAGGTTTCGGTGCAGCACACCCATTCCCCCCGCGCGCGCCATGGCGATGGCCATGCGCGACTCTGTGACCGTATCCATCGCCGAACTGACCAGAGGCACACGCAGTGTGATGTCCCTGGTGACCCGCGACGACGTGTCGACTTCACTGGGAATCACATCCGATGCCGCGGGCAACAACAGGACGTCGTCAAACGTCAGTCCGAGCATTGCGACCTTGCCGGGGTCGTCTCCTCCGGTGCGAACCTGCGTCATTCGTCCATTCTATCTGGTAATGGAGGCCCGCTTGTTTCGCCCGCAGCGAAGTGCCGCGGAATGACCAATTCCCACGTGCACCGGCGCCGTCGTCGATCTGTGGAGGCGTTGCGGCGCACAGGTGGTCGAATCGGTTACGGTGGATATGTGCGTGATCATCTCCCACCGGGCCTCCCACCAGACCCGTTCGCCGACGACCCCAGTGATCCGGCTTCGATGCTGGATTCGATGGAGCCCGGCATCCCCTTGGACGAGAGCGAACGGCTCGCGGTCGAGGAGGATCTCGCCGATCTCGCCGTCTACGAGGCGCTGCTCGCCCACCGGGGAATTCGCGGCCTCGTCGTGGTCTGCGACGACTGCCAGGAAGATCACTACCACGACTGGGACATGCTGCGCGCCAACCTGCTGCAACTTCTGATCGACGGCACGGTTCGTCCTCACGAACCTGCGGTCGATCCGCGTCCCGACGCGTATGTGACATGGGACTACTGCCGCGGTTACGCCGACGCACACCATCACCTCGGCGACGAACGCTGACGAATTGCGCGGCGCGATGCGCTGCACCTGACATGTGAGTCCTGACATATGAGTGGAGCGCCGCAACTGCGGCGCTCCACTCATATGTGATCCGAGATCCTCGCGGTCACCCGAGGTATCCCTACCGGGAACGGGTCAACTCGTCGGTGGCCAGCTGCTCGAGGGCCCGTCGTTCGCGGCGGTGGTCGTCGGCGGCTTGGTGGTCGTCTGCGGCGGAGCTTCGGTCGTCGTCGGCGGCGTGGTGTGCGGCGCCGTCGGCGCAGGATTCGTTTGACTCTGATTCATGAGCTGGTCGGTCGGCTGAGCGGGGTCGCTCGTCGCAGATCCCGAGGTGTCGACGTTTCCACCGCCAGGCGACGTCGCCGACGGATTGTTGCTCAGAGTTGCGCCGGTGTCGGCGCGTAGGCGTCCGATCCATTCGTCCATGTGCGTGCGGGTCGACGAATCGCGGACCGGACCCATCGAACTCTGGGCTTTCGCGATCAACGACTCGGCGGCCTGTGTGTTGCCCGCGGCGAGCTCGGCCTCGGCCTTCTCGAGGTTCGAGCGTACGTCGTAGGCAGCCTGGGTTTCGGATGCCGCCTGCGCGAACACGACCTTCTTGACGCCCCACAGCGGGTCTCCGGGTTCGGAACCCTGCGACATCACGGTCAGCCCCGCCGCTGCGACCACTGCCACGGCAGCGGCCCCCGCGACGATACGCAGCGTCCGGACCACCGTGCGGGCACGAGCGCTCGGGCCCTGTGCGGCTATCGCCTTCTCGACCTCTGCGACGCTCGGCCCCAGCGGCAGCGGTTCTGCAAGCGACTCGTGGCGCCACGCAGAGAGCAGCCCTGCGAGTTCGTATTCGGCGTCGTCACGTGTCGGCGTCGGCACGTCGCGCGAGAGTGCGTCGAGGAACGCGTCGTCGAACTGCACAGCCGATATGTCCACCGGCGTGTCGTCGGGAGTGGCCCACTCGCCTGTGTGCTGGTTGTACGCACCCTTTCCGGTGTCGTGCAAGCCCCCCGACTGCCGCCGACCCGGCATGGAGCGACCACGACGCGACTCACGCTCGTCGTTCATCATGTCCTCCAGCCTTTCTCAGCTGTTCCTTCAATTTCGCCAAAGCCCGGTGTTGCGCGACCCGGACCGCACCTGGCGTACTGCCCACTGCATCTGCGGTCTCCTCGGCCGACAATCCGACGACCAGCCGTAGTATCAGCACCTCGCGTTGCTTCTCCGGAATCAACGCGAGCAGTGCTTTCATCTGCCTGCTGGCATCGGCATCGAGCGCGCTCTGCTCGGGTCCCCCGGTGACCTGTACGACCTCGGGGATCTGTTCGACCGGGTCGGCTTTCACGCGACCGGCGACGCGCATGGCATCGGCGACCTTGTGTGCGGCAATGCCGTACACGAAGGCCATGAACGGGCGCCCCTGGTCCTGATACCGGGGCAGCGCGGTCATGACAGCCATCAGGGCCTCCTGCGCCACGTCGTCAGCGGAGAACAAGTGGCGTTCTCCGACACCGATCCGCCCCCGGCAGTAGCGCACGATGGGTTCCTGCACACTTTCGAGGACTGACGTGAGTGCGACCCGGTCGCCCGACGCGGCTGCGCGGACGGCTTCGTCTAACTCAACACCTGTCAGTTTCATCGTCAGTTGAGATTCCCGTGTTACACGTTTGTGTTGGCTGATCAATCGAGTCGTGACGGATCTACGAGCGGCCGTGGAACGGCATACCCCGATCCACAAGCATGTCATGCGAGCGCGCGATGCCCGCAATCGTCACTTCCGACGTGTCGCCCAATCCCCGCATCAGCGACAATGCCGCCCAGGCCAGCGGTTCGAGCCCTGCAGCCCGCGCACGATCCAGACACGACACCGCAACCGTATACGCATCCTGCTTGTCGTCAGCCGACGCCGCCGCCGCGATCAGATCGGTCTTGATGCGATGACGTTCGTGAGTTCGCGCGACACAACCCGTCAGCAGTGCCTGCGCTTCGCCGATCCGACGTCGTGCTTGCTCACCCTCACCTGTGTAGATCGCCAATTCCGTGCCCACCCACCTCTCGCGTACGCGCGGTCGTACCTCGGTGACGAAATGCGTCCACGCGTCCCGGGCGTCGGTCCCTCCTCCGAACGACGGCTCGTACCCGGGGCACAGCTCGCCGGCGCGCGCAAGCAGTCGTGCCGTCACCGGGAAGCGGAGCTGTCCGAGGTTGTCTGCGGCGAGTCCGACCAGCGCGTCGTGAGCGGCGACCCGCAACCACGGATCGTCACACCGCACGGGACCGGGTAGAGCCGACAGCGCGGCCGCGTCGAAGGCGATGGCGACGTCGTGACGGCCGGCCTGGCGGTACAGGGATGCCGTCGTGCTCCACGCCAACGACACCACATCGGACGCATCCACGATGCGGGCACGTTCCCGGAGCCGGCTGAGCATCGTCAGGGCGGCTGCGCCATCGCCCGTGCCTCCACGCTCGACGGCCGCCCACCAATCGATTCGCAACGAATTCAGCAACGATTTCGTGGTCCACATCACTTCAGACCTCCCCGTTTTCCTGAATTTAACGTGCCGTCACAATTCTTTAATTCGACGTCCGCGTCACGTACGCATGATGAATACATTTCCGCCGTGTTACCCCGTGTTCTCGGCCGTGCGCGCGCCCACGATCGCACTTTCACCCGGCGAGAGGGAAATCGATCGGCATCGGCGCTGCTCACAGCACCTCGGACAACCTCCTGGAGGGTCCTCGCAGGTGGCGGGGCGGGGTTGTGCTAGTTCGACGCGACCACACAACATTTCGTTAACAACGATGGAATTTTTTGAACGATCTTGTCCTCGAGAGGCACTATTGACGCTGTTTCCGCCGTCCGCATAGTGTTTGCGATGCACAGCCCAAGTGGCGATGCGCAAGTGTGGTTCCGGCGGTCTCAGGGTCGGCGGAGCAGAGCAGCGGTACCTCGAGAATCAAAGGAGTTCGTGCCATGCCTCAGCCCAATCACCTTCCCGGACCTAATGCCGATATCTGGGATTGGCAGATGCAAGGCCTTTGCCGTGGTGTCGATTCCTCCATGTTCTTTCATCCGGACGGTGAGCGCGGACGAGCGCGTGCCCAGCGTGAGCGTCGCGCAAAGGAAATGTGCCACCAATGCCCCGTCATCGCACACTGCCGCGAGCACGCCCTGGCCGTCGCTGAGCCCTACGGCATCTGGGGAGGATTGTCGGAGTCGGAGCGCAGCATGTTGATGAAGCGCGGCGTCGGACGGCGCATCGCGAGCTGATCGACTCCGGTCGGTGAGATCGGCGCGACAGTCGATCAACATCGTCGTCACCGCCGCGTCGCGACACCCTCCCGGATACGACACCTCATCGCCACAAGCACAACTTTCACACGAAGGAGCCCGGGCAGACCGTGAGATCTGCCCGGGCTCCTTCGTGTCACGTCAGGTCTGCCAAGCGCTCAGTGCGCGTGACCGTGCCCCTGGCCGTCGGCGCCGTCGGCGGGCTCGTCGGCGACAGCAGCCTCGGTGGTCAGCACCATCCGAGAGGCAGACGCGGCGTTCACGACCGCCGACCGGGTCACCTTGACCGGGTCGATGATGCCGTCGGCGAGCAGGTCACCGTAGGTGAGCGTCGCGGCGTTGAAACCGTGGCCGGTCTCCTCGCGCGTGACCTTGTCGACCACGACCGCACCGTCGACCCCCGCGTTGCTGGCGATCCAGTACAACGGCGACCGCACGGCGTCACGGACGACCCGGACACCGAGCGCCTCGTCCTGGCCGAGTCCCTCGGCGAGGGAATCGAGCACCTTGGACGCCTGCACGAGCGCAGAACCACCACCGGGGATGATGCCCTCCTCGACGGCGGCCTTGGCCGCGGCGACCGCATCCTCGACGCGGTGCTTGCGTTCCTTGAGAGCGGTCTCGGTCGGGGCACCGACGCGGATCACCGCGATGCCGCCGGAGAGCTTCGCCAGACGCTCGGCGAGCTTCTCGCGATCCCAATCGGAATCGCTGTTGTCGATCTCGCGTCGGATCTGCTCGGCGCGCGCGGCGACGGCCTCCTTCGAGCCACCACCCTCGACCAGCGTGGTGGTGTCCTTGGTGACCACCGCCCGACGCACGGAGCCGAGCTGGTCGAGTTCGGTCGTCGCCAGCGACAGACCGATGTCGGTGGAGATCACGGTGCCGCCGGTGACCACCGCGAGGTCGTCGAGGAAGGCCTTGCGACGATCCCCGAAGAACGGCGCCTTGACCGCGACGGCTTTGATGGTCTTGCGGATCGAGTTGACCACGAGCGTCGACAGCGGCTCACCCTCGACGTCTTCGGCCACGATCAGCAGAGACTTGCCCGACTGCGCGACCTTCTCCAACAGCGGGAGGAAATCGGGCAGTGAGCTGATCTTGTCGCGGTAGAGGAGCACGAGTGCATCCTCGAGAACCGCTTCCTGGAGGTCGGGGTCGGTGATGAAGTACGGCGAGAGATAGCCCTTGTCGAACTGCACGCCCTCGGTGACGACCAGTTCTGTGTGCAGACCCGAACCCTCTTCGACCGTGACGACGCCGTCGGTGCCGACCGTCGACATCGCCTTGCCGACCATCTCGCCGACCTCGGGATCACGCGAGCTGACGGTCGCGACCTGTGCGATGGCCTTCTCGCCCTCGACAGGCGTTGCGACACGGACCAGCTCGTCGCTGATCGCGTCGGCGGCTTTGGAGATACCCGCGCCCAGCGCGACGGGACTCGCGCCTGCCGCGACGTTGCGCAGTCCTTCGCTGACGATCGCCTGCGCGAGAACAGTTGCAGTTGTCGTTCCGTCACCTGCGACGTCGTTGGTCTTGGTGGCGACCGACTTCACCAACTGAGCACCCATGTTCTCGAACGGGTCCTCGAGTTCGATGTCGCGCGCGATCGTCACACCGTCGTTGGTGACCGCCGGTCCGCCGAACGCCTTGGACAGCACCACGTGCCGCCCGCGCGGGCCGAGTGTCACCTTGACCGTGTCAGCGAGCTGATCGATACCGCGCTCGAGTGAGCGGCGGGCTTTCTCGTCGAATTCGATCTGTTTGGCCATGATTTCCTTCTTGAGTGCCTTCTACTTGGAATGAATGGGGGCACAACGTAATCCGCCCCGGGGTCTGTGTACAGACCCCGGGGCGGAACGACCACACGTTGGTCCGTGGGCTGTTACTTGCCGATCACCGCGAGCACGTCGCGGGACGAGAGGATCAGGTACTCCTCACCGGCGTACTTGATCTCGGTGCCGCCGTACTTGCTGTAGATGACGGTGTCGCCTTCTTTGACGTCGACAGGGACGCGATTGCCCTGCTCGGTGACACGTCCCTCGCCGACGGCGATGACGGTGCCCTCCTGGGGCTTCTCCTTGGCGGTGTCCGGGATGACCAGACCGGATGCGGTGGTCGTCTCGGCCTCCACAGCCTGCACCAGGATCTTGTCCTCAAGCGGCTTGATGTTCACGCTCGCCACGATGTGAGTCCTCAACTTTCTCATCTGAGAAACGATGTATGTGTTTGCGGGCCCTGCACGAAACCTCGTCGTCGCGGGTGCCGAGGTTCACTTCAGTGCCTACTGGCACTCTATACGCGAGAGTGCCAGCACTCAAGGGGCCCGGGTGCAACTCCATGCATCGACCCGTCAGACGCGCGCCGGAACACGACGCGACAGCCACGATGCCACGAGAGCGCCGACCAGACCGACCACGGCGAGCGCACTGACCACCCAGATCGCCGTCGACATCCCGCCGAGCAGTTGGCCGCGCTGCGACGACTCGGTCGAACTGGCCAAGACCGCGGTGATGACAGCCAGCATCACCGCCCCGCCAACCTGAACACTCGTGTTCACCAGACCGGACGCCAGGCCCTGCTCATGGTCGGCGACACCCGCTGTGCCCTGCGAGTTGATCGACGGGAAGCACAGCGCGAAGCCCACGCCGAGGAGCACGATCGTCGGCAGCAGGAAGTCGACGTAGGACATGCCGGGCTGCACCCTGGAGAACCACAGGTAGCCGCCGAGGAACGCCGAGAAGCCGACCACGAGCAGCAACGGCGTCGGCACCCGGTCGAGCACCCTGTCCATCCGAAGGGCACTGGCCACCACGATCGCTCCCGCCGGGAGGAAGGCGAGCGCCATCGACAGCGGAGACCATTCCAGCGAGTCCTGCAGGTAGAGCGTCACGACGAACTGGAATGCGACGTAGCCGCCGAACATCAGCGCGCCCGAGACATTGGCGTGCACCAGGAGCATCGATCGGAGGATTCCCGGACGCACGAGCGGGTGGCGGTGACGGAACTCGACGATGACGAATGCGAGACCGAGCAGGACCGCTGCGGCGAAGCTGACGATCGTCACCGGGGCCACCCACCCGATCTCGGGTGCCCGCACCACGGCGAGAACGAGGAGCAGCAGCGCTCCGGTACTGGTGAGTGCGCCGAGTGCGTCGAACTCTCGCCACTGCATGCGGGTACGTGCAGCGCGCGGAATCACGCGAATTCCGGCGAGGAGCAGGAGCAGTGCGACCGGCCCCGGAAACAGCAGGGTCGCCCGCCAGGAGAGTTCGGTCAGCAGCCCACCGAAGACCAGCCCGAGCGAGAAGCCGCTCGCGCCGCAGACTGTATAGATGCTGAACGCCTTGTTACGTGCGGGGCCCTCGGCGAAAGTCGTCGTGATGATCGACAGTCCCGCGGGGACCGTGAAGGCCGCGGCAATGCCTTTGACGAACCGAAGGCCGATGATCACACCATTGATGTCGACGACGGCGCTCGCGACCGATGCGACGCCGAAAACCCCGAGAGCGACGAGGAAGACCCGACGCCGGCCGAAGAGATCGCTGGCCCGCCCACCGAGCAGTAACAGCCCACCGTAACCGAGTACATAGGCACTCACGATCCACTGGAGCTGCGACTGCCCCATGTGCAGATCCGTGCCGATCGACGGCAGCGCGACGCCGACCATCGAGATGTCGAGGCCGTCGAGGAACAGCGCGCCCGCCAGGACGACCAGGAGTATCCAGACCCTGCTCGTCCAGCCCGTCGCCGAGGTGATGTGTAGGTCCGATGACGGTTCGGGGTGCACCGGTTGGATGTCGTACGCCTGCTCGCCCACGTCGGGCGTCGAGTCAGACCTGTTCGCGATGACCACTTCATGCGTGTTGTGTGCCATGCGAGGAACTATATGCACGTGCATTCATTGCGTCTACATTAATTGCGGTCACATCTTTTGCCCGAACATATATCCGCCGGTGAGGGTAGGATGCGGTCCATGACCAAGGCGGTGACATCTTCCGACGAACTCGCCGCCGCATGGCGCGATCTCTCGATCCGCTACAACAAGGTCCTCTGTTCGCTCGATCGCGAGCTGCAGAGCAAACACAACCTGTCGTCGAGCGAGTTCGAGGTACTCGAGTTGCTCGCCGAGTCCGATGCGCACCAGGCACGCATGAGCGAACTCGCGGGTGGCGTGCACCTCAGCCAGAGCGCACTGTCGCGCGTCGTCGCGCGACTCGAGAAAGACGGGCTGGTGTCTCGCACGATGTGTGAATCCGACCGGCGCTCGGTGTTCGCAGCGCTGACGGCCGCCGGGGAGGAGCGTTACGCCCAGGCACGCCCGACTCAACGCGAGACGCTCGCCTCGCTCACCGACGGGTGCCCACAACTGCTGCGCGAGCAGTGACGCCGGCCGCTCAGCGCTCCTGCGACACCTGAACGCTCAGTCCAGGATCGGTGGCCACCGTCAACGGGGACGGTTGCGCGCCGCCGGCGATCACGTGAGCTCCGAGCGTCGCGATCATCACACCGTTGTCGGTGCAGAGTCGGGGCTTCGGGACGCGGAGCGTGATACCCGCCGCAGCGCAGCGCTCCTGGGCGAGCGATCGGATTCGGGAGTTGGCCGTCGCACCCCCACCGAGTACCAACGTGCCGACACCGAGGTCGATACACGCACGAACCGCCTTGAGCGTCAGCACATCCGCCACGGCCTCCTGAAACGACGCCGCGACGTCGGCGATCGGCACGTCGACCCCGTCGCGACGGCACTTCTCGACGTAGCGGGCAACGGCCGTCTTCACGCCGGAGAACGAGAAGTCGTAGCGGGCATCGCGGGGTCCGGTCATGCCGCGGGGGAACTCGATCGCGTGCGGATCGCCCTGTGCTGCAGCCTTGTCGAGTGCCGGTCCGCCGGGGAATCCGAGGTCGAGCAGTCGCGCGACCTTGTCGAACGCCTCGCCTGCTGCGTCGTCGACGGTCGTACCGAGTTCGACGATCGGGTCGGCCAGGTCGGTGACGTGAAGCAGATGCGTGTGACCGCCGGATACGAGCAGCGCAACACATTCGGGCATGGGTCCGTGCTCGAGGGTGTCGACCGCGACGTGGCCGCCGAGATGGTTCATCGCATACAGCGGAACGTCCCATGCCAGCGAATACGCCTTGGCCGCGGCAACTCCGACGAGCAGCGCTCCGGCCAGTCCCGGCCCGATGGTCACGGCGATGGCGTCGGGCTTGTCGATCCCCGCAGCCTCCCGCGCGCGCTGCATCGCCGGAACGATCGCCTCGAGATGCGCACGCGACGCGATCTCGGGCACCACTCCCCCGAACCGTGCGTGCTCGTCGACACTCGAGGCCACCTCGTCGGCGAGGAGCGTCACGTTTCCCGGACCATCGCCGTCGCCGGGCGTCCATTCGACGATGCCGACGCCGGTCTCGTCGCACGAACTCTCGACTCCCATCACGATCATGCCGGGTCACCTCCACGCCCCGAGACGGACGGACGCGCCATCGTGTAGGCGTCAGCGCCGGAGGGCTGATAGTAGTTGCGGCGCACGCCGCGTCGAACGAATCCATTGCGTTCGTAGAGTTCTATCGCCGTGTCGTTGTCGGTTCTGACCTCGAGGTAGACCGGAGCATCGGCGGCATCGGCGACGTCCAACATCTCGGCGAGGAGCGCCCGCCCGTAGCCCAGACCACGATGGCTCGGGGCGACGGCGATCGTGTGGATCTCACACTCGTAAGCGCCGCCAGCGCCGAGCGTCGAAATACCCGCGTAGCCGACGACCGCACCTCCCGGTGTCTCGCGTGCGGCGAAGTACCGATTGTAGGGCGCATTCAGCTCGGCGCGGAATGCGGTTGCCGGCCAAGGGGAATCGCCGACGAACATCTCCTGTTCGAGTTCCGCGCACCGCGGGATGTCCGAAAACTCGAGGCGGTCGATGAGCAATTCGGGCGTGGTCATCCGGGAGTCACCGCCTTGTCGCGCTGGTCTTTCCGTTCGACCGCATCCGGGCGCCGCAGGTAGAGCGGGACGAGCGGTCGCGGCGGGGCTCCCGCCAATACGTCGTGCGCGCCTGCCAGGAGCAGTCCGCGTACCGTCGGGGCGCTCACCAGCGACGGTTCGCCACGCCATCCGCAGAGTTCGAGATGGTGCGGTGATCCTGCCGCGACGTCGGCCGGTTGTGCGGCAAGCGAGTTCGCGACCACATCCGGCGCGGACACATCCGGCCCGCTGATCCTCTCACCGTCGGCGTACCGCGCCCAATACACCTCCCGACGCCGCGCGTCGGTCACCACGAGCATCGACGCGTTCGACGGGAAATGTCGTGCCGCATCCGAGGCGATGGCATCGAGTGAGCTCACACCGTAAACGGGCAGACCGAGTGCATCACCGAATCCGGCCCCGGTCGCCATTCCGACGCGCAGACCCGTGAACGGACCGGGGCCACATCCGACAACGATCGCGTTGAGCCCTTCGCGCCTGATCCCTGCCTCGTCCATGGCCTCGGACATCAGGGTCGTCAGCACTTCGGCGTGCCGCCGGTGATCGGCAACGGCTCGGTCCGCCAACACGCGTACCGCTGCGCCCGTCACCGTTCCGACGCCGGTCACCACCACGTCGGTTGCCGTGTCGATGACGAGCACCGTCATCTCATCCATCTATCCAACTCCATTGCGCGTGGCGGACATCGGTGTCGGGATCGCGGTGCAATCGCACCAGCAGGTGTCGTTCGGCAAGACGCTCCGCGACACCCTCCCCCCATTCGACGACGACCACCGCGTCCGTGAGATCGGTGTCGAGGTCGAGGGCGTCGAGTTCGTCGAGGCCACCGAGACGGTACGCGTCGACGTGCACCATGCCCGGCTGCCCCGGTCGACCGGGTTTGTGCTCACGGGCGATGATGAAGGTCGGCGACGACACCCGACCGACGACGCCGAGTCCCGCGGCGATTCCGCGCGCCAGCGCCGTCTTGCCTGCGCCGAGCGGTCCGTCGAGGATGACCACGTCGCCCGCCGAGAGATCCTCGCCGAGTTCGACCCCGAGGGCTTCCGTGTCGGCGACGTCTGGCAGCTCACGCGTCCACGTGCGACCGGTATCGGTCATCGTCGCCTGCCCAACAGCGGAATACGACGCCGTCGTGGCTGGGGCAGCGCCGAGCGCGAGCGTTCGACCAGGTCGGCGATGGCGTCGGTCACCCGATCCGGTTGCTCCATCAGGACCATGTGTCCGGCGCCGTCGACGATGTCGAGTCGGGAGTCGTCGCCGAGATCGCCGAACATGTGCAGCGAATTCGGCAGCGGTGTCATCTGATCGGCGGTACCGCACACGACAGTGGTCGGCACCTGTGCGATCACGGGAAGGCCCATCGACTCGTCGTGGTGCTCCAACGCGTTGAGGAAACTCACGACGGTCGAGATCGGCGTGTTCTGGATCATCTTCTCCACCGCCCGACCGAGCGCCGCGCTGTGGAAGTCCGGCCCGAAACTCGCCGACACGAGCACCGGTTCGAGGATCAGTCTCGTCAGATCGCGGCCGGCTTCGATCACCCGCGGCGTGTGGCGCACGGTGGCGCGGAACGCGTCCACCAGTGGATTCCGCAGCCCACGCGCGAGTCCCGCTTCCGTGAGGCCCTTGGCAGCCGTTGCCACCAATGCAACGCCCGCGACGGGCCCGTCGGGGCCGAACAGTTCGGGGTGGCGACGCGCGAGCGCCATGATCGACATCCCACCCATCGAATGTCCGCACAGCACAACGCTTCCCGACGGCGCGACGGTCCGCATCACGGCACCGACGTCGTCGGAGATCTGAGCGATGGTGCAGGTCTCGGGCGGAGCGGCGTCGGACTTCCCGTGCCCGCGATGGTCGAAGAACACCATCCGGATGCGCCGGTCGGCCCACGCCGCCGCGAGGTCGAACCGTTGGAAATGCCACGACGCCATGCGGAGACTGAATCCGTGCACGAAAAGCACGGTCACCTCGGGCGTCTCGCGCGACTGCAGGCCGCCGAGATCGACGGTGCGGACGGCGAGGGCGAGGCCGTCGTCGGTGGTCACCGTCGAGGCTTCGTCGGAGTAGATGGCAGTGAAATCGATTCCGGCGTAAGGGTCGTCGCGTGAGTCCTCGCGACGCCGCGCCAACGCACGACCCGCACCCGCGGCGGCCAGCCCGCCGAGCGCGCCGAGCCCACCGAGCCCGGCGACGAGACCGAGCCGTTCGTAAGGCTTCACCGCTGCGCCGTCCGGGTTTCGCGGGCCGCCCGGCCCACATACCGGCGATGGGCTCGTGCGCCGATCCCGCTGATGATCTCGTAGTCGATGGTGCCGATCTGATCGGCCCACTCACGAGCGATCGGGGCGCCGTCGGCCCCCGTTCCGAACAGTTCGGCGATGTCGCCCTCCGCGACGCCGCCACCATCGGGGCCGAGGTCGATCACGAACTGGTCCATACAGATCCGACCGACCTGCGGGAAACTGCGACCGTTGATCTGTACCCGCATCTGGTTGGACAGCAACCGCGGCACACCGTCGGCGTAGCCGGCCGGAATCACCGCGATCATGGTGTCGCGTTCCGACGTCCAGTGGTGGTTGTACGAGACGCCCTGCCCTGCGGCGAGTGTCTTGACCAACGCGACCTCGGCACGCAGTGTCATCGCGGGTACCAGCCCGAAGTCACCGCGCTCGGGAATCGGGCTGCATCCGTAGAGCGCGAGGCCGGGCCGCACCAGGTCGCGGGCGAGGTCCGGACGAGTGAGCGCCGCCGGCGAATTGGCGATGTGCATCACCTCGGCGGGGCTCCCCAGCTGCGCGAGATCTGCGGCAGCGGCGTCGAGGCGTTCGGCCTGCTGCGAGTTCAACGGATGCTCCGGCTCGTCGCCGCGCACGAGATGGCACATGATCGCGCGTACCCGCACCGCGCCGTCGGCTTTCGCCTTGGCGAGATCGTCCGCGAAGTCGGCCCATTCGTCGGCGGCGACACCGCTGCGATTGAGTCCGGTGTCGACCTTGGCGGTCACAGTGGCGGAGCGTCCCAGACGCTGCGCGGCGTCGACGACACGGGCGAGTTGACGCCGTGACGACAGCGCGATGTCGATGTCTGCGGAGATCGCGGCATCGAACGGGGCGTGGTTGGTGTGCAGCCACGCGGTGATGTGGGCGTCGATACCTGCGTCGCGCAACGCCAGCGCCTCCGTGATGTGCGCGACGCCGAGTTCTGCCGCTCCCGCTTCGAGTGTCGCTCGCGCGACCGGCGCGGCACCATGCCCGTAGCCGTTCGCCTTGACCACCGCGATCAGATCGGTGCCCGACGCGGCGCGGAGCACACCGACGTTGTGCGCGATCGCGTCGAGATCGATGGTCGCCGTCAGGGCTGCGGGCAGGGCGCCGGGCGTCGGATCGTGAGAGGTCATCACGACCATTGTCCCAGATCCGCGGAAGTGGTTTGTGTCGCACTCAGGGGGTCGTGATCGGCGATCCGAGAGGTCCCAGCCGTTCGCGGAGCCTGCTCGTGCCTCAGGCCAGCAGACGGCGGATCGCCGGCCTCAGCGCACCGAGCAGGTTCGACGCCCCGATGGGTGCGCCACCGCTGGCCAGCGCCGCGGAGTGGGCGTGCACGCGCGCTGCTGCTGCGCCCGCCCACAGGGGCGGCAGACCCGCGGCGAGAAGAGCGCCCGCGATCCCCGACAACACGTCACCCGCTCCGGCGGTCGCCGCCCACGACGATTGCGCGTCGTTGCCGAACACCGTGCCGTCGGACTCCGCGACCAAGGTCACGCGCCCCTTCAAGAGCACCGTGACGCCCCAGCGTCGTGCGAGTCCGGCGACGGCCCCGAGACGATCGGCGCCCACCTCTTCCCCGGTGAGCCGAGCGAATTCGCCCGCGTGCGGCGTCAGCAACGTCGGGGCGTCGCGCCCGCGCACGAGATCTGGATGCTCCGACAACACGGTCAGCCCGTCGGCATCGACGAGAACCGGGAGTTCTGTGGCGAGGATCTTGCCCAGGAGTTCGGTGGCCGCGTCGTCGGTTCCGGCTCCCGGGCCGACGACCCATGCCTGTACCCGACCGGCGTCGGCGAACTCGGGCACCGCGACCACTTCCGGGAAGTGCTCCACCACCTCGGCGTGCGCCGATCCGACGTACCGCGTCATGCCCGATGTCGCGGTCACGGCGGCACCCGTGCACAGGATTCCCGCGCCCGGATAGCGATGCGAGCCGGCGATCACTCCGACGACACCTTGCGTGTACTTGTCGTCGTGCGGGCCAGGTATCGGCCACGCGTCGGCGATCTCGGCGTCGGTCAACGCGTACAGGCGTGGCGACTGCGCGCCGGTGCCCCCGGTCGACGTCGGCTCGCCCTCGGGATCCTCAGCGAGTCCGATGTCGACGAGTTCGATTCGGCCGCACTGTGGTGCCGCGAGCAGGTGAGCGTGTCGCCGCACCCCGAAGGTGACGGTCACGTCGGCGCGTACCGCCGGGTGGTTGACCTGTCCGGTGTCGGCGTCGACCCCGGACGGAAGGTCGACAGCGAC
>NZ_BAFB01000029.1 GCF_000248075.1 Gordonia otitidis NBRC 100426 | reverse complement strand
TCGGAAGTTCCCCGCGGAAAAGGCCCTTCCCTGGTTTCTGCAGCCGGTTCCGGGCCCGCGCACCCCGCGCACTCCTTCCCGTACTTTCTGCACCCGGTTCCTGGCCCGCCGCGCATCCCGCGCACTCCTTTCCCCCAGAAACTTCCCGCCGAGCACACCCTTCCCCCACTTCCTGACGCCTCCCCTAGAAACAACCCACGGAAACGACAGAAACCCGCGGAAGAAACCCTTCCCCTACTTTCCGCACCCGGTCCCGAGCCCGCCGCGGGCCCCGCGCACGCCTTCCCCTAGAAACTTCCCACCGAGCACACCCTTCCCCCACTTCCTGACGCCTCCCCTAGAAACAACCCACGGAAACGACAGAAACCCGCGGAAGAAACCCTTCCCCTACTTTCTGCACCCGGTCCCAGACCCTCCGCGGACCCCGCGCACCCCTTCCCCTGCTTTCTGCACCGGCCCGCAGACCCCGCGCGCACTTTCCCCCAGAAACTTCCCGCCGAGCACACCCTTCCCCCACTTCCTGCACCCCGACCCGCGCCCCGAAGCCCGGACCCGCCCGAGGCGACGCCGCCCCGCCGACGAAGGCGGGGACCGGCGTCGTAGCCGATCCCCGCCTCGCGTCAGGAGATGTCAGTCCCGGGAGCCGCTGGGCTCCGACCACTTCCAGTCGCGCACTTCGGGCAGGTCCTCGAAGTGTTCGCGGACGTAGTCGTGGTGGCGTGCGAGCTGGTTGTTGCAGAACTCGACCAGCTCCTCGGCCTTCTCCGGCGCACGGCGGGCACGACGCAGCGCCTCGATCACCAGGTGGTAGCGGCTCATCTTGTTGAGCACGACCATGTCGAACGGCGTCGTGGTGGTGCCCTGCTCGGAGAAGCCGCGCACGTGGAAACGACCCGGATGGGTCCGACCGTGCACCAGCTGGTGGATCGCACGCGGGTAGCCGTGGAATCCGAAGACCACGTCGACGTCGCGGGTGAACAGGTCGACGAACTTGTCCTCCGGCAGACCGTGGGGGTGGTCGTTCTGCGGGAGCAGCACCATCAGATCAATGACGTTCACGACACGTACCCGCAGGTAGGGAACCCACTCACGCAGCAGCTGCGCTGCGGCGAGAATTTCCTGGGTCGGCACGTCGCCCGCGCAGGCGAGCACGATGTCCGGTAGCTCGCCCGGCACGTTCTCCGTGCCTGCCCACTCCCAGATCGACGCTCCGGCAGCCGCCTGCTTGTTGGCCTCCTCCAGCGAGAGGTACTGCAGGTGGGGCTGTTTGTCGACGACGATCAGGTTGACGTGATCACGGCTACGGAAGCAGTGATCCGAGATCGACAGCAGGGTGTTGGAGTCCGGTGGCAGCCAGACACGGACGATCTCGGGTGACAGCGGGAGTACGAGGTCGATGAGTCCCGGGCCCTGGTGGGAGAAACCGTTGTGGTCGTTACGCCAGCAGGTCGAGGTCAGCAGGATGTTCAACGACGCCACCGGTTCGCGCCACGGCAGCGTGGTCGCGTGCTGCAGCCACTTGGTGTGCTGGACGACCATCGACGCGCTGACCATGGCGAAGGCCTCGTACGTGGCGAACAGCCCGTGTCGGCCGGTGAGCGTGTATCCCTCCAGCCAGCCCTGGCACAGGTGCTCGCTGAGCACCTCCATTACACGTCCGAACGGCGACAGATTGTCGTCGAAATCCTTGAGCGGCAGCTGCCACGCTCTATCGGTGACCTCGAAGACGGCCTGCAGCCGGTTACTCGCCGTCTCGTCGGGGCAGAACAACCGGAAGGTGCCGCCGCCGTCGTCGTCGGAGTTCTGCGTGTAGATGTCGCGCATGAACTCGCCGAGTACGCGCGTGGTCTCGAACAGGACGTCGCCGGGTTCGGTGATGTCGAGCGCGTACTGCTCGATCGGGGGCAGTCGCAGCGGAGACAGCAGCCTGCCGCCGTTCGCGTACGGACTCGACCCCATTCTCAGATCACCGGGGGGCGCCAGTGATGCGATCGACTCGACGATGTCACCGTCCTCGTCGAAGATCTCCTCCGGCTTGTACGACTTGAGCCACCTCTCGAGGATCGCGAGGTGCTCGGGGTTCTCCCGGACCCCCGACAACGGCACCTGGTGAGCCCAATGTGTTCCCTCGATCTTCTTGCCGTCGACCTCCTTCGGACCCGTCCAGCCCTTCGGGGTCCGCATCACGATCGCGGGCCAGTGCGTATCCGGGAGCGGCGAATCAGCGCCGGAACCCCGCGCCTCCGACTGGATTTCGACGATGCGCCTGCGCGCTTCGACGATCGCGGCGCGCAGATCAGTGAAGACCTGTGCGGGATCGTCGCCCTCGACGAAGGTCGGTACCCACCCCTGCCCGCGCAGGTAGTCGGTGACCTCGCCGTCGGTGCTGCGTCCGAGCACCGTCGGGCCGGCGATCTTGGCCTCGTTGAGGTGCAGGATCGGCAGCACCGCGCCGTCGCGAGCGGCGTTGAGGAACGCCGGGATCTTCCACGACCCCGACAGCGGCCCGGTCTCTGCTTCACCGTCGCCGATGACACATGCGACCGTGAGGTCGGGATGGTCGTAGGCGGCGCCTGCGGCGTGGACCAATGCGTAGCCGAGTTCGCCGCCCTCGTGGATGCTTCCCGGGGTCTGCACGCTCACGTGGCTGGGGATACCGCCGGGAGTGGAGAACTGCCTGCACAGTGCGCGAACACCCTCGGCATCACGGGAGATGCGTGGGTAGATCTCGGTGTAGGTCCCCTCCAGATAGGTGTTCGCGACGAGCGCCGGTCCACCGTGGCCTGGACCCGTGATGTAGAGCCACGGTGTCTCCGACTCCTTGATGATGCGATTGAGCACCGTGTAGATCGCCGAGAGTCCCGGGCTGGTTCCCCAGTGCCCGAGTAGACGGGGCTTGATGTGATCGCGTGTGAGCGGCTCGCGGAGCAGGACGTTCTCCTGCAGATAGATCTGGGCAACGGTGAGATAGTTCGCCGCCGCCCACCATCGCAGGTCGGCGTCGAGATCCGCCTGCTGGTATGCGCGCTGCTGGGTGGAGACCTCGGTCATGCGGGTTCCCTTCGAACTCGTCGACTCCTGATGGTGCTCTGTCCACTCCCCCTTCTTCATTTCTACGCGGCAACCATGCCGCGCGGGCGCATCTTCACCGTTTATTCGCCCAGAGTGTTACCCAGCGGCGGTGCGAGCGCCGTGCTCTTCGTTCGGCGAACTCACTCAGGGAGCCGATAGACCTGTCGTGGACGGCCGGTGGTTCCGTAGTGCAGTGACATCGACAGCCTGCCGCTGTCGACGAGCGAGGCCAGGTGGCGTCGCGCCGTCGCGGGTGATACTCCCACCCTGGTCGACACGTCATCGGCGAACATCGTCGCTCCCGCCGTGAACTGGTCGAGAATCTTCTGCTCCGTGTGCGAGCCGCCGTCGCCACCACGTCCGGCCGAACGCCCGCCGGTGCGCATGGCCGCGAGCGCGGCGTCGACGGCAACCTGATCCACGTGTTCGGCGGCGAGGGTGCGGCGGTAATGCGCGTAGCCGGCGAGGCGTCGCGCGAGCTCGGTGTCGTCGAAGGGTTTGATGAGATAGGAAAGCGCACCGGCACGCAGTGCGCGCCGCACGGCGTCGGCGTCGGTCTCTGCGCCGGCGATGAAGCAGTCCGTCTCCAGGTCGCCGAGGAGATCGATGCCGGAGCCGTCGGGCAGGTGCACGTCCAGGAGCACCAGATCGGTGTCGGGGTGTCGCTCGAGGGCGTGACGGGCCTGCGCCACGGAACCTGCCGTCGCGGTGACGCGAAACCCATTCAGCGCGGTGACGATCGCAGCGTGAAGTCCGGCGACGCGAAAGTCGTCGTCAACGATCAGAACACCGAGATCGCTCATCGGCTCGCCTCGGATCCCTCGAACACACCCGGCATCCGTGCGACGATGACCGCACCGCCCCAACGGTTCTCGGTATCGGTCCGACGATCACCACCCGGGTCGACCACGATGATGTCGCCCCCCGAACGCCGCGCAAGTTGTCGTGACAGCGCCAACCCCATCCCACGCCCACCTGGTACGGACGGGGCGTCCTTGGTGGTCACGCCGTCTGCGAAGATCACCGACGGCTCGTCGAAACGGATACCGGGCCCCGAATCCGCCACCGTGACCAGCAATTCGTCCCCCTCGGTGATCAGATCCACCTCGACGCGCGGCCGGGTACCTGCCTCGCCCGGACGTCGGGACTCCGACGACGCCGCGTCGATCGCGTTGTCGACGAGATTACCGACCACCGTCGTGACGGTGATCGGATCGGTCAGCGATCCCCGTACCCAGGTCTGATCACCGAGGCTGAGCACGACGCCGCGCTCCCTGGCGTGCGAGGCCTTGGCGTCCAGGAACGCCGCGAGATGGGGCTCCTGAACGTTCTCGAGTCCATCGAGCCCCACATGACCTGCGCCACCGGTCAATTCGGCGAGATAGGTACGCGCTTCGTCGACGTGTCCGCGCCCCAGGAGGCCGGCGAGCACGTGGAGTCGATTGGCGGTTTCATGGCGCTGTGCCCGTAGTGCCGTGCTCATCGCACCGATCGAGTCGATCTCGCGCGTCAACTCCTCGACGTCGGTGCGGTCGATGATCGACGCGACGACACCGAGGTCTCGCCCGTCGACGTCGACACGGTGCGAGGACACCAGCACGATACGGTCGCCGACGGTTGCTGCCACCGGTTCGTGTGTCGGTGTCTGCAGCACCGCGCGGATACGATCGCTGAGACCGAGCGCTTCGACGTGGGTGCCGACATCGTCTGTGATCTCGAGCAGCTGACGCGCCTTGTCGTTGATCACGCGCACGATCCCTGCGGCGTCGACGGCCAGCACTCCGTCCGCCATCGCGTGCAACACAGCGCCCTGGTCTCGGACGAGCTCCGCGAGTTCGTCGGGCTCGAGTCCGAGGGTCAATCGTCGCCACCGTCGCGCCAGGAGAATCGAGCCCACCGCACCCACCGCGAGGGCGAAGAGGGCGATCACCACGGTGGTCCCGACCGAACGGCGCGTAGCCGCTGCGAGGTCCGTGGTCGACACCCCGACACTGACCAGACCGACCACGCGGCCGTCGTCGACGACAGGAACCTTCGCGCGCACCGACTCGCCGAGCGTCCCCCTGTCAGTGGTGATGTCAGGTTGGCCCGACAGCGCTGTCCTCGGATCGGTCGAGACGTGTTTGCCGACCTCGGCTGGGTCGGGGTGCGACAAGCGAATACCGTCACCGTTGGCGACGACGACGAACAGTGCACCCGTGCGCTCCCGCACCGCAGCGGCCTGCCGTTGAATGGGGCCGTTCACCAGAGCGGACACGTCAGGGGTGCTGCCGTCGCTCGCCGCGACCTCGCTGATCGTGTCACGGTCGGCGGCCACGGACTGCGCGATCGCCAGTGCGCGCTGCGCATACTCGTCGCGACTCCTGTCGTCGGCACCCGCGATGACAACGCCGAAGCCGACGCCAAGGCTCACTGCGATCACCGAGAGTTGTAGCAGGAGAACCTGCGTCCGGAGTCGCATCTCTAGAGCCTAGGCGTCGGCGGCGAGATCGTGGTCGGCCTCAGAACGGGATGGCCCCGATCACGACGCCCACACCGAGCATCGTCATGGAGACCAACGCTGCCCGCCACAGAACCTTTTTGTGGTGGTCGGCGAGCGAGACCCCTGCCAGCGCGACCAGCAACAGGATCGCGGGCACCAGTGGGCTCTGCATGTGCACGGTCTGCCCCATGATAGATGCGCGCGCCATCTCGGTGGGATCGATACCGTACCGCGACGCGGTTTCCGAAAGGACCGGCAGCACACCGTAGTAGAACGCATCATTGCTCATGAGAAATGTCAGCGGCATCGACAGTATCCCGACGACGATCGCCATGTGCGGGCCCATTGAGCTGGGAATCCCGTCGGCCATCCAGTGGGCGATGGCGTCGACCATCCCGGTTCCGCTGAAAACCCCGGTCAGCACCGCGGCAGCAAGCACCATCGCCACCACGGACACGATGCTCGAACTGTGTCGGGTGATGGCCTCCTGCTGATCCCTGAGATGTGGGAAATTGATGGCCAACGCGAGCGCCGCAAAGATCATGAACAGGACCGGAATAGCGACTACGTCTGCTCCGAGGATCGCAAGCAGTGCGACGGTGAGTGCGGCGTTGACCCAGACGAGCTTGGGGCGCAGAGTCTTTCGGTTCGGGTCGAGGACGCCGGTGAAGGCAGACCCGCCCGAGTCGTTGCCCGCGTCCGACGCGGGAACGTCATCGTCGGACTTGGTCGTGGCAGTGCTTTCCGAGGCGACAGGCAGGTCCCGCGTGCTGGTCCCCGCGGATTCGGTAGAGTCCGATTGCGTCGAAGTCGACTCGGCGGCATCGGCATCGGGCCCGAGACCGGTCGAGCCGGAGCGACGCTCCCATCGATGGCCGGATACGGGACCCCGGCCCGAGCCGCCGACACCTGCGGTCACGACCTCCTCGCGTGGCATAATGATCGATTCGTTGATCTGCAGGCGCCCGATCCGGCGCCGCTCGAGTACCCCGAGGTGATAGGCGAAGCCGAGAACGACGAGGAGCGCGGCACCGAGTGCGGGCAGCATCGGCAAGAAGATGTCGTTGGTGTCGATCTTCAGCGCACTCGCGGCCCTGGCCGTCGGGCCGCCCCACGGGAGGATGTTCATGGTGCCGTTGGCGAGGCCGGCGACCACGGTGAGCACGACCGGACTCACACCGAGTTTCAGGTAGAGCGGCAGGAGCGCGGCGGTGGTGATGATGAATGTCGTCGAACCGTCGCCGTCGAGTGAGACGATCATCGCGAGCACCGCCGTACCGACGACCAGTCGTGCGGGGTCATGCCCCACCATGCGGACCACGAACCGCACGATCGGATCGAAGAGGCCGACGTCGATCATGATGCCGAAGAAGATGATCGCGAAGAACAGCATCGCCGCGGTGGGCGCGAGTTCTTTGATCCCGTCGGTGATCATGTCGCTGATCCCGAGCCCGGCGCCGGCGAACAACCCGAACGCGACCGGGACGAGGATCAGGGCCACCACCGGTGTCGCGCGTTTGGTGATGATGAGGAACATGAACGTGGCGACCATCGCCAACCCGAGTGCTACCAACATTGCCGTGCTCTTTCTCGTGTCCTACACGAGCGGTGTGTCGCCCGTTACGAACTGAGTCTCGACGTATCTCAGATCACAGTGAAGTTTGTGCGCGTAACACTCGTTTTGCGCATTTCGCGCGCGACGTCTGCCGCTCACCGCACTCAATCCGGAAGCATCGGCGCATCGTCGCCGTGATGGCGCCCGAGGAGCACGCCACGGGTGACGGCGTCGCGGCCGAACCGCGTGCGCAGGTCGTCCATCGCGGTGTCGAGGTGGGCGCCACGGCTGCTGAGCGGACTCGACACGTCGACCGCGCGCACAGAACGGTCGGCGGGGTCGGGCTGGTCGAACGGCAAGGCGAGCTGGACAGAGTCGCGATCGTCGAGCCCCGACAGGGAGAGTCCGATCAGCGTGCAGCCGCGGTCGCGGATCAGTGGCAGTGCGTCGGCGAGCAGCCCGCGCGCCGACGACATGATGACGTCGGTGCGGTCGGTGGCATCGGAAAGGGTGCGTGACCGGGTCGCACGCGCGAAGTCGTCGAAGCGGAGTCGGAGAACCACTGTGCGGCAGACTCTTTCAGCGTTTCGAAGCCGACGGCCGAGCCGTTCGACGATCGCGACGACAGTCGCCTCGAGATCGGCCTCGCTCTTCGGTCGACGACCGAGCGCGCGCTGGGATCCGATCGAGGAGCGTCGGTGGCCGGTCTCGACACGACGCGGGTCGGTCGCCATCGACAGCGCGAACAGATGTCGGGCCGCGCCTGCTCCGACGATGTGCGTGAGGGATCGCTCGCCGAGCCGCGCGATGCCGCCGACCGTGGTGACCCCGGCGTCGTACAGCTTTGCCTCCGTGACCGGCCCGACTCCCCATAGTCGACGCACGGGCAGCGGGTGCAGAAACTCTAGTTCGGTTCCCGGCGGCACCTCGAGCAGACCGTCGGGCTTGCCGACGGCGCTGGCGACCTTCGCAAGGAACTTGGTGCGGGCCAGGCCGACGGTGATCGGCAGGCCGACGTCGTCGCGGACGCGCCTGCGCAGCCGTACGGCGATCTCGACGGGCGTGCCCGACACCCGACGAAGCCCTGCGACGTCGAGGAATGCCTCGTCGACCGAGATCCCCTCGACGAGAGGCGTGGTGTCGTGGAAGATCTCGAACACCGCGCGGCTGGCCTCGACGTAGGCGTCGAAGCGGGGCACCACAACGACCGCTCGCGGACACAGCGCCCGCGCCTCGTGTCCCGGCATCGGCGACCGGACGCCGAATGCCTTGGCCTCGTAGCTGGCAGCCAGCACCACGCCGCCGCCGACCAGCACGGGTTTCCCGCGCAACGACGGGTCGTCACGCTGCTCGACGGAGGCGTAGAACGAGTCGAGATCTGCGTGCAGGATCGACGCCTCCGCGCGTTCCCGACGATCGATCCTCATAGAACATATGTTCGCACACGGGTGTGACACCCGGGCTCTGTCGGTCGTGCTCAGCCCGTGCGCGACCGTCGACGCCACGCGTCCTTGTCGGTGGCGCGGTCGTCCTGCACGGCCGGAGGCCAACTGCTCGCACCCAGTTCGCGCGAGGTGTTGCGGGCGACGTCGCGCAGCATCGACGACACCGACGGATCAAGCGGCCACTGCTCGGCCGTCGCCACCACTCCTACGGCGCCGATGGGCCCACCCATCCGATCGGTCAGCACCGCCGCGAGTTCACACTCGCCGAGCACGGCCTCCTCGACGGATTCGGCGAGGCCGGTGGCGCGCACGTCGGCGAGGCCTGCACGCACCGCGTGCGGGTCGGTGACCGTTGTTCCGGTCATGTCACGAAGGTCGGCACCGAGGATGTCGTCGGTGATCTTCGCGTCGAACGCCATGATCGCCTTGCCGAGCGCTGACGCGTGCGCGGGGATGACGATTCCCACCTCCGGCATCTGGCGCGAACCGTCGAGCCGTGGTTGGTGGTGCACCACCACGACGTCGTCGATGAGCATGACCGCGGTACGGACGGCGAGTCCGCTACGCCGCGCGAGGTCCTCGGCCCACGGGGCGATCCGCGCCCGCAGTTCGAGGCTGTCGAGATAGACGTTGCCGAAGGTGAGCACCGCGGGTCCGAGACGGTAGCGACCGGAGTCACGCTCCTGCACGACCATCCGGTGCGCGAGGAGGGTGCGCACGATGCCGTGCACCGTCGACGGGGGTAGCTCGAGTCGGTCGGCGATCTGGCCGAGACTCATCCTGTGGTCGCCCGCGAGCACCGTGAGCACACGAAGCGCGCGGTCTACCGACTGGATCATCCGGACATTCTCCCAACAAAGCGGTCGTGGGCATTCCGGAATGAACGCCTCGCCGGGTATTGATCGTCACACATAAGATGCCGTAGTGTCCTAGATCATTCGATAATGTCGAATGAATGACGTGAGGCGCCCACGACGTCGCCATGAGGAGTCTTTCCATGAAGAAGTTCATCAACGATCCGGCGGACGTACTGGCCGACGCACTGCGTGGCGTCGCGGCCGCCCACCCCCGACTGCGCGTCGACCACGACGCTCGCGTGATCTTCCGCGCCGACGAACCGCGACAGGGCAAGGTCGGGCTCGTGTCCGGGGGCGGCAGCGGTCACGAACCGCTGCACGGCGGTTTCGTCGGTACGGGCATGCTCGACGCGGCCGCCTGCGGCGAGGTCTTCACATCACCGGTGCCCGACCAGATCCTGGCCGCCACGAGCGGAGTCGACGGTGGCGCCGGCGTGCTCCACATCGTCAAGAACTACAGCGGCGACGTGATGAACTTCGAGATGGCAGCGGAACTCGCCGACGTCGAGGTCGTCTCGGTAATCGTCGACGACGACGTCGCCGTGCAGGACAGCAGCTACACCGTGGGTCGACGGGGAGTCGCGGGAACGGTCTTCGTCGAGAAGATCGCAGGCGCGGTGGCCGAGCGCGGAGCCGGCCTCTCCGAGGTCGCCCGACTCGCACGCAAAACCGATGACAACGCGCGCACGATGGGGCTGGCCCTGACGTCGTGCACGGTGCCCGCCGTCGGACATCCGACCTTCGATCTGCCGGAAGACCAGATCGAACTCGGCGTCGGTATCCACGGCGAACCGGGCCGCAAGCGCGTGCAGCTGCCGTCGGCCAACGAGATGGCACACATGCTCATCGATCCCGTCCTCGGAGATCTCGACTTCCCGGTCGGCGAGCAGGGGGTCGTGCTGCTGGTCAACGGACTCGGTGGCACGCCACTCATCGAGCTCTACCTGATGTGCGCCGAGTTCACGCGACTACTCGACGCCGCGGGCATCACCCCCACGCGCACACTCGTCGGCAACTATGTGACCAGCCTCGACATGGCCGGGTGTTCGGTCTCGTTACTGCGCCTCGACGACGAGCTCCTCGACCTGTGGGACGCTCCCGTCGACACTCCGGCTCTGCACTGGGCCTGACGCCGGCCGCGGCGCCTATTCTGACCACGCCACCCCGAAGGGCACACCATGATCACCACCGACACCATCGCCACCTGGCTCCGCCTGTTCACCAGCGACGTCGTGGCCAACGTCGACGAACTGACCCAACTCGACGCCGCGATCGGCGACGCCGACCACGGGTCGAACATGGAACGTGGCATGACCGCTGTCGTCGACGGACTCGCCGACGGCCCGGCCCAGCCTGGTCCGCTTCTCAAGAAGGCCGGCATGACGCTCGTCAGCAAGGTAGGCGGAGCGAGCGGCCCGCTCTACGGCACCCTGATGCTGCGCATGGCGGGCACCATCGGCGACACCACCGAGATCGACGCCCCGATGCTTGCCGCCGCACTACGCGCGGGACTGGCGGGCGTCGTCGAACGCGGGCACGCACAATCGGGCGACAAGACCATGTTCGACGCACTGAATCCGGCATGCGACGCGCTCGACGCCGCACTCGCCGACGGTGCAGATCTCGCGAAGGCACTGCGCGCCGCGGCCGACGCCGCCGCGGCCGGACGGGACTCGACCGTCGACATGGTGGCGCGCAAGGGCCGAGCGTCGTATCTCGGTGAGCGCAGCGTCGGACATCAGGATCCCGGCGCGACCAGTACGGCGATGCTCATCGACGCACTCGCGCGCGCAGTCAACGAGGTTCAGCAACCATGACCGGGCTGGTCGTCGTCTCGCACAGCAGGGCGCTGGGCGACGCCGCGGTGGCCCTCGCCGCGGAGATGATCACTGGTTCTGACATGACGATCGAGGTCGCCGCCGGTCTCGACGCCGACACTTTCGGTACCGACGCCACCGCGATCGTCTCAGCCATCGAGGCGGCGGACGACGGCCAGGGCGTCGTCGTCCTGATGGATCTCGGCAGTGCCGTGCTCTCGGCGGAACTGGCGCTGGAGCTGATCGATCCGGCGCTTCGCGCACGAACCGTTCTGTCCGCAGCACCGCTCGTGGAGGGACTCATGTCGGCGGCTGTGACCGCGGCGTCGGGGGCGTCACCGGCGGATGTGGCCGCCGAGGCAGCGGCGTCGCTGACCCCCAAGCGTTCGGCACTGGGCGAGGGGGAAGACGCGCCGGCGGCGACCGGCGAGACGCCGGTGCCCGACGATGCTTCGGTCGACACAGGCGATGCCGGCGCTGTTTCGGCGGTCGTCGAGATCGAGAATCCGCACGGCCTGCACGCCCGACCTGCGGCCCGGTTGGTCACGGAGGCAAGGCGATTCGATGCCGACATCACCCTGATCAACCTCGACAACGGCGCAGGTCCCGCGTCTGCGGTGAGCATCTCCGCCGTGGCGAGCCTCGGTGTACGGTGCGGGCAACGCCTCGAGATCCTTGCGAGCGGTCGCGAGGCGCGCAAGGCCGTCGACCATCTCGCCTCGTTGGCCCGCGACCGGTTCGGCGAGGAGGTCGACGCTGACACGGTCCCGGCAGTTCCGGCAGATCGACAGGCGTCCGGCGCTTTTGCCGACATCCCCGGTGAGGCTGCACCCGCAGGTCGAGCTCGTCGAGATCACACGGCCCTACCGGCATCGCCCGGCATCGCGATCGGACCCGCATTCACTCCGACGGTCGTCGACGTTGAGGCACCCGACGAGCCGTTCGACTCCGCAGAAGCGCAGCTCGCACGCCTGCGCGACGCTCTCGCCGCGACCCACACCGACATCGAACGGATCCGTGACCACACCGCGCACCACAGCGCTTCCGATGCCGAGATCTTCGACTCCCACCTACTGCTGCTCGACGATCCCGACCTGCGTGCGCGTGCTCGCGCGACCATCGATTCCGGTGTCAGTGCGGCACGTGCGTGGGCGTCGGCCGTTGCGGAGGTTGAGGCGGAGTGGAGCGCCCTCGACGACCCCTATCTGCGTGAACGTGCCGCTGACGTGCACGCGGTCGGTCAACAGGTGCTGCGTCGGCTCACCGGAACTGCGGACTCGACGATCGACGGCACCGGCATCCTCGTCGCCGATGACCTGCTTCCCGCGCAGGCCGCGGTCCTCGATCCTGACAAGGTCGCGGGCATCGTGCTCGCGGGTGGCAGCCCGACCAGCCACGCCGCGATCCTCGCCCGCGCCCGTGGGATACCCGCGGTGGTCGCCGCCGGACCCGACGTCCTGGCGGTCGATCCCCAGGTCACCGTCGCTCTCGACGGCTCGACAGGCGAGATCGTCGTCGACCCCGACGAAGCGTCGCTGCAGACCCTGCATGCCGCCGCCGCCCGCGCCGACGAACGTCGAGACAGTGCACGCGAGGCGGCGCACCAACCCGCAACGACCGGCGACGGCACGCGAATCCTGGTGGCGGCCAATCTCGGTTCCGCGGAGGACGCGCGTGCGGCGGCTGACGCCGGAGCCGACGGCTCGGGATTGATCCGTACCGAGTTCCTCTACCTCGACCGCACGCAACCGCCGACTGTCGACGAGCAGATCGACGTCTACCGTCGAATGGCCAATGCGCTTGGCGGCGAGCGCATCACACTGCGGACCCTCGACGTCGGCGGCGACAAACCGCTGCCCTTCGCGCGGCAACCCGTCGAGGAGAACCCCTTCCTCGGGCTGCGCGGACTACGGCTCGCGCTCGCGGAGAAGACACTGTTCGACGATCAGCTGCGCGCCATCATCACCGTCGCGCACGAGACTCCGGTCAGTGTCATGTTCCCGATGGTGACCACGGTCGACGAAGTGCTCACGGCGCGTGGGTGTCTCGATGCAGCCATCACTGCGGTCGGGCGCGGCATGCCTGCCGATCTGCAGGTCGGCATCATGATCGAAGTACCCGCGGCGGCACTCAAGGCGGCGGCATTCGCGCCGCACGTCGACTTCTTCAGCATCGGCACCAACGACCTGACGCAGTACACTCTGGCCGCCGAGCGCGGGAACACATCCGTTGCAGCGCTTGCCGATCCACTCGACCCCGGTGTGATCGCACTGATTGACGCGGTGTGTCGGGGAGCGGGCCCGGACCGTCTCGTCGCGGTCTGCGGTGAGCTCGCCGCGGACGAAACCGCAACGGAGTTGCTGATCGCGTTGGGCGTGCGGGAGCTGAGTGTCGCCCCGCGCGCGGTGCCGTTGGTCAAGGAGTCGGTGCGCGGCGTCGCACTCACGTCGAACCCGGGTCTCGTCGAGCGCAGCGTCGAAGCCGAGGACGCTGCCGCGGTGCGCGCGGGTTTGCGAAACTACCCTCACACCTGATGAACACTGCCCGCAACACCCTCAGCACAGGCGCCACCATCGGACTGGGACTGGCCGCCGTCGGCCGGCCCGCATACATCACCACGACGCGGGAGGACGATCTCGGTGACGAGCGGAGCATCGAGGAGATGCGCCTGCGGACGTTCGACGTGCTCGACGCCGCGTACGCCGACGGCGTGCGCTACCTGGACTGCGCGCGCTCGTACGGATTGAGCGAGCAGTTCCTCGCCGACTGGCTGCGCGACCACCCGGAGGTCGATGACGTGACGGTTGCGTCGAAATGGGGATACCGGTACGTCGGCGAGTGGGAGGTCGACGCCGAGGTGCACGAGGTCAAGGACCACAGCCTCGGCGCATTCACCGACCAGTGGACGGCCAGCCGCTCGATCATCGGCGATCCGCTCGCGATCTATCAGATCCACTCGCTGACCCCCGACAGCCCGGCATTGACGAACAATGCTTTGCACAGGGCGCTCGCTCGGTTGCGCGCCGACGGTTACACGGTCGGGTTCTCGACGTCGGGTCCTGCGCAGGCCGACGTCGTTCGCCAAGCGATGTCGATCGAGGTCGACGGCGAGCCGCTGTTCGGGGTGGTGCAGTCCACCTGGAATCCGTTGGAGACGTCGGTCGGTCCGGCGCTCGCCGAAGCCGCCGAGGTCGGACTCTCGGTGGTGATCAAAGAGGGCATGGCCAACGGCAGACTGGCGCCGGGCGTCGAGGATGAGAGCGAGGCCCGACGCGTCGTCGACCGTGTCGCCCACGAACTGGACGTGTCGTCTGATCAGGTCGCGCTGGCGGCGGCACTCGCACAGCCGTGGGCCGCGCATGTGCTGTCCGGCGCGGTGACCGTCGAACAGGTCGGCAGCAATGTCGCGGCGGGTGAGCTCGTGCTGACGGCCGCGACGGTGTCGGAGTTGCTCGCGCACCCCGAACCGCCCGCCGAGTACTGGGCAAAGCGCGCGCAGCGGAGCTGGAGCTAGAGGAGCCGCGGGCCTCTCGGTGTTGCATCCCGGGGTCTCGGCCGCTGCGGGGCCGCGGGGTGCGCTGCCGCGGGTGCGCGGCCGGTGCAGAAACTAGGGGAAGGGTGCACGGCGGGTGCAGAAAGTAGGGGAAGCGTACGCGGCCGCTGCAGAAAGTAGGGGAAGAGCACGCGCCAGCTGCAGAGACTGGGGGAAGGGACTCTTCCGCGGGTTTTCGACCCCTCCCCTGGTTTCTTCCAGCGGAAAGGTCAGTTTCCCGGGGAAGGACACTTTCCCCTACTTTCCGCACCCGCCAGCCCCCGCGCGACGGCCTTTCCACTACTTTTTGCACCGCCAACTCGTCTCGGCCGCACGGATGGCCGCGGTGGTGCTCACTCCGCGACAGACTGCACCTGCACGCCGGCCGCAGAAACTGGGGGAAGGGACTCTTCCGCGGGTTTTCGACCCCTCCCCTGGTTTCTTCTAGCGGAAGGGTCAGTTTCCCGGGGAAGGACACTTTCCCCTACTTTCTGCACCCGGCCGGCGCCCGCGCGGCGTCCTTTCCCCTGGTTTCTTCCAGCGGAAAGGTCAGTTTCCCGGGGAAGGACCCTTTCCCCTAGATTCCGCGCCGGCCGACGCCCGAGCGGCACACCCCTCCGCACCGCACCGGCACCCACCCCAACCCCCGACAGCCCTACGCCGAGCGGCGGGCCCGCAGCACGGTGTCGTCGACGTGGTGTCCGCCGCCCGCGGCGATGCCGCGCGGTCGGGTCTCGTGGGTGATGACGTCCCAGCCGTCGCCGAGAAGCTGCGCGAAGTCGTCGGGCTGCACGTAGTCGTCGGGGTCGAAGCCGTGCGCGCGGACCCCCTCCGGCGCGTGCATCACGACGAGCAGGGTGCCGCCCGGGCCGACCGCCTCGACGAGTTTCGTTGCCACACTGCGGTTCTCGACGTGTATCGGGAAGTAGTGGGCGGTGACGAGACCGAAGTCGCGGCCCGGCACGTCGTCGACCGTGAGATCGGCCTGCAGCCAAGTGATCTCGGGTCCCGGTGAGATCTCGCGGGCGCGGTCGACGGCCACCTGCGAGATATCGATGGCCGTCACCTGCCAGCCGCGCTCGGCGAGCCAGCGGGCGTCGGCACCCTCGCCGCTGCCGACGTCGAGCGCTGTGCCGGGCACGAGGTCGGCGGCCTCGGCGATCAGGGACGGATTTACGTTCGACGTCCACAGTCGGTCGGCGCTGCTGTACCTGGCATCCCATTCGGCTGCGGTGTGGGGGTTCTGGTCGTGGTGCCCATGTGTCGTACTCATGAGTCGAGCGTGACACGGGCCCAGCGCGACGTCGAGCGGCCTTGCGCACGAAGCAAAAACCCGCTGGGCTGCAACCCTCGCGCACCACTCGACCAGCGACGCGCTAACCCTCGACGACCCGCGCAATCCGGTCGACGGCCTCGGTCAGCACCTCCGGCGAACACGCGGCGTTGAGACGTGCGAAGCCGTTGCCCTCGGCACCGAACGCCGGTCCGCGGTGCAGCGCGACCCGGCCGTCGGCGAGGATCGGGCCCGCCGGGTCGTCGCCGAGACCGGTACGCCTGAAGTCCAGCCACGCCAGATACGACGCCGCGGGCCGCGCGTACCCGACCGTCGGCAGCCGCTGCGCGAGCAGACGTTCGAGCAGGTCGAAACTCTCCTCGACGACGTCGACGGTTGCGGCGAGCCACTCGTCCCCCTCGGCGTAGGCGGCCTCGGCCGCCGTCCGTCCCAGGATGCTCGTGCGGTAGGTGACCTCCTCGGGCTGACGGTCGACGGCAGCGCGCATCTGATTCGAACCAACTACTGTCAGAGCGCATTTCGCGCCCGCGAGGTTGAACGCCTTACTCGCGGAGTGGGCTGCGACGCCCACCTCGCGTGCGGTTTCCGACACCGACAGAAACGGCACGAACTCCACTCCGCGATGCACTAGGGGCGCGTGGATCTCGTCGCTGAGCACCACCGCGCCATGCTCGGCGGCGAGGTCGGCAAGGGCTTCGAGGTCGGCTCGGGGGTGGACGAGACCGACGGGGTTGTGCGGATGGCACAGCAGAATCGCACGCGCCCCGGCAGCGAATGCCGCGGCGATGCCGTCGAGGTCGAGGCGCCACACGTCGGCGGCGCTGGCCCGCCGGCCACCAAGCGCCTCGTCGTCGAGCACGCGTAGCGGAACCTGTACGACCGTGCCACCCGCCTCGGGCACGATGTCGAAGAAGGGCGGATAGATCGGCGGCGTGATGATCACGCCATCGCCCGGTTCGATCAGCACGCGCAGCGCCTCCACGAGCACCACCGAGACATCGGTCGTGGGGCGCACGTCGTCGGGTGCGACGGTCCATCCCCAGTGTCTCTGCGCGAAGTCGGCGAACGACCGGCCGAGGACCTCCGGTTCGGCGGCATACCCCAGGTCGGAGGCGGCGACCTGCGCGGTCAATGCGTCGACGACGATGGGCGCGAGTTGGTAGTCCATCTCGGCGATGAACAGCGGCAACACGTCGTCGGGGTAGGTGCGCCACTTGGCGCTGGTGCGTCGGCGCAGAACGTCGAGCGGCGGCGCGGTCAGTCGCTGGGTCACACCTACGTGTCTACCGCGTGCGGTGGCGTTCCTCGACCCGGTTCGCCCGGGATCGTCGACGCGGAGGGCGTCGAGGGGCAGACTGGGACGCATGGCATTTCCCATTCGCATCGGAGTCCAGATCCAGCCGCAGCACGCGCCCGACTACTCGCTGATCCGCGACGCGGTGTTGCGGGCCGAGGACCTCGGCGTCGACATCGTGTTCAACTGGGACCACTTCTATCCGCTCTACGGCGACCCCGACGGTGCTCATTTCGAGTGCTGGACGATGCTCGGCGCCTGGGCCGAGCAGACCGAGCGCGTGGAGATCGGCGCGCTCGTCACGTGCAACTCGTACCGCAATCCCGACCTTCTTGCCGACATGGCGCGCACCGTCGACCACATCTCGGGCGGCCGGCTCATCCTCGGGATCGGCGCGGGCTGGTTCGAGAAGGACTACGACGAGTACGGATACGACTTCGGCACCAAGGGCAGTCGTATCGGCGACCTCGGCGACGCCCTGCCCCGGATCACCTCGCGGTTCGAGAAGCTCAATCCGCGCCCGACGCGCCACATCCCGATGATGATCGGTGGCAGCGGCGAGAAGAAGACCCTCCCGCTCGTCGCGCAGTACGCGGATGTGTGGCACGGCTTCAACGACGTCGAGACCTACCGCCACAAGACGAAGGTGCTGGCGGGCTACTGCGAGGAACACGGCCGCGATCCCGAGACCATCGAGCGGTCGGCGGGCATTCCGTTCACCGGCGACGTCGAAGAGCTCGTACGCACTGCCGACGCGATCAGCGCCGAGGGCGTTTCGCTCATCACCGTCGGCACGACCGGCCCGGAGTACGACCTGACGGCCGTCGAGGCGCTGTGTCGTTGGCGCGGATGAGCTGACCCGACATGTCGAGCCTCGCCGTGGTGGCGATCATCGCCTGCGTGATCTCGCTGGGTTGCTGGGTGGCGTCGCTGATCACCGGAGACACCTCCTGGGTCGACCGGATCTGGTCGATTGCACCGGTGATCTACCTGTGGGTGTTCGCTGGATTCAGTCACTTCGACGCCCGGGTGACCGTGATGGCGGTGCTCGTCACCGCGTGGGGCATACGCCTGACGTTCAACTTCGCGCGGCGCGGCGGCTACAGCGGCACCGAGGACTATCGCTGGGCGGTGCTGCGCTCACGCATGACACGGTGGCAGTTCTGGCTGTTCAACCTGCTGTTCATCGTCGCCTACCAGAACCTCCTGCTGGTGCTGATCGCCTTGCCCGGCTACACCGCGCAACGCCATCCCGGCGGGTTCGGTGTGCTCGACGTCGTGCTCGCGGTGGCCTTCCTGGCGTTTCTCGCGGGCGAGACCGTCGCCGATCAGCAGCAGTGGGAGTTCCACGCGCACAAGGCTGCGGGCGAGACGTCGACCCGCTTCTGCACGACAGGCCTGTTCAAATACTCCCGACACCCCAACTACTTCTTCGAGCAGGCGCAGTGGTGGGTGATCTATCTGTTCGGCGCGGTCGCGGCCGGCTCGATCCTGCAACCGACGATCGTCGGAGCCATCCTCCTGACCCTCTTGTTCGTCGGCTCGACGAAGTTCACCGAGTCGCTGACACTGGCGAAGTATCCCGAATACGCGGAGTATCAGCACACGACGTCAGCGCAGATCCCGTTGCCGCCGAAGCGGCGTCGCGCTGCGACAGCCTGAGAGATCGGACGCGGCGCGTCGAACGAACGACTTGTCGGTGCCCGGCGTGTGGCAGCGGTCCGCGGATGGTGATCGACCGCCTAGATTTGATGTCATGCTCAGACGGTCCGCATCTGGAAAGAACAGCCAACCGAACACGGTAACCCGCCTTGTCCGCGTGCTCATCGTCGGTGCTCTGCTGATGTTCGGCCTCGCCGCGACGTCGCTGACCGCCACCGCTCGTGCCGAAGCACCCATGCGGCTACCCGCCCAGGTGAACGACCCAGCCGATGCGCTCTCGACGTCGGATCGCGACCGCGTCCAGCAAGCGGCCGAGACGCTCTTCAGCGACCACGGCGTGCAGCTGTGGGTTGTCTACGTCAAGACGTTCAACGGCATGAGCAGTGAACAGTGGGGCAGCCAGACCGTGCAGATGAGCGACCTCGGCGAGCACGACGTCCTGCTCGCCGTCGCCACCGACGACCGCGCCTACCGGTTCGACGCGCCCGACTCGGTCGACGGACTCGATCGGTCCACTCTCGACTCGATCGCGCAGGACAACATCGTGCCTGCACTCAAACGGTCGGATTGGGCTGGTGCGGCAGTGGGTGCCGCGAACGGCCTCGGCTCGGCGCTGACACCGTCGCACGCAGGGGCGATCACCGCGGGCGTCGTCGGTGGCGTGGTCGTCGTCGGCGGGGGCGGCGCCTACCTGTACTCACGACGTCGCCGAAAGCAGAAGTTCGAGTCCCAACTCGAGACTGTCCGCGGGCAGGAATTGACCGGCGACGAACTGCTGTCACAACCGATCGAGGTTCTCGAGCCGTGGTCACGGGAAGTGCTCACCGACACCGACAACGCGATCCGCACCAGTGAGGAGGAGCTCCGACTGGCCGTCGACGAGTTCGGTCCGGCACAGACCGCACCGTTCACGCAAGCACTCGACGCCGCGAAACGTGGACTCGCGACCTCCTTCTCACTTCGACAGCGACTCGACGACGACATCCCCGAGACCCCTGACGAGCAGCGCTCGATGCTGGTGCAGATCATCACCACCTGCACCGACGTCGACGCCGCACTCGACGAGCAGGTGTCGGCGTTCGACGAGATGCGCAACCTGTTGATCAACGCTGACAGTCGCTTCGAGCAGATCACGCAACAGCTTGTGGCGTTGCGTGCCCGACTCGAGGGTGCCGCGACCCGGTTGACGTCGCTCACGCAGAAGTACGGTGCTCCCACCCTCAGCTCGATCGAGCACAACGTCGATCTCGCAGCCCAGGAGATCGGATTCGCCGAGAGCAGCGCCGACCAGGGCCGTGCAGCGATCGCGCGCCCCGTCGGCGAGCAGGGTGCGGCGGTTGCCGCCATCCGCTCGGCCGAGGGGGCGATCGCACAGGCCGACAAACTGCTCGACGCGATCGACAACGCCGACGCGAACATCACCGCCGCCCATACGCAGTTGCCGGCACTGATCGCAGAAGTGGAGGGCGAACTGCAGGAGGCCGCCGGATTGTCTCTCGACGGTGGATCGGCGTTGGCGACCGCGGTGGCGTCGGCCACCACGGCACTCGCCCGCGCCAAGTCGGAAGCGGCCGGTACGCCGGGCTCGGAAGGCGACGACGATGGGGCGTCTCGAGAACACGGCGACCTACTCGGCGCGTTCACCGCACTCGTGGACGCCGACGCCGACCTCGATCGCGCTCTCGACGCGGCACGCGATACGTCGGCCCAGCGTCAGCGTCGTACCGAAGTGCTCACCGCCGCACTGACCAACGCTCAGGCCAAGGTCACGGCGGCGTCGGACTTCGTGGCGACCCGACGCGGAGCCATCGGCTCCACTGCACGTACGCGTCTCGCCGAGGCGCAGCGGCTGCTCGAGACGGCCAACACGACAGCGCAGAGCGATCCGACCGGCGCCACGGACGCGGCACGTCGAGCAGGTTCGCTGGCCGACCAGGCCCTCATGGCGGCCCAGGGCGATGTGGTGAGCTGGCAGCAGAGTCAGCAGCCGCGCTCGGGTGGCGGCTCGGCGGCGGGCGCAGTGCTCGGTGGAATTCTCGTGGATAGCTTCCTGCGCGGATCGATGCGCGGCGGGGGCTACGGCGGTGGTTTCGGTGGGGGCTTCGGGGGTGGCGGATACACCAGCGGCGGCGGGCGCAGCCCCGGCTCGTTCGGCGGATCGTCGAGTTCGGGGCGCATCGGCGTCGGCGGGCGGTTCTGAGCGGGGAGGGTTCAGGCGACCAGCTCCCCTCAGCGCGCGGCGTTCTTGACGAACTCGTCGGGCGTGCCGATCGCTGGCTTGCTCCCAGCGAAGAAGCCACCCCGCACATGTCGGCGCGTGGTGTCGTCGTCGGTTGCCCGTGCGGCGGAATGCCAGAGATAGGCGTCGTGCAGCAGGATGTCGCCGCGCTCGAGATACACACCGATCTCGCCAGGTACCTTCTCGAAGCCGAGCGGCATCTCGAATGGAGGCGGGGTGTCGGTCCAACCACGCGCAGGCTGCGCGGTGTCAGGAACGTCGACGTTGTTGACGTTTCGGTACGGCGCAGGTGTTGCCCACAGGTGGCTGCCGGGTACCACGCGCAGGAACCCGTTGGCAGGTGATGTGGCGTCGATGTGGATCGTGAAGGCCGTCGACGGCCAGATGTCCATACTGGGACTGGCCTGCCAATCGGAGTGCCAGCCGATTCGTGAGTAGCCGGACTCCCGTCCCGGACGTGCGTCCTGGTAGACGACACCGAAACCGTTGCTCTCCCGCAGCCACGCGCTGTCGCCGATCACCGCGCGGACCGCCGCCAGGAGACGCGCATCGGCAAGGGTGGCGCGCAGTGCGGGCGACAGCTCGTTGACGAACTCGACGTAGTTGGCGAACCTCTCTGCCTTGGCGACGTCGTCGAGGAAGACCGTCGACCCGTGACGCTCGGGGAGCTCTCCCGCGACCACGCGCTGCTGGGCGTCGACGCACTCCTGCTCGATGGCGATGGTCGACGACTCGTCGAGTAGTCCGCGGATCGTCGCGAAGCCGTTGGCACGGTAGAAGTCTGCGAGTCCGCTGACGTCATCGGGTGCGAAGACGCCGGGCTCGGGCGATGTCGGGACGGCCATGCGCGGTGAGTGTAGTTGCGGCGCACCGCGACCGCGCGGCAAGCAGATCGTTCGGTGACTACTTCCGCCCGACCGCCAGATAAGCGATCGGTCCGACGAAGTTGATGAAACTCGCTGCAGCCCAGAGCTTCTTGGGGCCGCGGACATGATCGGGCTGACGCTTCTTGAGATCACGTAGCGCGTAGCCCTGCAGCGCGAACTGGGCCACGGCGGCGACGCTGACAGCCACCCGCTTGGCCGGTGAGAGCTTCGAGGACTTCTTCGTGTCACGAGTCACACGATCAGGCTACCTTCCCCGCTTTTATTTCATAAGCCTAAGTATTAGACTTACTAAACGTGACCGAGAAGACCGCAGACATCGCCAGAGCGCTCCGCCCATCCGTGACGCGGCTCTACCTGGCACTGCGTCGGCACACCCCGATCCCCGAGTACACCGCTGCTCAGGCGTCGGCACTGGCCACGATCGTCGACCACGAGCCGATGCGGATGGGTGAACTCGCCGAGCGCGAGTCCATCCGAATGCCCACGGCCACCGCACTCGTCGACGGCCTCTGCAAGAACGGGCTCGTCGTCCGCGCTCCCGATCCGGAGGACCGTCGCGCCGTGCTGGTTGCGCTGACCGAGCACGGGCACGAGGTTCTCGAGCGGGTTCGCGGGCAACGCGAGGACGCTCTTGCCGCCGCACTCGAACGACTCTCCGACGACGACCGCGACCGACTGGCAGCGGCAGCCCCCGCCTTGCGGGCGCTGCACGCCGAACTCGAGGGGACCACATCCCTCGCCGGGGAAAAGTAGCCGTTCTCGCTCGACGACATTCGTATCAACCACTACTCGAGATGAACACGAGGTAGACGTGACAACCACTACGGAGAAGCACACAACAGAGAAGCCGACGCTGCCGGCAGAAGAGGAACATCACTCACTCGCCGAGGCCTTCAAAGGCCAGCCACGTGCTGTGTGGGTGACGGCATTCGCAGCCGTCATCGCCTTCATGGGTATCGGTCTGGTCGATCCGATTCTCAACACCATTCGTGAGGAGTTGAACGCGCCGCCGTCGAAACTGACGCTGCTGTTCGCCGTGTACCTCGGCGTCCAGGTGATCGCGATGCTCATCACCGGGTGGGCCGCCTACCGGTACGGCCCGAAGCGCACCCTGACCGTCGGGCTCGTGCTGATCGTGCTCGCCGCCGGGATCTCCACCTTCGCGGGCAACATCGACCACCTGATCGCCATGCGCGTCTTCTGGGGTCTGGGCAACGCGCTGTTCATGGCAACGGCTCTGGCCTTCATCGTCGGTGCTGCCAAGGGCGGTCAGCACGGCGCGATCCTGTTGTACGAGGCCGCGCTCGGCGTCGGTCTGGCGGTCGGACCGCTGCTCGGCGCGCTGCTCGGCGCATGGACCTGGCGTGCACCGTTTGCCGGTACCGCGGTTCTGATGCTCATCGGTGCCGTTCTGTGTGCGTTCATGCTCCCCTCCGACGGTCCGCGCAGCGAACGGGTGTCGGTCAGCATCGTCGATCCACTCAAGGCGCTGCGTAACCGCACGCTGTTGTTGACCTCGATCGGCTCGGCCTTCTACACCGGCGCACTGTTCACCGTCATCGCCTATGCACCACTTGCCATGGGACTCAAGCCCATTCCCGCGGGCATCGTGTTCTTCGGATGGGGCCTGTTGACTGCTCTGTCGGGCGTGTTCGTCGGGCCGAAACTCGCCGAGAAGATCGGCCAACGTGGCGGCGTGATGACCGCCATCGCCGGCTACGGCATCGTGATGGCGCTCGCTGCCGTCGGTGTCGCCACCGACCAGGTCTGGCTGACCGGCCTGGCGATCGTGCTCTCCGGCCTGCCGTCGGGCATCCTGAACACGCTGTTCACCGGTGTCGCGATGTCGTCGGCCGACCCGAACAAGCCACGGTCGGTGGCCAGTGCCGGTTACAGCTTCCTACGCTGGATGGGTGGCGCGGCGTCGGCTGTGCTCGTGGCCTACCTCGCAGAGTGGTTCGCCCCCTCCGCCCCGTTCTGGTTCGCCGTCGGCTACTGCGCCGTCGCTGTGATCGCCGTCGGATTCGTGAAGTCGAAGAAGGCCGAGTCGCACCACGTCGACGAGGACGCCGCCCTGGTCGGCGCCGAGGAATTCTGAGTCGACCTCCCCGAACAGACAGCGCTCCCGAATCCGCAGTGCCCGTCGATCCACTTGGATCGGCGGGCATTGTCGTATCTGCGGTACGGGTGTCCTCCGGAGGAGGTCGATTCTCAGTCGAGCCAGTCGAGGACGCTTGCCGCGGTCCAGCTCTGTTGCATACTGCCCAACGCCTCGCCGGTGAACGGCTCGTAGTACTCGGCGAACGCGCCGTCGGTCGCCTGGCGAAGACCCTCCTCGCGCAGTCGCGCCGAGCGTTCGGTCCAGCCGCGACGTGCGAAGGCCCAACTGAACAGCCACGTCATCACCGGCCAGACGGGGCCTCGCCAGTACTCGCGCGGACGGAAGTCCGCTGAGATCGGCGACGTCGACGGGGGAACGGTGAACCTCAGGTCCGGGTGGCCGCAGAACCGCGGGCCGTCGAAGAGTCGGAGAAGTGCCCGTTCGCGATCGCGCGAGAGTCCGCCGCTCAGCAGCGGCGCGAATACCGCGATGGTCTCGGAGTTGATCCACTGCCCGGCCCGGAGGTCATAGTCACGCGCAGCGCCGTGGCGATCGTTCGCCGCCGCGACGACACCGGCCTTGAAACGGTCAGACCAGGCACGCAAATCACGGACGTCCGAACGCGGCTTGGAGTAGTCCTCCCCGATCGTCGCGAGCACATCGCATGCGACGGAGAAGATCGCGCTGACGAAGACGTCCTCGACCATGAAGTCTATGACCTTGGGCAGCACGGCGTCGTCGTAGTGGGCGCGTTTCATCTCCTCGACGAGCCAGATGTAGCGGTCGTATTCGAGATCGGTCGGTCGCATCGACAGGTCGGCGACGTGTTCGAGGTCGGCGCGGGTGTAGGGCGGCAGATCCTCACCGGGGACCACACGCGAGTACGGGCCGTCCCACCGCGGTGAGTTGTCCATGCCCGATTCCCAGCCGTGGTAGATGGTGATGCGGCCGCGCCCGAGCGGATCGCGGGCATGCGCGAGCCACCGGTGCCACCGCACGAGAGCGCCCCAGCGTCGATCGATGAACTCGTTGGCGACTGCCCGCGTCGAACGGCCATGTCGCCGAGAGTGATCCAGGATGCGTTGCACTGCGATCGCATGCACGGGCGGCTGTGTGATGCCGGAGGTCTCGGGGTAGTCGGGGGCGCACTCGGCCAGGCGCGCACACTCCCAGCGTCCCGGGCCGGGAAAGTATCCGTCGCGTCCATTGGCGAAGACGATGTGCGGGATCATGCCGTTCGACCACTGCGCGGAAAGCAGCGTGTCCATCTCGATGACCGCACGCTCGACACTCAACGGCGCCAGACCGACCGTCACGAACGCCGCATCCCAACTCCACATGTGTGGGTACAGACGGGGTGCCGCGCTCGTCATCGTGCCCAGATCGTTTCCGCGGAGCAGATACGCGGCTCGTGCCGACAACTGCGTTGGGGTGAATCCGTACCTGGCCACGCGTTGATTCTGCACTGCCTGGTCGGTCCTCGCCGCGCGAGGTCGCGGGCTGCGACACTCGAGCCGACGGTGTCGACAGCCGTACGGTTGAAACCATGCCAACCGCATTGATCACCGGCGCCAGCCGCGGCCTCGGCGCCGCCATCGCCCGACAGCTCGCACCGACGCACTCTCTCGTACTGGGCGGCAGGCCGTCGGACACGCTCGATGCACTTGCCGCAGAGCTCGATGCGACGACCTTCGCCGTCGAACTCACCGACCACGACGCGGTGGCCTCCGCAGCGGCAGCGATCGGGTCGTTGGATGTTCTCGTGCACAGCGCGGGTGTCGGTTCGACGCTGTCCCCCGTCGCGGAGACGACTGCCGACGAGTGGCGGCACGTGCTCGAGGTCAACCTGGTGGCCGCCGCGGAGGTGACACGCACGCTGCTGCCCGCACTGCGCGCAGCGCGGGGTCACGTGGTGTTCATCAACTCGGGCGCCGGAATACGTGCCAATCCCGGTTGGGGCGCCTACGCGGCGAGCAAGTTCGGGTTGCGCGCCCTCGCTGACGCGCTACGCGGTGAGGAGCCGTCACTGCGTGTGACGTCAGTGTTCCCCGGCCGCATCGACACCGACATGCAACGCGAGTTGGTCGCGATCGAGGGCGACGACTACGACGGGTCGAAGTTCTTGACGCCCTCGACCGTGGCGGGCGCGGTGGTCACGGCGATCCAGACGCCGGCAGACGCCCACCCGACAGAGATTGTGCTGCGCCCGACCGGTCGGGCATGACCTCCTACAGCTGCTTGAGGTCGCTGGGCTCCCACACCGCGCGCATCGAGGAGATCTTGCCGTCGGCGTCGAAGACCATGATGTCGATCGGCGTGATCTCGAAGCGCATGTCGGCGGTACCGGTGACCAGCGTGAACTCGAAGACCGCGGTGTCACCGGCGATCTTCTTCCAGTTCAGGGTCGCGACGTGCTCGTCCATCCCGGTGATGATCCCGTAGAACTCGACGAGTTGCTCGCGGGTGTCGCGGATGTCGGCGCCGATCGGGTCCTCGACGGTGGCGTCTGCCGCGAAGAGATCGGCGATCTGCTCGGCGGTCCCATTGGTGAGCAGGTCGATGTACGCCTGCACGGTGGCGTCGATCCTGCTCGACAGCTCGGTCTGGTCCTGCTCGACGGTCATCTACGTCTCCGATTCTAGAACGTGTTCTACTTTGGAGACAAAGTATCAGTCGACCCGCTCGTAGATGGTGGCGTTCGCGATTCCTCCGGCCTCGACATTCATCGCTGAAACCGACACCTCGGTCTCGCCCGTCCGCTGTCAGATGGGTCCGCCCCCACAATGCACTGCACGGGAAGAGACGCGGGCGACCTCGAGCAGTGGGCAGCCACTGCCGATATCGGTGTCCTGAGCGACCACGAGGCCATGCTGATCCGCGGATTCCTCTGCCGCGCATCGTAGTTACGCGGCGAGAACCCTCGACGCCGCTGCTGCGGCGAGCAATCGGCGTCGAGCCTGCGGCGGAACCTACTTCAGCTCGCTGCTCGACTTGCCGAGCACGCGGCGCGCGATGATCAGCTGTTGGATCTGCTGTGTGCCCTCGAAGATGTCGAGGATCTTGGAGTCGCGGGCCCACTTCTCGAGTAGGCCTACCTCCGAATAGCCCACGGTTCCGCCGATCTCGACAGCCTTGTTGGTCAACTCGGTGACCATACGCCCGGCCTTGGCCTTGGACATCGACGCCTCGGTGGAGTTCGGCTGCTTGTTGTCGGCCATCCATGCGGCGCGGATGGCCAGCAACCACGAAGCCTCCCAATCGGATTCGAGGCGGATGAAGTCGTGCACGGCGGCAGCCTGGTTGGCGGCGGGCTGATCGTAGTCGATCTCGAGGCCCGCGCCCTCGATGACAGTGCGCAGCTCCTCGAGCGCAGCCCGGCCGAGTCCGATCGCCATGGCCGCGACGAGCGGGCGGGTGTTGTCGAAGGTCTGCATCACGCCGGCGAAGGCCTTCTTGGTGTCGACTTCCGGTGAGCCGAGCAGATTCTCGGCGGGGACACGTGCGTCCTCGAAGCGGAGAACCGCGGTGTCGGAGGCACGGATACCGAGCTTGTGCTCGAGACGCACCACCGAGACGCCCTCGGTGGTCATCGGCACCACGAAGCTCTTGATGGCCGCGCGACCCGCAGACTTGTCGACCGTCGCCCAGACGACGACGTGGTCGGCGCGTGACCCAGCGGTCACGAAGATCTTCTCTCCGTTGATGACGTAGTCGTCGCCGTCGAGCGTCGCGGTGGTACTGACCGCAGCCGAATCGGAGCCGAAGCTCGGCTCTGTGATGGCCATCGACGCCCAGACGTCCTTGAACTTCTCGAGCTGCTCAGGGTTGGCGACCGCGGCGATCGCTGCGTTACCCAGACCTTGGTACGGGATCGACAGCATGAGCGCGACGTCGCCCCAGCCCATTTCGACGCCGTGCAGCACGGCCCGCATGTTGCCGCCGTTGACGACGTCGGACTTCTTTGCCGACGACTTGTCTGCGGCATCGGATTCGCGACCCTTGCGCGTGGCCTCGCGAGCGAGCTTGCCCAGCTCGTCGAGCTCCTGCGGGTAGGTGTGCTCGGCCTTGTCGTACGTGCGCGAGATGGGCCGGAAGATGTGCTCGGCGGCGAGGTGCGCCTGCTCGGTGACCGGGGCGAGCTTCTGGGGGAGCTCGAGGTTGATTGCCATGCCGGTATCTTACTGCGCGGTAAGATTGATTTCCAGCCCCCACCGTAACTGCGTGCCGGTCCCGCGGGGCGTCGTCGGTCAGCAGTACCGCTCCGTGCAGCCTGGAGACCGTTTACGCTGGCCACATGGTCTACGACGACGACCTCGCCCACCGCATCCGCGAGTTGCTGTCTGGTGAGAGCGGCGTCGGAGAGAAGGCGATGTTCGGCGGTCTCGCGTTCTTGGTCGACGGCAACATGGCTGTTGCGGCGAGCGGGCACGGTGGACTGATGGTGCGCGTGCCGCCGGACGAGACCGACGCCTACTTGAGCGCGGCGCACACCGCTCCGGTGGTCATGTCGGGCCGGGAGACGCGTGGCTGGTTGCGGGTCTCGGCCGAGGGCATCCGCATCAAGCGTCAGCTCGAGAAGTGGGTCAGCCTGGGTGCCGGGTACGCACGATCGCTGCCACCGAAGTGACGAGCTCTGCCTCTGACGGCCCGCTCATTCGTCGAGAAGCGGCACTACTGCGAACACTTCGAGGTCGCGGGGCGTGCCCTTCGCCTTGAAACGCCGCTTGCGGCTGAGCAATTGGAGGCCTTCTGCCGACTGCAGCGCATCACTGGTGGCGAGCACCTTGCCGGTTCCGGCGGCATCGGCGACGCGTGCCGCGATATTCACGTCGACGCCGAGGTAGTCGTCACCGACCTGACGCGGAGTTCCGGTGTGCACTCCGGCGCGCAGCTGCGCACGGTAGTCATCGTGGGTGATCGCGCTGACGGCGCCGCACAGTTCGAATGCGGCGAGAATGGCATCACCCGCGTCGGGGAACACTGCCATGACGCCGTCGCCGAGCGACTTGACGATCCGACCCCTGTGCGCGGCCACGATCTCGCTGCTCACGCGATTCACCTCACCGATCAGCGACAGCACGCTGTCGTCACCGGCACGTAGCGCCCACGACGAGAATCCGACGAGATCGGTGAACACGACCGTCACGTCGCCGGTGTGCGGGCTGTTCGCAGATCTGCGGTCGACGAGGGCCTGCCACACCTTCACCACCGTGAGGGCGAGCTCACGCGAGGCGCTCGGCGACCGGTCAGCACCGGTCAGCAGCCGCTCCATGCGGTCCGACAGTCGGGTGGGGCGCGAGAGATCGAGCTCGGGAACCGTTTCGGGCGTCAGCTTCCTTGGCAGCTGTGCGGCCCGGATGAGCGACGGCGTGCGGTCGGCGCGACTGAGGAACTCTCCGACACGGGCCGGACCCGACTGCCCGCGCACGTTGTCGCGCGGGTTGTTGTCAGCGGGTGCACCGTCGCGGGACTCATCGTCTTTCGAGCCACCATCACCGGGCGTCGCGCCATCGTCGGCGATCACGGAACGATGTTCACCATCCGTCCGGGTACGACGATCACCTTGCGCGGCGGTTGGCCGTCGAGCAGCGCGACGACCTTGTCGTCGTCGAGGGCTGCTCCGCGAATGGTCGCTTCGTCGGCGTCGGCGGGGACGGTGATGCGGCTGCGCACCTTGCCCTTGACCTGGATCGGGATTTCGATGGTGTCGTCGACGAGATACCGCTCATCGGCGACGGGGAACGGTCCGCGTACCAGCAGCTCGTCATGCCCGAGACGTGACCACAACTCCTCGGAGATATGCGGTGCGAGCGGCGCCAGCATGAGCACGACCTGCTCTACCGTGTCACGGGGAGCGCCGTCGGGATAGCGCTTCGTCAGATGGCTCGTCAGTTTGGTCAGTGCGGCGACGGCGATGTTGTCTCGAAGACCGTTGTAGTCCTCGCGAACCTCGGCAATCGTCTTGTGCAACAGGCGAAGTGTCTCGTCGTCGGGATCGATGTCGGCAACCCGCACCTCGCCTGATTCCTCGTCGACGACGAGGCGCCACACGCGTTGCAGGAATCGCTGGAGGCCGACGACGTCCTTCGTCGCCCACGGCCTCGACTGATCGAGCGGACCCATGAACATCTCGTAGAGCCGCAGCGTATCCGCACCGTACTCGGCGGCGATGTCGTCGGGTGTCACCGAGTTCTTCAGCGACTTGCCCATCTTGCCGTACTCCTGGGTGACCTTCTCGCCGTTGTAGAAGAACTCGCCATCGAGTTCGGTCACCTCGTCGGCGGGCACATAGATGCCGCGCGAATCGGTGAACGCATACGCCTGGATCATGCCCTGGTTGAACAGCTTTCGGTACGGCTCGCTACTCGTGACGTACCCTAGGTCGAAGAGCACCTTGTGCCAGAAACGTGAGTACAGCAGGTGCAGCACGGCATGCTCGACTCCGCCGATGTAGAGGTCGAGTCCGCCCGGATCGCTGAGTCCGTGCAGCTCCGGCCGCGGACCCATCCAATAGGCCTCGTTCTCCTTGGCGCAGAACTCTGCTTCGTTCGTCGGGTCGATGTAGCGCAACTGATACCACGAGCTTCCAGCCCACTGCGGCATGACGTTCGCGTCCCGCTTGTACATCTTGGGTCCGTCGCCGAGATCGAGTTCGACGTTTATCCAGTCGGTTGCCTTCGCCAGCGGCGGGCTGGGTTCGCTGTCGGCGTCGTCGGGATCGAACGCGACGGGAGCGTAGTCCTCGACCTCCGGAAGCTCTACCGGCAGCATCGATTCCGGCAGTGCGTGTGCGCGACCGTCCTCGTCGTAGACGATCGGGAACGGCTCGCCCCAGTACCGCTGTCGCGCAAACAGCCAGTCGCGGAGCTTGTACTGTACGGTTCCCTTGCCCTTGCCCTGGTTCTCGAGCCATTCGACTATGACAGCCTTCGCGTCCTCGACGTTCTTGCCGTCGAGGAAGCCCGAGTTCACCAGCGGGCCGTCACCGACGTAGGCCTGCTCTGCGACGCCCTGCTCGGATCCGATGACCTCCACGATCGGCAGCCCGAAGACCGTGGCGAACTCGTAGTCGCGCGAGTCGTGCGCGGGCACGGCCATGATCGCGCCGGTGCCGTAGCCCATCAGGACGTAGTCCGCGACGAACACCGGAACCTGTTCTCCGTTCACCGGATTCGTCGCGTACGAGCCGGTGAAGACGCCTGTCTTCTCCTTGTTCTCCTGGCGCTCGAGATCCGACTTCGCGGCGATCGACGCGCGGTAGTTCTCGATTGCCGCTGCGGGCGAGTCCGCGGAGTACGTCCAGCGAGTGTCGACACCGTCGGGCCAGGCGTCGGCGGTGAGAGCGTCGACCAATGGGTGCTCGGGCGCGAGCACCATGTAGGTGGCGCCGAAGAGGGTGTCGGGTCGGGTTGTGAAGACCTCGATGACCGCATCGCCGTCGGCCTGCGCCGGGACTCCCGGCACGGGGAACTGCACCTGTGCACCGCGAGAACGTCCGATCCAGTTGCGCTGCATGGTCTTGACCTTCTCCGGCCAGTCCAGCAACTCGAGGTCGTCGAGCAGGCGGTCGGAGTAGGCGGTGATGCGCATCATCCACTGCCGCAGGTGCTTGCGGAACACCGGGAAGTTGCCGCGGTCGCTGCGACCGTCGGCGGTGACCTCCTCGTTGGCCAGCACCGTGCCCAGACCGGGCGCCCAGTTGACCAACGAATCACTGAGGTAGACAAGACGATACGAGTCGACGACGTCGGACTTCTCTGTCGCGGACAGGTTGGCCCATACCCTACCGTCGTCGAGTGTGCGTGTGCCGCTGTCGAACTCGGCGATCAGCTCGTCGATACGACGCGCCTTGCCCGCCTCGTCGTCGTACCAGGCGTTGTAGATCTGCAGGAAGATCCACTGTGTCCATCGGTAGAACGAGACGTCGGTCGTCGCGATACGACGACGCTCGTCGTGTCCGAGGCCGAGGCGTCGGATCTGGCCGAGGTAACGCTCGATGTTGGCCTCGGTGGTGGTACGCGGATGGGTACCGGTCTGCACCGCGTACTGCTCAGCCGGAAGACCGAACGAGTCGAAACCCATCGTGTGCAGCACGTTGGCGCCCGTCATGCGCTGGAACCGGGCGAAGACGTCGCTGGCGATGAACCCGAGCGGGTGCCCGACGTGCAGTCCCGATCCGGACGGATACGGGAACATGTCCTGGACGAACAGCTTGTCGGGAGCGTCGGGCCCGCTGCCGTCGAAGGCGCTCATGTCGCCGGCGAGCGGTCCGACCGGGTTGGGCGCCTCGAAGGCGCGGCGCTGCGTCCACTCGCGCTGCCAGCGCTCCTCGATCTCGCCCGCGAGTCGAGCGGTGTAGCGGTGCCCCGGCGTCGCGGAAGCTGGGTCGGTGCTCGCCGGATTGGCGGCGCCCTCGGGGGTGGAGATGTCGGCGGTGCTCACCTCACCAGGGTAAATCGTGGCTTCGGCTGCCCTGAAATCGACGTCGGGTGGACGGGAAAAGTATGGTGATCGGGTGCAAGTGGTGTCGATCGTGGTCTCGGTATGCGTCTGTGCGTTGGCCCTGGTGTGGCTGATCGTGGGAGCGACCGGCCTGGTCGGCCGTCTCCCACGCAACCGCTACTTCGGGGTTCGTACCGACTCGACGATGGCTTCACCCGAGGCATTCGCACTGGCGAACCGCATCGCGGCACCCGGAACACTCGGCGCCGCGGTCATCTTGATCGCCGGTGGCGCACTGACACTGGCCGTCGACAGTGCGTGGTCTGTGGTGTTCGGGCTGATCGCACTCCTGGCGGGCATTCTGCTGGTCGGCGCGGTCAGCGGCTATGCCGTGCGTGCGGCCGACGCCGTCGCCCCAGCCGAGGATGCGGGCTGCAGTTGCTGCTCAGCCGATCACAGCGCTACCGGCGAGGAGCACGCCCAGACATCCCCGGCTGCGCCCGCCGACCCCGCCGCAGACTGCGGCACCGACAGTTGCGCGTCGTGCACGCTGCGCGGCATGTGCTCCACCGACGACGCAGTCGCGTCGAGCGGTCCCGCTGCGTCGTCGGCTGATGCTGGCGCGCCCACGGCGAATGCCGCGGCCACACCGGGACGCCCCGACAATCACGCACGCCCCGACAATCACGCACCGACCCCATAGGACGTGCTGCGCCGACTCCTCGCCCGGTCCCCGATCGACGGTTTTGTCCTGGCGATTCTCGCAGCGGTCGTCGTGGCGGCCTTCTTCCCCGCACGCGGCACCTTCGCCGAGGTGCTCGACTGGGCGGTCACGATCGCCATCGGCTTCCTGTTCTTCCTGTACGGCGCGCGACTGCACCCGCGGGAGGCACTCAACGGGCTTGCGCACTGGCGTCTGCACCTGACGATCCTCGCGTTCACCTTCCTTGTCTTTCCGCTCGTCGGGTTGGCGCTCCGACCGATCGTCGAACCGACGATCGGTCACGACCTCTACACCGGCCTGTTGTACCTGACCCTGGTGCCGTCGACGGTCCAGTCGTCGATCGCCTTCACCTCGATCGCCCGCGGCAACGTACCGGGAGCGATCGTCAGCGCCTCGGCGTCGAATCT
>NZ_BAFB01000030.1 GCF_000248075.1 Gordonia otitidis NBRC 100426 | reverse complement strand
TCGTGCGCCTCGCCTTCCCACCATCCGCTCCTGCTCAACAATCGGCTCCCGGCCTGCCCCGCTCCTGGACTGCCACGACTCCTGCCCCGCGACCTGGTGTGGTGGCGGGGTGAGCGGTGCTGGTGATCCTCGCCCGCTCGGCCCAATGGCGCTCACGCTGCGAGCGGGTCGGGGTCGTGGTCGGGGTGGCGGGGCGGGTGCCAGGTGATGTCGACGCGTATGTCGCGGTCGTGGTGATCCGGCGCAGTCATGGCGCCCAGCAGGGTGTGTAGTCGGTGGTCGATCACGCTGGTTGGCGGTGCGCCGCGTGTGTCGCGGGGGACGAGTCGGGTGACTGACGCCATCGGGTCGTCTGTCACGTGGTCGGTGCTCGCGGTGCTCGCGGTGGCGAGGTGGTCGCGGAAGTCGGCGGCCACGTCCGCGGCCCGGTTGATGTGTTCAGGATTCGGCGGCATGCCGGGGGCGGCGTTCAACCGCCACGCCACGCGTCCGGTATCGGGGCCGTCGGTGATGATGCGGGTCGTGTACTGACCCGGCTTGGGTCCGACGCGACGGTTGTGCACATCGCAGGCCGGTGCCAACTGGTCGATATCGGTGCACCCACCAGCAGCCCAGTCCTTGGCGGCGTGGTGGATCGCGACCCGCGACGCCGGTTGGGTACAGCCAGGGGCTGAACACACGCCGCCACCCTCGGCAGCGAACAACGCCAACCGCTGACCTGGCGAGGCTAACCGTTTCGACCGCCCCAGATACAGCGGCACGGTGGTGTGCTCGGCGAATACCGCCAGATACGGTTGCACCCCGGTCGACGAGTGGGCGGCCATTTCGATCAGATCCGGTATTGGCAATAGCGTCCCGGATGCTGTCTGTGCCACCCCGGCCTGTGCCTCCAATTCGGCCAGCGTGGTGGTGGCGATCACCTGGATCGGCAGTCCCCGGTGCGAGCGGCCGAGCATCCCGGCATCGACAACCTGCGACAGCAATGCTGATACGGCGTCGTGGTTGCGTTGGGCTTGCGAGC
>NZ_BAFB01000031.1 GCF_000248075.1 Gordonia otitidis NBRC 100426 | reverse complement strand
TCGGCCCGGTCTGCGTGCGCCAGATCGATGGCGATGCCGAGACTGTTCATCTCACCGACGATCTCGACGCCGAGTCCGGTGAGTCCTGCCGGCCGCGTCCCGGAACGCACGGCATGACTTCCGCGGCGGCCCGTCACCGACGTGCTGATCGTCCCCAGGTTGTTGTCGGCGTAGTGGACCAGCCCGACCAGTCGGACACCGACGTCGTACAACCGGGCAAGGCATCCGGGGTCGTCGCCGATGACATCACCGCCTTCGATCCCGAGAAGCACCTGGTGGCCGGTGTCTGCGCCGATCCCGGCCACTGTGGTCGTGATCGGCAGCCGAGCGGTGAACGCTTCGCGGCGTGAGGCGGCGAGTTGGCTGTAGACCGTATCGAGCGCAGATCGGGGCCTTCCCGCGGTCGCCATCGCATCGCCGACAGCCGTGATCACTGCCAGGTTGACTCCGCCCGTGGCCAGGGTCTCCAGCGGATCATGTGGGACGTGGGCGACCTTCTCCGCGAGACGCCTCAGCGGTCGCGGCACCACTGCCTGTGGATGCCCATGTGCGTCGGCAACTGCGCTCGTCTCCACCAGGGAGCGGGCCCGCTGCCACACCTGTGCGGGAAGCTGGACCACGGGACGCTTCACAAGGGCGCCGCATGATCGGCGAACATGTGCGCGTCGTGAGCACAGATCACGACGACGTCGCCGGTGGCGAGCTCCTGCAGTGCACTTCTCGTACGCAGACGTTCCCGGCGATTCACCTGCATCAACGTGTTGAATCCACGAATGCCCCACGGAGTAGCGGCATCACGACGCAACTCGTTCCGGTGCTGAATGGCGTCACCGACGTGGAACAGCGTGCCCGGGGCGTGAGTCGCATCTCCCGTGTGCTCGATGGCGATCCCGCTGTGACCGGGGGAGTGCCCCGGCAGCTCGACCATGACCAGTCTGCCTGCCGAGGTGTCATCGTCGAACAGGACGGGGAACCCGTGCCAACGGTCGGTGCTGGTGTCGTGAATCTCCCACTTCAGCGAGTCCCGCCAGGCCCCTTGGTATCGCCGGCGGTCCATCCGCGTTCGCGGTTCCTCTGCGCTCGTCAGCTCCATCCGACTGATATGGACTGTCGCATTGGGGAAGTCGGCGAGACCTCCGCGGTGGTCGACGTCGAGGTGTGTCATGAAGATGTGCCGGACATCGCCTACGTCGAATCCGTGCTGCTGCACCTGTGCTTTGGCAGTCACCGCCGAGGACGCCGACGGATGAAGCAGGAATGCCACATCGGCTCCCAAAGATGCTCTCGGAGAACGTGTCTGGTCTTCAGACAATCCCGTATCGACCAGAATCACGCCGTCGTCGCTTTCGATGAGCAGGCAATGACACACCGCGTGTCCTCGACGAAATACACTCCCGACGCCTTCGGCCAACCACGCCGACGGTGGGTGCAACTCCCCACAGTTCAGATGATGAATCGACACACTCTGCCCTTCCCACACGCGAAGGGAGGCCCCCGCCGTTGCGGTTATACCGATCGGTATAAGCAGTGAAATTAGCATGATCGGTATAAGCGGGCAAGGGTGTGAACCGTCAGACCATGGTGCCGGGAGCCGGTGCGCGCGTCCTGGCGATATCGTCACTGTCGGATGAGAATCGAGACCGGGAAAGGTCGAGTCAGTGGCAAGTGTGCGGGAACGGCTGATCGAAGCCACTATCGAGTTGGTCCGACGTCACGGCGTGGCGGGAGTCGGTGTCACTGAGATCGTCGCAAGCAGCAAGGTCGCCCGTCGTTCGCTGTACTGGAATTTTCCCGGCGGCAAACCCGAACTCGTCACCGCCGCAACCCGGCATGCGGGAGACGAGACCACCGAGGTTCTGCGTGCGGTGATGGAGTCCGACGACCCGCTCGGCACCTTCGTTGAGATCTGGAAAGATCTGGTGCGCGAATCGGACTTCGAAGGCGGATGCGTCGTTTCCGCAGCAGCTTTCGGCCGCCGCGACGCACCCGACGCCGCTGACGCGGCGGCCGAGATCTACACGTCCTGGACCGACATCCTCGCCGAACGCTTTCACCGAGTCGAGGGACTCGACGTCTCTGCGGCCACCGACCTTGCTGCCACCGTCGTCTCCGGCATGGAGGGAGCTCTTCTGCTCAGCCGCGCGGCCCAGAGCACGACGCCACTCGACCAGGTCGCCAACCAACTTCGCATGCTCGTCGAGGCCAACGTCTCGGCGAGCGCGCGCGAAGTATGAGGCTCCAGAGTCACGTTTCCCTGGCCACCCGTAACTGGCTAGGCTTCGGCCTATGGGCCTTTTGCTGAATCCCGCGACCAACGACTACTCGGAGTTCGACGCCGAGACGCGCCGATTGCTGCGCGCCACGATCGACTTCTTCGAGTCATACGGCAAACAGCGACTGCTGGAGGCAGACCTCAACGCCGAATGGGTCGCCGATTTCCTCGAGTTCGAGAAGAAGGAGAAGCTGTTCGCCACGTTCCTCACGCCGGCGGCATACGCCGCCGGCGACGAGGATCGACGCTGGGACGCCGCCCGCAACGCTGCGCTGAGTGAGATCCTCGGCTTCTACGGGTTGGCCTATTGGTACGCCGAACAAGTCACCATCCTCGGACTCGGCCCGATCTGGATGTCGAGCAATGAGGTTGCGAAAACCAAAGCAGCGCAGCAGCTTCTCGACGGCGAGGTGATGGCCTTCGGCCTGTCTGAACGGGCCCACGGCGCCGATGTGTACAGCACCGACATGGTGCTGACGAGTGACGACGCAGGCGGCTTCACCGCATCGGGCACCAAGTACTACATCGGTAACGGCAACGTGGCCGGGATGGTCTCGGTGTTCGGTCGCCGCGCCGACGTCGAGGGGCCCGACGGCTACGTGTTTTTCGCCGTCGACAGTCGACACGAGAACTATCACCTCATCGACAACGTCGTGCACGGACAGATGTTCGTGTCCACCTTCGAGCTCGACGACTATCCGGTCGGTCCCGATGACATCCTGCACACGGGCCCTGAAGCCTTCGCCGCTGCGTTGAACACGGTCAACGTCGGCAAGTTCAACCTGTGTCACGGCTCGGTCGGGATGTGTACGCACTCGCTGTACGAGGCGATCACCCACACCAACAACCGAATTCTCTACGGCAACCGCGTCACCGACTTCTCCCACGTGCAGGGCAACTTCGTCGACGCGTTCGCGCGGCTCAGTGCGATGAAGCTTTTCAGCAACCGCGCCGTCGACTACTTCCGGTCGGCCAGTCTCGACGACCGGCGATATCTGCTGTTCAACCCGGTGACGAAATCGAAGGTCACCTCGGAGGGCGAAACGGTGATGACGCTGCTGCTCGACGCCGTCGCTGCCAAGGGTTACGAGAAGAACACCTACTTTCACCAGGCCAACCGATTCATCGGCTGGCTGCCGCGGCTCGAGGGCACCGTCCACGTCAACGTCGGCCAGATCTTGAAGTTCATGCCCAATTACCTGTTCGGGCCGGTCGAGTATCCAGAGATCGGAACACGCCTCGACGCCTCTGACGACACGTTCTTCTTTGCACAGGGGCCCGTCGGGGGAGCGGGCAAGGTGCGCTTCGCCGACTGGACGACCCCGTACGCCGCCCGCACCGACGTAGCGAACGTCGCCGTGTTCTACGAGCAGGCACAGGCCTTACAAGCGTTGCTGCAGACCGCCGCTCCGAGCGCAGAGCAGCAGAAAGACCTCGACTTCGTCCTCACCGTCGGACATCTGTTCTCCCTCGTCGTCTACGGGCAGTTGATCTTGGAGCAGGCCGCGATCACCGGGCTCGACGACGATCTACTCAACCGGATCTTCGACTTCCAGATCCGCGACTTCTCCGGCTACGCCGTCTCACTCTATGGAAAGCCAACGGCCAAGCCGGAGCAGCAGGCATGGGCACTCGGAGCTGTCCGACGACCCGTCGCCGATGCCGAATCCTTCGACCGAGTCTGGCAGCAGGTCAAAGAGCTCGACGGGGCGTACGAGATGCCGGCCTGATCGCTGACCGACAGTAGAGCCGGGAGTGCGTCACGCACAGCCGCGTCAGCCCCCCGGGGGGAGACGGCCGCCCCGTCATCGGCACCGACGACGATCCGCACGCCCTTACGGACTCATCGAAGCGGCGAGTGCGTCGATGAGGGGGTCCAGATGGACGTCACTCGACCGGCGGATGCAACTCGTCGTGATCTTCATCGACAGATCGCTGATGGGAAGAAGTGAGATCTCCTCGGATTCAATGACCTCGCGGACCTCGGAGTCACGTGGAATGAGTGCAAACAGCGGCGCGTGGCGCAGTAACAGCAGCATTCCGCTGACATCGCTGTAGCGGACATCGGGTTCGATCTGGATGCCGCGTTCTCGCAGGTCGGAGAAGTGCTGATTGGAACGCAGGTCCCAATGGCGCGGACCGCGTAAAAAGCTCAGATCGCGCAGTTCGGCGGCGGTGATGTCGACTCGGCCGAGAACGCGACGGGCATCGACCACTACGTCGAGTTCACTCGCCCACACCAACCGATCAACCAACTGAGGGTGATTCGTCGGCATGTGGCACAGAGCAAGGTCGGTTGTGGCGTCGATCAGCTCGACTTCCATCGCCACCGAAGGGCTCTGACGCAAGCGGATGGTGAACAGATCCGACAGCTCATCGATGACTCGAGAGACACGACGCCGCTGCGCGCGTGACAGGACATCGGGAACGGTCAGGCGAACGTCGAGTCCCGACGACGGTTTGTTGACCCGCGCGGACAACGTGTCGAACTCGGTGACCAATTGCCTTGCCAGCGGGAGCAACTCGCGTCCAGCAGTGGTCAGCGCGGTGTGATGAGTTGACCGGTCGAAGAGTTTGACACCGAGTTCGGACTCCATTGATCGGATCCGCTGACTCAGCGGGGGCGTCGACATATGCAGGGACTGCGCAGCCCGAGTGAAACTCAACTCGCGAGCCACCGCCACAAAGTACCGAAGATGTCGAATCTCCACTGAAACCTCCATTGGTGTTATCGCTGCGATCATACCGAAGCAACGAACACGGTCATTCCTTTAGCGTTCCGAAGCACATACACTCGAGTGCAGGTCATCTAAGAAAGTCGGGAGACATTATGGGCGACAACGCATTTCCTTTGAACATCGACGGCAAACCAACTGGACCACTAGCCGGTGTCCGAATTGTGGATTTGTCCAAAGTGGTTCTGGGTCCGATGGCGACCCAGATCTTGGGCGACATGGGCGCCGACGTCATCAGAATCGAATCGCCAGGAGACAACGCTCGAATCTCGCCAGCCAACGTGGAGCGCAATCCAGGAATGGCCGCGCTGTACATGCAGCTCAATCGCAACAAGCGCAGCGTCACACTCGATCTCAAGGCGCCCGGCGGGGTCGATACGCTGCTGAACCTGCTGGCACAGGCCGACGTCCTGGTGACCAATATGCGGGGTCGTGCGCTGACGAAGCTCGGCATCGACTACGACAGCCTGCGGGAGCGCTTTCCTCAGTTGATCTACGCGCACGCGCAGGGATTCAACGAAACATCGAGTGCTGCGGATCGGCCCGCGTATGACGAGGTGATCCAGGCAGTGAGCGGAATCGTCAACATGCAGGAACGAGCCAATGGGAGTTTGCAGTTCCTGCCAACGTTCATCGCCGACAAGACCGTGGCACTCTATCTCGCCATCGGCGTCCTGGGTGCCGTCGTCGATCAAGTGCGCACCGGACAGGGCCAATACCTCCGAATTGCCATGGCAGATACGATGATCGCCGTCAATGCAGTCGAGCACCTAGGCGGCGAGATGTTCGTTCCGCCAGCAGGCGACGTCGGAAATCCTCTCAGCCTGAGCCAGATTCACCGCGCCATGCGGACCCGTGACGGTGGGGCGATCGCCGCCGTCGCCTATACCAATGCCGCCATCCGCCTGTTGCTCATCGGCGCCGGGCGCAACGACCGCGCAGCCGACCCCGTTTGGGACAGCGTTGCGATCGACCGCGCCGTGTTCAATTCGGGATGGGAAGAGGTGCTCGAGCACTCGACGACCAAGACCACCGCGGAGTGGGAGGAGTACCTGAATGCCCACGACATTCCCTTCGGACTGGTCACCGACATCGCCGACCTGCCCAACGACGACTATGTCCGTGAAGTGGACCTGATCGGTGAAGTCGACCATCCGACCGAGGGTCGAGTTCGCATGGTGCGCAACCCGTTGGAGTACTCCAGGACGCCGACCGACATCAGGCGACTACCGGAACAGTACGGTGCCAGCACCGCCGAAGTTCTCGGCGCCGTCCAACGCTGACAGGAGACACTATGTTCACCGGAATCGGGAGTCGATGAGATGGTCGCAAAGCAGCATTTAGGTCAACCCGCGGCGGAGACCGTCGCGATCATCGGCGTCGGAGTGATCGGTCTCGCCTGGGTGCGCCTCGCATTAGAACATGGTTGGGACGTAAGAGTATTCGATGTTCGGCCCGACGTCGCCGACGTCGTGCAGTCGACGTTCGGGCCCGACGCCGGCATCACAGTCGCGACCTCACTGGAGGACTGTGTTCGAGGTGCGACGTTCGTTCAAGAGAACGGTCCCGAGCGACTCGACGTCAAACGGGACACCATCGGCGCGCTCGTCGCCGCCACCGCCCCGTCGGTGGTGATAGCGACGTCGAGTTCATCGATCACCGCAAGTGCCATCATTGCCGACGGCATCGACGGAGCGAGAGTTCTCGTCGGTCATCCGTTCAATCCACCGGATCTCATGCCGTTGGTGGAGGTCGTTCCCTCTTCGGAGACATCGGCGTCGGCGGTGACGCGAGCGGTGGATGTCTACCGTTCGCTGGGCCGGACTCCCGTTGTCATCGGGAAGGAGATCCCGGGGTTCGTCGCCAATCGGTTGCAGGGTGTCATCTCACGTGAAGCTCGTTATCTCGTGCAACAGGGCGTTGTAAGCCCTGCCGATCTCGACACCATTCTTCAGAACTCACTCGGATTACGTTGGGCAACAATCGGATTGTTCGAGAGCAATGTACTCGGTGGTGGACCTGGGGGCATTCGCCACTTGATTTCCGGTGTCGGCGCGACGACGGGTGGGATCGAATACCACTCTCCAGCGACAGATCCGACATCAATGGAGACGCTGATCGAACAGGTCGAGGACACCTACGGTGTTGGCGAACAGACCTACGAGGCCTTGCGGGAGCGACGCGATACACGAACACGGGCCGTGCTGGCTGCTCTCGCTGCGTGCGACGAGCGCGCGGAGTAAGAACTGACACGCAACGAACATTCTGTCTCAGTTACTGGTCCGTGCTTTCGATGCGGGCCGTGCTCAGCACGAATCACGGCGCATACGATCCGCACCGACACGTAACCTTGTGCAGTGAGCGGTGCTCCATGCGTTAGAGAGCACCGCTCATGCAAGTCGCGAGGAACGGCGGAGGTTCGACGACGCGGTTCGTCGACCCGTGGCCGACGCCGACTCGTTCGACCGAGTCTGGCAGCAGGTCAAGTCGCTCGACGGGGCGCACGAGATGCCTGGCTGACAGAGGGTGCGAACGCGCGAAACACAGAAGCGGAGGGCCCTCCCGCTGAGCGTATTTCGAAGGACGCCTCGAACTGCGTCGATTGATGTGCCAAGGGCGACCCGGTATCGTGATGTCTGCCTCTTCCACGTGATGGCTTCGGAGCGGAGCTGTCGGCGGATGGAGTTCGAGGTGCGAGTAGAGGGACGAGAACGTGTCGTTATCGACGACATGGATTTGATCGAACGGGCGTCGCTGGGTGATCGAGACGCGTTTGACCAACTCGTGACCCTGTTCGGACCTCGTCTTCACGGATACGCGCGGCGTATGTTGGCCGACGAATGGAATGCCCAAGAAGTCGTCCAGGATTCGCTACTGGCTGCGTGGCTGGGCTTGAACTCGTTCCGTCGGGACAGCTCGGTGCGGACGTGGTTGTTCGCTATATGTTCGCGCAAGATCGTCGACTCGTATCGACTGCGCCTTCCGATCCCGGTGGGTGACGACTCCCTCAACCGCAACGGCCACTCCACAGTCGGACTACCGTTTCCGGAAGTGTCAAGCACTGTTTTCGTCGAAGCAGTCGAGCAGTGTCTGGCAACCCTTCCGCCACGACAGCGTGCCGCGTGGATGTTGCGGGAGGTGGAGCGGATGCCGTTCACCGAGGTGGGGAAGGTGCTGGGCCTCGCGCCGGGAGCGGCTCGTGGCCACTACGTACGTGCCCGAGAACAACTGCGGAAGTCCATGGAGGCCTGGCGATGAACGCACAAAGGCGGGGGAGTGAGATGCGCATGTCGGACATTTCGAATGAGGATCCGGCGTCGGACCCTCGGACGCGAGAGTCACTGTTGGCAGCCACACCCGACGGCGCAACCAACGGTGCCGTCGAAGTCGCTACGGCTGTTGCTGAAACGAATGCGACGCCTGCGGCGTTGGCGGCAATGCTCGTTGCCCTCGGCGGCAGCATCAACGACGAGGACGATCTCGTGGTGCTGCTCCAGCGAGTTGTCGATGTGGCTCACGAGGCCATCGACGGGGCCGAATGCACAAGCATCACCATCGCACTCGGCGGAAGAACCTACACCGCGGTACACACCGATACCCGAACCCTGCGGGTCGATCAGGGACAGTACGACGCCGACGACGGCCCCTGTCTGCATGCCGCTCGAACCGGGGAAACCGTGCTCGTCGATGTCGACGCCACCGAGCAACTGTGGCCTGAATTTGCAACAGCAGCAGCAGAAGAGAACATTCACTCGTTCCTCGCAGCGGCACTCTCAGCGCCGGATCAGCCACTGGGTGCCTTGAATCTCTACGGCAGTGCTCCCGCCGCATTCGACGCCATCGACTACGACATCCTCGAACTGCTCACCACGACCGTTTCGCGGGCGATCAGTGATTTCGCGCGCTTCAAGTCCGCGATAGAGGTCGCGGACGCGCTCCGTGCAGCGCTCAGCAACCGGGCACCCATCGAGCAGGCGAAGGGGATCATCATGGGCGAGCACGGCATTGACGCAGAGAACGCTTTTCAGATCCTCCGTTCGCAATCACAGAACACCAATCGTCGAGTACGCGATATCGCCAACGAACTCATCGCAAACAAGACCTCATCCACAGCCGACTGATCCCGCGGCGTCATGTGACACACGTCATGAGATCTGTCCGTGCACATTTGGCGGTCGACACCGACTAACCCAGATGTAACACCCAAGGTGGCATTCAGTCCGATCAGAATGCCACGACTGATAGTGGAGAAGTCCGAACCTGTTTCGGGCCCTCGAGAGGAAAGCGAGAAGTACATGAGTTTCGTCGACAAGGCCAAGAACGCCGCAGAAGACGCAGTCGGCAAGGTGAAAGAGGCTGTCGGAGACGCCACCGACAACTCCAACCTGGAGGCGGAAGGCAAGAAGGACCAGGGCTCCGCGGGCGTCAAGAAGGTGGGAGAGAACATAAAGGACACCTTCAAGTAACACCGTGACTCGGTTGCGGCTGGCCATTCATGGCCAGCCGCAACCGATCTCGCTCTGTAGCTTAGATCGAGCGACGCTTGTCAGCGGCTCCGCGTTGCCGATGGCCTCGCACCCTCCGCCGCATAGGCAGCACACAACCTCGTGGGCATTGGCCGAGGGCAATCCTGAGCGCGCATTCCTTGGTGCGCTTAGGTTTTCGGTAGCATTCTCATGCCGCCACTTCATCATGGTCGAGGACATGTCTATTTGTGGATGTCCGTTGAAATCTATTCGCGCGGCGCGGTCGCACGGACCACATCAACGAACCGTGTTGCGACTTCACTGAGTTGGCGCTTCGAGTTCCACACCAGAATTACCTCCAGCGAATCGAGCAGCGGGTCAGTACGGCGGGCGATGACACCTTCGGTGTGCATCGCGAGCACCTCGGGTGGCAGTATCGTCACGCCCATCCCGGCGCTCACCAATGGCAGAGTCGTCTGCAGGTTTTTTACCACCTTGAGTCGTGGCGGGATGACCTGCAGACTTTCCCACTGACTGTCGAGTATCTCGGCGACGCCAGGAAAGCGCGGCGTCGGCTCGGGAAGCAACCAGGTGTCGGTGGCGAGCAGGTCCAAGGGTAGTGGGTCATCCGGATATGGAAAGTCATCGTTGACCAGCGCCACCATGGCGAGGCTGCGCACGCGTTCGATGGTCATCGATCCCGAATACGCCTGCTGTACGTAGGGAAGATCGCTCGTCGCCATGATCGCCAGGTCGTAGGTGCCATTGTCGACACCGTCGAGGGTGTCGTCGGGGGTGGGATCATAGAGCGTCACCTCCACGCCGGGAGACGTGGAACCGAAACGGCGCAGGTAAGAGGGCAGGTACGTCCACGAGAACGGCATGTACACGGCGAGATGCAGGGCACCGACGGTACCTCGTCCGTGCCCCACCAACTCTCTGGCCAGATCCTGCATGTCCCGCACCAGCCGGGTTCCCCGCTCGAAAAGGTGATCACCGGCTGCGGTTGGACGGATACCCCGCGGCGTCCGCTCGAGCAATCTGACTCCGAGCTCCTTCTCCAGAGTCGCCATCGACGCGCTCAACGGGGGCTGGGTCATGCCGAGCCGTTTAGCGGCTTTCGAGATGGAGCCTTCCTGAGCAACGGCGATGAAGTAGCGGATCTGTCGAACATCCATACACAGAATATATATCACGAACCGGAATTCTCTGCGCCGGATATGTCATCTGGGTCACGTCTTTCCTATGGTGGGTACTGCGCAGTCCACATGCACGTGAAGGAGTTACCGTGACCACACACACAACCGCCACGCGCGACGACTGGAGTCCCACGACGGTCGATGAGTATCCCGCCGAGTACGCGCGACTCCGCGCCGAGGCACCGCTCGCCTACACCTGTGACTACGACGGATTCTATGGATTCATGCGTTACGCCGACGTGCAGAAGAACTCCCGGGACTGGAAGACTTACAAGAGCGGCCAGCCCTTCGTCGAGTTTCCGGAGTTCATGAAATCGATTCCGATACAGTCGAATCCCCCCCAACACACCTTCTTCCGCAAGTTCTTGCAGCAGTACTTCGTACCGGCCCGGATCGCGATGCTGGCGCCGGACATCGAGCAGATCGTCGCCGACAACCTCGACCCCCTCATCGAACGCGGAGGAGGTGACATGATCAACGAATTTGGGGTGATCGTGCCACAGCAGGTTCTCGCGAAGTTCTTGGGGCTGCCTGCCGCTGCATGGGAAACCATGGCCGACAGTCTCGCTCGTGCCGACGCCGTGCGCCATGACCTCGAGAAGCATCGAGAGATCAACAAGACCCTGTGGAATCCAACGGTTGAGGCGCTGATCGAGGATCGCCGGGTCAACCCTCAGGATCCGTCGGTCGACATCATGTCCGGAGTGCTCCAACTGCAGCCCGAAGGACGGGCAATCACGCACGAGGAGGCTGTCGCTATCGGTGTGCAGATCTTCTCCGCCGGGGCCGATACAACAACAGCTGCAATGGGTTCAATCATGGTCCACCTCGGCAACATGCAGTCGGTGCAGCAGGAACTCCGCAGCGATCCGACCCTCGTGTCCGCAGCGGTGGAAGAGGTCTTGCGACTGGCTCCGCCGCTTCACCAAACACGTCGTCATGCCACACGCGACGTCCAGGCATATGGCCAGGTGATTCCGGAGGGCGTCAAGGTGGCGCTGAACGTTTACTCCGCCAATCGCGATGAGGCCAAGTTCGACGATGGCGACACCTTCGACCTCCATCGCGCCAGGAACCCACACCTGACCTTCGGTCATGGTCCCCATCAGTGCATGGGATCGCCCATCGCGCGCGAAGAATTGCGCGCCACCCTCGAACAGATACTCGCGAAGACAGCTGGCTTCACGCTCGACGGACCTCCCGAGAGCAATGGCCGACCACTTCGCACCGGCTGGTCGCACGTCCGCGTCCACTTCGATCGGGCGTGATGCCCAACCAATTTCGCCATCGACCCACTTCCGAAAGTAGTCCACATGTCTGCACCCGCGCTCGATCGCCCCCAACACAGCACCTCAGAGCTCGCCGTCGAGGTGGTCACCCGACGCGACGTTGCCGATCGTGTCGTCGAGCTGACTCTCGCCGCACCGGACCGCGCCGACCTACCGGCGTGGACACCCGGGGCACACCTCGAACTGCACCTGCCCAACGGCCTTCGGCGGCAGTACTCGTTGTGCGGCGACCCGTCCGACCGCACGGTCTACCGCGTCGGTATCCTGCGCGAGGTCGATGGACGTGGAGGCTCCGAGTACATCCACTCGTCACTGACCATGGGGCACTCCCTTACCGTGGGCACGCCGGCCAATCACTTCGAGTTCGTGCCCGCAGAGCGGCATCTGTTTGTCGCCGGCGGCATCGGTATCACGCCACTGATGCCGATGATGCAGGTGGCGCACGATAGCGGCACACCTTGGTCTCTGGCCTACCTCGGTCGCTCGCGCTCGACCATGGCATTCGTCGACGAACTCCTGACCCGCTTTCCCGGCCACATCGACGTGCGTCCCGACGACGAGTGCGGGATCACCGACCTCGACGCGCTCGTGTCGACCGTGTTGCCCGGCACCCAAGTCCACGGGTGCGGCCCTGAAGGTATGTTGCGTGCACTCGAAACCGCCATGGCCGCCTGGCCGGCCGGGTCGTTGCGTACCGAAAGATTCGCACCAAAGGACGCGGCCGCGCTGACAGCGAGTACCGGTGCGTGCAATGTGTATTTCACCGAATCCGATATCGAGATCGAGGTCGGCGCCGATACGACCATCGTGGAAGCCGCCGAACAGGCAGGCGTGCCCGTCATCTACTCCTGCATGGAGGGGACCTGCGGCACGTGCGAGACACGCGTGGTCTGCGGTGAGATCGACCACCGCGACTCCATCCTCAGCGATGAGGAGAAGAACGCCAACGACGTGATGATGATCTGTGTTTCCCGGGCCAAGGGGGATCGGCTCGAACTCGAGCTGTGACCGCCCCGGGGCACCCCGCCACCGCCACACATCGACCGGCATCGTCCGATGCCTTGAAGGAACCGAAATGACCACTTCAACAGCCACTATCCGCCAGGACACCTACGCAGCCGGTGTCGAGATGCGCAAAAAGGTGCTGGGGGCCGAACACGTCGAGCGATCGCTGGCGAACGCGACCAAATTCGCGGCACCGATCCAGGAGCTTGTGACCGAATACTGTTGGGGCGCAGTCTGGACGCGCCCCGGGCTCGAACCGCGCACCCGAAGTCTGCTCAATCGTGCGATGCTGACGGCACTGAACAGGAACCACGAGCTGGCGGTCCACGTGAAGGGCGCGATCAACAATGGTGTCACCGTCGCGGAGATCCAGGAGGTACTGCTGCAGGCGGCCATCTATGTCGGCGTCCCGGCCTCGTTGGAGTCCTTCCGGGTCGCCGAGAAGACCCTCAGCGAACTGGGCGTCATCAATGCCTGACACGACGATCGGCTTCATCGGTCTGGGCAACATGGGTATGCCGATGGCTCGCCGACTCGTCGAGTCCGGGCACACCGTGCGGGGATTCGACGCCAACGCCACCGCGCTGGAGGTTCTTGCCTCGCACGGTGGCGTGGCCGGCGGTGACGTCACCGAGGTGGCCGACTGCGCCGACGTGCTGATCTTAATGTTGCCCAACTCCGACATCGTGGAGAAGGTGCTGATCGATGAGGGCGTGGCACAGCATGTCTCGCCGGAAGCCTTGATCGTCGACATGAGCTCCTCGGTACCGGGCAGAACACGAGCTCTCGCCGAAACCCTCGAGGACAAGTACCAGGTGCGTCTCATCGATGCGCCGGTGTCGGGAGGGGTGAAAGGTGCTGTGGCCGGGACGTTGACGATCATGGTCGGCGGCGACGACGCCGCGGTCAAGGAAGCCGAACCCGTCTTGCAGATTCTCGGACGGATGGTCCGCACCGGAGCGGTTGCCTCCGGTCATGCGCTCAAGGCGCTCAACAATCTGCTCTCTGCCACCCACCTGCTGGTGACCAGCGAGGCCATGCACATCGGTCGGCGTTTCGGGATCGACACCGAGGTGATGCTCGATGCAATCAACGGCGCCAGCGGCCGCATCGGTTCCACCGAGAACAAGTGGCCCAATTTCGTTGTCTCCGAGACATACGACTCCGGATTTGCGCTGCAGCTGATGCTCAAGGACATGCGGATCGCCCAGCAATTGGCACGCGAGGTCAACCTCAGCGTTCCGCTGACAGATCGGTCGGTCGAGTTGTGGAGCGCCGCAGCGCAGGAGTTGTCGCCGACCGCCGACCATACCGAGATCGCCCGGTGGAGCGGTCTGAGGTGAGTAGCGACCACAACTGCACGTGACACACGAGGGGGCCAGATCGCCTGGCCCCCTCGTCATCTGCTTTCACTCGACCACGCGCAGTTCCACCGGGTCGAGTCGGTCGCCGGCCGCGTAGTATCCGCCGAAGAAGTCCGCTCCGTCGGGTGCAAGCACCGCATCGAACAGTGTCGAACGCCCGCGCGCGGCCAGTATGGATAGGTGCGCCAACGTGATCCGAGGAGCGTCCGGATACATTCCCGATACGGTCATCGTCCAAGTTCCGTCCGTGTCCCGGTTAAGCCCCGGGTCCGCTATGCGGATGAATAGCATCCCCCCATGTGCCCGCAATCGGAGATCACCGCAGAAGCGGCGGATGTTGCCCGCCGTGTGATCGCTGTCGGGATGATCGCCGCTGTCAAGATGATCGCCGCTGTCGGCATTGTCGCTATCGGCCCGGCCTGGAAAGCAGAAGACGCCGGTCTCCGGGTCTAACCGGAGACCGGCGTCTGCGGAGAGCGCTCCGTCGTGCCGCGTCCGGACATAGCGGATGAGGCTGGATTTGATCGGCCACAACAAGAGCATGCTCGGCGATGCCGGCGGTCGTCCATCAGTGCACATCGATGACGTCCTGCAGCGGAACGGGACCACGCGACTCGAACTCTGCTGTCTGCCGAGCTAATTCCCGGGACAGGGTGTGGTCATCACCACGGTGCCGGGCGATCATCGCGCGGCGCGCCTTCGGGGCGACGTGGCAGAGCCCGGGAACGTCGGGGTTGTCGCGGCAGGCGATACTGCCGCCAGCGGGTGCGATCGCCGCGAGTCCCTCAGCACTGCGTTTCAGGCCGGCCGTGGTGTAGCGTCGCCGGCTTGGCCGGCCACAGTCGACACACGGGATCGTTGCCGGGGCCGGCAAAGTCAGCAGGGATTCGCCGAGCCAGCCGCAGTCGCCACAGCCGTAGTCGAACATCATCTTCATGACAGCGCGGCTCCGGCCCCGAAATCGACCCAGTCGCGTTCATCATGGCCGACCCAGATCCGCGCTTCTTCCCGCTTGGCCAACTGTTCCAGTGACACAAGACTGTGTCGTGCCTGATCGATGTCCCAGTCGGATGGATCGGGCGCTTTCCATTCGAGTGATTCGCGAAGGTGCGCGGCATCCCCGCTGAGCACGATGTTCTGCGACGGCAGTCGGACCAGTGCCGAGAGCTCACCCGGAGTGTGGCCGGGCGTGTGATGAATGACTATCGAGTCATCGCCGAAGAGGTCGTGGGTGGGAGTCGTGACCGTCGACCAGTCGAAGGCTTTGACCGTCGGCGTCGCGAAGTCGTCGGGCATGAACAGATGTGCCGACGCGGGCGACGGGTTCGCCGCCCACTGGAATTCGCCCGGCCCGGCGAAGAAGCGAGCATGCGGGAACAGGTACAGGCCCCCAGAGTGGTCGCTGTGCGTGTGCGACAGGATCACATGGGTCACGTCGCCGACAGAGAATCCGAGCTTCTCGATCTGCCGATCGATGCGCTGTTCTGGGGCCGCTGTGATCCAGTCCGATTCCGGCCGATCGCCGAAGAGGAGTCGCGGGTCATCGCACACCACGGGATTCATACCGGTGTCGAAGAGCACGAGCCCGCGATCGTGTTCGATCAAGAACGATGGCAGCGGGATGTCGACCGACCCCTGCGCTCCGATCACCAAGTGTTGCGCGTCGATGGTCATGCGAGGGGAATCCAAGCCCCAGAGACGAGTGGCGGTGGTTGTCATGTCGCTATCCGATCGGTAGAGGTGGCTGTGATGGCGATGTCGGCGAGAGTCTTCAGGACCAGATCGAACACGCGGTCGTTGCCAGCCTCGAACACGAGACCGTGTCCGTGTCCGGGTAACCCGTGCTCGGACAGAATGATCTGGGTGGCCGATAGACCGAGCGTGGACAGTCGGTCCGTAGTCTTCGCATCGATGTCGACGCGACCCGAGCCGGATCCGGTGAGCACGTACACCGAAGGCGGGGGAGTGCCGGGCTTCAGTGGGGGCAGCGGCGTCGCCGCGACACCGTAGGTCAGGGCGCCCCGCTCACCCATGTCCCGGTCGGGAGGCCCCAGCGGTTCCACCGAGATCACTGCCCGGACTAGCCCCGGACGGGACAAGGCGGCGATCCATCCGGCCGCCGCACCTGCGGAGTGCGTGACGAGGACGGAGGGGCCGATGACGTCGAGGAGGTCGGTGAGCCGCGCAGCGTCCTGCCGTTGCATCCAGGCGGTGTTGGTCGGCATGCCGTCGGCTGAAGCGACGAGCGCATCGATGGGGCCCGAGAACGCACGCGGTGGCAGATTATCTCGCGGCGCATCGCGGTTCCACGGCCAGCAGGAATCATCACCGAGAAACAACGCGGCAGCCTGTTCGTAGGTGGGCACCGGTGTGCGCGAACCCATTCGGTTCTCGTCGTACGTCGAACGGCCGTGGCCCGGGCGGTCGAGCAGATAGGCGGCCCACCCGCGGCGCACGGCGTGTCGGGCCCAGCCCTGCGCCGGACCGTAACCGAGCCAGTCCGTCGACTGTCCACCCCCGCCATGGACGAAAATCATCTGCGGCGGTAACCCCTCAGCCGGCGCCTCCCACTGCACGAATGCCGGCGCCACCTGCCGGGTACCGTCGGACTCCCGTTGAGAGTCCCCGGCCAGCCAGAACTCGCCGCGTCGCACGGTGACCGCAAGCGACGTGAGGTGAGGTGGGTTGTGCGGACCCGACTGTCCGTGGTTCATCGGGACTCCGGTGTCAGGCGCACCGGGACACGTTCGTGGCCGAATGCCTGATAGTTGATCGCTTGCACCGGTTCGCCGACGAGCTCGATGTTCTCTACCTTCTTCACCAACGCCCGCAACAGGGTTCGGGCCTCGAGTCGTGCCACGCCCTGACCCGCGCAGGTGTGGATGCCGAATCCGAAGGACAAGTGACCACCCTTCATATCTCGGTCGATTCGGAATTCGTCGGGCCGGTCGTACTGTCGAGGATCGCGGCCCGCCCCCAGCCACATGGTCAGTAGCTTCGCTCCTTCGGGGATGCGCACCCCTCCCAGGACGGTTTCCTTCTTTGCCCACCGGCCGCCGTAGCGGGAGGCCGGGTAGTAGCGGATCGCCTCTTCCCAGGCGTTGTCCACGAGGTCGGGGTCTGACCGCAGCTTCTGCCATTCGTCTGGGTTGTCGGCGAACGCGCGGATCATGCTGGCGATCGATGCGGTGGTCGTATCGAATCCGGCGGCGAAGATCGACTTGAGGATCTGCTGCGCCTCGACCTCGGTGATCTTGCCCTCCTCGGCCTCTTGGTAGAGCATCCACCCGATCGATCCCTCGCTTTGCAGATCTTTGGCGGTGTTGGTCTCCACCCACTCCATGCCCTCGGCCCCGCGGGCGAGTTTCTGGCGCTGGAGTTCGCTGTCGGGTCCGAACACGTTGAACACGGCGTCACCGAACTTCAACAACGCCTCCCGACCCTCGTCCGGGAGCCCGAGGACGTCGGGAAACACCTTGAGTACGTACGCGACCGACAGATCGCGAAAGGCGTCGATGTCCACCGGTCCGTCGGCGAGCAGCTGGTCGATCAGCTTCTCGGCGTACCCCACGAAGTACTGTTCGATCTTGGCGAGGTTCTCGTCGCTGAGTACCCTGAGCACTGCTCCTTTGGAGCGGGTGTGCTCGGGCGGGTCTTCGAGGATCAAGATCGTCGGGCGGAATGGCGACGGCGCGTAGAACGGCCGACTGGTCGACGAGAACGTGCGCGGGTCGCGTAGTGCCTTCCGGATCTCGGCAAACCGGGTGATCGCATAGTAGTCGTACTTCTTGACATAGACCACGGGTGCGAGTTCGCGACACCGACCGTCCATCTCGTGGACGTGATGCAGGGAATCGAGGGCGAACGGGTCATAGTCGGTTTCCGAGGCTTCGATGGTCTCGGCGGACACGGCGTGGGTCATGAGAGGTCCTTGGTCGGTGGGCTGGGCTGGGCAGGGGTTCGGTCGAGCGCGGCTCTACGTGCCGGCGGTCCGAGGGGTCGGTGCGACGCCGGTCGTCATCCACTCCAGGCGACGCCGCACTCCAGCCTGCGCACTGTCTGGATGAGTCAGGATGAAGAACTCGTTGTCGCGGATCGCGACGAGCACCTGTTCGGCGACCGCACTAGGCTCGAGGCCCACCTCGTCGGACAGTCGGGCAAGGTTGTCGATCACTGCGATTCGTTCGGGCTCGACTGCTTTGGGCACCGAACGGGGGCGGTTGCGTTCGGCGTCGGTCATGCGAGTCTTGACCGGGCCCGGTGCCAGCAACGACACCGAGACGGGGCTGTTGCGTGAGCGCAGTTCGATGTCGAGGCTCTCGGTGAGGCCGAGCACGGCGAACTTTGAGGCGCAGTAAGGAGTCATGGTCGGTGTGCCCGAATTGAACGCCGCCACCGATGCGGTATTGACGATGTGCGCCTCCTCCTGTTGTTCAAGGTAGGGCAGGAAGGTGCGACAGCCGTTCAGGACACCGAAGAAGTTCACGTCCATCACCCAGCGCCAGGCGCTTTCGGGAATCGCCAGAAAGGTGCCGCCCGTTTCCACGCCCGCGTTGTTGCACAGGATGTCCACGCGGCCGAAATGCTCGATGGTGGTCTCGGCCAGTGCCATGATGCTGTCCGCATCGCTGACATCGACTCGCACGCCCAACGCGGTGGCACCCCCGGCCGCGACTACGTCGGTGGCGCGGTCCAGAGCGTCCTGTTCGATATCGGCGATGACGACGCGCATCCCCTGCGCCGCAAAACGTTCCACCATGGCAAAGCCGATTCCGCTGGCTCCACCGGTGACGACGGCGGTCTTACCGACAAAGTCTTTCATCGCGCGACCCCTTCGGCCTCGAGCAGGGAGGGGGTCTCCAAGGACTTGACGAACATGAGCCGTTCCCGGGCGGCATCGGGATCGGTTTCGAGCCTGCGCAATCCACGCAGGGTTTCCTCGAGACTCGACGGGTCATCAGAGTGGTAGACAAGGCGTTTGTTCGCCGATGCCGTGGGACTGACCTGCTGGGTGAACACCCGATGTCGTTCGTCGGCGTAGCGGTCGAGGACCCGCGGGTCCGCGTGCCCGGTCATGACGGCGGCCAGCGACTCTTCGAGCACATAGGTGTCAAACAGGCCGCTGGTCAGGCCTAGGCCCCCGGTGGGGTTGGTCGCGTGGGCCGCGTCACCAGCCAGCAGGACCCGCCCGGCACGGAACTGCGTGGCGGCACGCTGGTGCATCCGATAGGGCGAGAACGCGGCGACTTCGGGCCGCTCGTCGGTCGGTAGTATGGCCGCGAAGAATGTCGGCATTCGTTCCGGCACAGTCTTTTCGGGGAGGTCTGCCGACTCGCAGTAGGTGTAACGCCACAGCCCTGTGGTCCCGGTGTTGTCGATCTTCGAGATGATGGCACCGTACACGTCATCGATCAGGTTGGTGGTCTGGCTGAAGCCATTGGTCTCGAATGGGTAGCGAATGTTGGTGGCGACGAATCGTTCTGGCCATGTGAAGCCCTCGAACTCGATGCCGAGTGAATGCCGGACGCGGCTGCCGGCGCCGTCGGCTCCGATCATCCAGGTTCCGGTGGCTTCGACTGGCCCGCCGTCGGTGTCGAACACGGCGGTCACGCTCTCGTCGTTCTGGCGGACATCGACCAGCGCGTGCCCCCAGTGCACAGTGGCGTTGTCGTGACGAGCCAGATGGTCGAGCGCGATCTCAGCTAGGCGGTGCTGGCCAAGGTGCAGGTTGTGGGGGTGGCTGACGAGGCCTTCGAGCACGGACAGCCCGTAGTTGATCTCCTCGCCGGTCTTGTGCACCTTGTAGGTGTAGTCCTGTTTGAGGAATCCGGCCGCGACGGCGTCGTCGTAAACCCCGAGGCGTTCGAGTCCATCGAGGACCGACCAGTGGTAGACCATTGCGCGGGGCGATTGCGTCACCGCGGTGTTGCGCTCGAACAGCTCGACTTGGATTCCGCGGCGCGCCAGGCCGAGCGCGTTGAGGACTCCGACGGGGCCGGCCCCGACGATGAGCACAGTTGGCTGGGTCATCAGTGATCCTTCATCGTTAGAGAAAATCTGCTAATTGCTTGTACTACAACACTTTTCATCGGTCATGCGATGGGTTCGGGAAAGTCGACGGGAACTTTCTGACCGTCATGGACGGCAACGCTTCGGTTCGATGCGACACGGGGGAGCCGGGTCAGGCAGAACATCGACACCACGAGCATCGCGGTCACCAGGACCGGTATCGAGAACACGGTGCCCGTGTAATGCAGCAGCATGGTCGCAGAACCCATGAGCAGCAACGTGATCACCAGCATCGGCTTGCGGCCGATCCGATCTCCGAAGTGGCCGAAGATCACCGCCCCCAGCGGTCGGGACACGTAATCAACGTCCATGGTGGCGAAGGCGGCCCGTGTGCAGCCAGATGAATCGGCCTCGGGAAAGAACACGTGCGGAAGCACGAGTGCGGCGGCGAAACCGTAAATCGAAAAGTCGTAGTACTCAATTGCGTTGCCGACGAGGCTCGCCGGCGCGACGGTGCATTTGGGCTCGGATTCCGCGACAGAGTGTGAAAGGTGGGACACGTAACCTCCCGGGTTGTGAGTGGTGTCACAAGCACCTGGACTGTGACGACCCTAGCTAACGCGGAACAGGCGGAGCAACATCGTCAGCATGGGTTGACACTCTCCGATATACGACATTCGTATGGGCTGGGTTGTTCCACGTTAGTCTGCTAGTCATGGTCGAGATCTCCGAACGCGTCTCCCGCGCCGAGCAGAAGCGACGCACCCGGTCCGCGCTGATCTATGCGGCCCGCGGCCTGTTCGTCGCCCAGGGCTACACCGCGACGACGGCAGATGCGATCGCGCGCGCCGCCCGCGTCTCGCGCGCCACGTTCTATCTGCATTTTCGGTCCAAGGCGGAGATCGTTCTCGAGCTGATGCACGATCTCGAGCCAGAGCTGCTCGCCGACTTCGGCAAGCTGAAATCTCTGGACGCCACAACAGAAGCGGCGCAAGAGTGGCTTCGTGGGCACGCGGCGATGTGGCGGCGGCACACCATGGAATTCACCGCGATGGAGCAGGCACTTGCCGACGAGGCGTCGGTAGCCGACGAGTGGTTTCGCTTCTACGGTCGCATCGCCGATTCGGTTCCTGAGCTGATTGTCCGCCTGCGTGAGGGCGGGGCGTCGGACGAACGAGCACGAGTTCGCCTCACCGCCGTAGCGATGACGATCGACCGCGCCTTCTATTTCGCGGTGGTGCGCGACAAGCCTGAGTTCTTCGAGCTCGTCGTGCCCGAGATCGCGGCCGCGATCGCCCAGCTCCTACGGGCCGCACCGGAGCGGTAGAAGAGGAGAATTTTCACTTGACGCTTGTCAAGTACGTTGAACTGCGGCATGCTGTGAGCCACCTCATACGCACACCACTCGGGTGTGCGTCCCCACTCGAGGATCAGCCACATGTCACAAACACTTCCTCCATACGAGAAGGACCGCTCACCGGTCTCCGGGGCCACGGTGCCCTGGCGCCGCGCCGGCCTGTTCATGGCCTTGACCTTCTCGGCCCTGCAAATGCTCAACGAGATCGGCACGATGATGGCGATCCCGCTCTACAACTCGATGAGCGCCTCACTGCACCTGTCGCCGGGTCAGGCCACTTGGGCGCTGCTGAGCACGACGATTTTCGGCGCCGCGACGATCGCGCTGCTCGCCAAGGCGGGTGACCAGTTCGGGCATCGTCGGCTCATGGTGTGGTGTCTGCTCGGTATCACGCTCGGGTACGTCATCTCGGCGCTGGCGCCGAGCTTTGCGATCCTGCTGGTCGGCCGTGCACTGACCGGCATCATGGCAGGTCAGGCACTGTGCATCGGAATCCTCAACGACCGGCTCACCGGCACCGACAAACGTAAGGCCATCGCGATCATCGCAGGGGGCCAGGCTATCGGCGTATTCTTTGGATTCGCTCTGGGTGGGTTACTGCTCGATCTCGGCGGCACGTGGCGCACCGCGTTCTGGGTCGGCGGCGCGCTGACCGTCGTCAGCCTCGTCGCATTCCTGCGCTGGGGCGCCGACTCCGACGCCGCACACAAACAGTTGGGGCATCGGCCGCACCTCGACGTCGTCGGCGTCTCATTGCTCGGCATCGGGCTGACCGTCATGTGCATCGGCATTGCGCAGTCCACCAGCTGGGGCGTGTGGAGTGCCCAAACCATCGGATTCGTGGTGATCGGCATTGTCGTGTTCGCGTTGTCGTTGGTGTGGGAATCACGAATCAAGGAGCCGCTGCTCGACGTGCGAGATCTCTTGGGCCGCAACCTGACGCCAGCCTACGTAGTATTCCTGACTCTCGGCGTCTGCGGCATGCTGCTGTTCAATCTGATGATGGCCTGGGCGCAGCTGCCAGCTCAGCTGGTCGGCTATGGACTCGGGTACACCCCATTGCGGGCCGCGTTCCTGTTCTTGCCCATGACCGTCGCCGGACTACTGGCCGCGAAGACCGTGCCTGCACTCGTGCATCGCTTCTCGGTAAACCACGCCCTGGTCGGCGGAGGCCTGGCGATGGGCATCGCGTTCCTGATCCTGCGCCTAGACCATCACAACGTCGGCATCGTATGCACCGCGATCTTCCTCTATGGGTTCGCCTACACCACACTGCTCTCCACTGCCATCTCAGTGATCGCGAGTGAAGCGCGGCACGGCAAAAGCGCGGGCACGGCGTCGCTCTACGTCGCGATGGCACTCTCCGCGTCGTCGCTGGGCGGCGCGATCTTCGCAGCGATCATCGCTGGCAACAGCTCCCTGGTCTCCGTGCCCGGCAGCTCGCCGATTCCGGTGCCCACCCCCGACGCCTTCGACATCGGTTTCACCATCGCGGCCGTCGCCGCCGTGGTCGCCGTCGCTGCCGGTGTCATCATCCGCCCCAATCGCCACATTGAAGTCACAGCGGGCCACTGATCGAAGTTTCACTAGACAGCTGTCAAGCGAATGAGTAACGTACCTCACATCCCCATTCCGCAATATCCATCAGCACAGCTAACCCTTTGGAGGACACATGCGATTTTCTGGCACCCCCGTATTCGTCACCGGCGCGGCATCCGGCATGGGCCTGGCCGTCGCCCGGGCCTTCCACGATGAAGGGGCAATCGTTTACGGAGCTGACATCTCAGACGAGGCGCTCAAGCGTTCCCTCGACGATCTACCCCGAGCGATTCCGCTCGCCTTCGACATCGCCGACAGCGCCGCCGTGAACGACGCGTTCACCCGAGTTCAGTCCGACCAGGGAACACTGGGTGTCCTCGTGAACGCGGCGGGTGTGAACGCACCCAACCGCGCCGCCCTCGAGGCCCTCAACGAGGAGAACTACCAGGGGTTCCTGGCGATGAAGGAAGGACGTCGCCACCACCCCGAGTTTCTCGAGACGATCACCGACGACGATTTCGATCGGGTACTCAGAATCAATCTGTACGGGACCTTCTACACGATGCGGGCGGCCACGCCGCTGCTGAAGGCCAACGGCGGCGGGGCCATCGTGAACTTCTCCTCGGCGGCGGCCCTGATGGGTGTGACCATGCCGGGCTATTACCCAGCGTCCAAGGCCGCCGTCCTCGGTCTTACCCGAGAAGCCGCAGTTGAGTTGGCGCCGTTCAACATTCGGGTCAACTCGCTGGCCCCTGGCGCCGTTGACACCCCGCTTTTCAGGCAGAGCGATCAGGAGTTCATCGACTTCCTGGTCGGCATGCAGCCGATCACGCGCACCGCCACGCCCGAAGAGGTCGCCAAGACCGTCCTGTTCCTCGCCAGCGAAGACGGCTCCTACTACACCGGCCAGACCATTTCGCCTTCTGGCGGACTGGTGATGCACTGAAAGATCCATCATGACAATCACTCTCACCGAACAATCGACCGCTCTCGACAACGTGACGATCGCCAGCGACGTCACTACCCGTACCGACATCGATTCCCGGGCGCTAGACCGACTCACTCAGGAGATCTGCCACGACATCGGCGCTGGCACCTACGACGGTGTCCAAGTGATCGTCGCGCGCGGCGGTGACATCGTGCTCGACGCCACCCTCGGCTGGGCCGATCGCGCCAACGATAAACTGCTGCAACCAGGATCAGTTTTCCGGGTGTTGTCGCTGACCAAGGCGTTCACCAACGCCATGGCGCTGCGGGCGATCGGCGAGGGGAAGCTCGCGCTGTCCACCCGAGTAGTCGATCTGATCCCCGAGTTCCTCGGCACCGACCCCTTTCATATGCTGCGCAAGGACAAGATCAACCTGGTCCATCTCCTCACGCACCGCTCGGGCATGCCGCCAACACCGAATCCCGGCCTCGGTCCGGACCGTTACGGTACGCTCGCCGACGTCATCGACGCGCTGTCCAGCGTGGACGTCCTGTTCGAGCCGGGCACCAACCTCAACTACGCGCCGGCGATCAATCATGCCCTGATGGGCGAGATGGTGCGCCGGGCCTATGGCGCGAACTCGTTCCGCGATCTGGCGCGGCAGTTGGTGTTCGACCCCCTCGGTATGACCGACACCGCTTTCGGTCTGCCGGATCGCCTGGCGGATCGTGCCGTGCCGCTCAAGGTCTATCTGCCCGAAGGTGGATTCCTGCAGCCCGAAGACATCGAGTGCCTCAACCGGTACATCACCGCGGACGCGGAGATGCCCTGGGTCGGGTCAGTGTCCACCGCGCGCGATGTGTTCGCCTTCGCCGAGATGATCCGCCGCCGGGGTGAACACCGCGGCGAGTACCTGCTGGCGCCGGCGATCGTCGACCAGGCAACGACGCTGCAGACCGGCGACATGCCCAACGACCTGTACGCCCAGATGGCGGCGGCACGTGGCTGGGAGATTCCGAACGGAAACTTCGGCCTGGGCTTTTCACTCTCCGGCACGGGAACCGCACCAAACTTCTTCGGCCCCTTCACCTCACCGCGTACCTACGGCAATTATGGGGCCGGTTCGTCGTTGTTCTGGGTTGACCCCGAGCGAGATCTGACGTTCGTCTTCCTCTCCGCTGGAGTCATGGAGGAGAGCGAGAACGTCGCGCGCTTCCAGAAACTGTCCACCATGGCCGTCGCGGCCGCACTCTGACCGAACGGAATCTGGTCATGACCAACACCATCCCGTCGGCGGCTCCCACCGGACGCTGCCCGGTCGCGCACGGTTTCGACGCCATGAGCGACGACTACTACATCGATCCCGCACAGCATTTCGCTCGTGTGCGGGACGAACGCCCGGTGTTCTGGTACCCGTGGCTCAACGCGTGGATCATCACCCGACGCGACGACGTGCTGCGCGTCCTCGGAGACTGGACCGAATTTTCGTCGTCGGGCAACACCGCCACCATCGAGGTACCCGAGAAGTATCGGGATATCGTCCCGCCGACCCTGATGTCGCTGATGATCGTCGGCATGGACCCCGATGGGCACACCCTTCATCGGGCAGTGGCACAACGCGGCTTCACCTCGGCCCGTATGGAGGAGCTGCGGCCAGAGATCGAAGAACGCGCCCACCGTATCCTGGACAAGCTAGAAGGGCGTGGCTCAGCCAACCTCATGGAGGACTACTGTCTAGAGCTGACCACGCAAACCCTCTGCGCCCACCTTGGTTTGGACTACGAGCACGACCTGATGATGCGGCGCCTCCGCGGTGCGATGGGTCGCGTCCTCTCCTCGGCGCAGGAGGAGATGCCTGCGGAGGTCGTCGACGAGGTCTGGTCGGTGTTCTCGTCTTCCTTCGCGGAGCTCTGCGCCATCGTCGAGCATCGTCGACAGCATCCAGGACGGGACTTCATCAGCGAGATGGCCGACGTCAAGGACAAGTCAGGCGGCTACGCAATGACCGTTCCCGAGGTCGCGCTCAAGGTGTGCGAACTCGCGCTCGCCGGTGCCGACACCACCGCCCAGGCGATGACCAATGCGGTCATCTTCCTGGCCGAGAAGCCACACTTCATCACCGAGGCGATCTCCGAGCCGTCGTTGTGGGCCAACGTGTTCGAGGAGACCGTCCGCCGGCGCCCGTCGTCACCGTTCGCCTCCCGAAAGGCGATGCGTGACATGGACATCAGTGGTGTGCAGATCAGCAAGGGAGACATGCTCTGGGTGTCGCTGGCGAGTGCGAACACCGATCCGGGTCACTATGAGAACCCATTCGAGTTCGACATCCACCGCCCTGACCCCGCTGATCACCTAGCGTTCACCCGAGGCCGACACACCTGCCTCGGCCAGTCACTCGCCCGAGTCCAGGGCGCCACCGGATTGAAGGTCCTGTTCGAGCGGTTGCCATCACTGCGGCCCGCACCGGACTTCCCACTCGACTTCGTCAAGATGGCGCTGCTGCCGGTTCGTACCAATCTTCCGGTCACCTGGGATCTCGACGACATCGAACGATCCAAGCGACTGGTCAAGCGAGAAATGAACCTGACGGTCATCGGGCGTGAGGATCTCGCCGACGGCGTGGTCGGTCTACGTCTGGCCCATCCCGACGGCGATGAGCTGCCCGCCTGGGATCCCGGTGCGCACGTCGACGTGCGCATTCCGGTCGACGGTGGCGAGGTCATCCGTCAGTACTCGCTCTCGTCGTCGCCGTCGCAGACCACCGAATGGCGGCTGGGGGTGCTGCGTGAATCGGCCGGCCGCGGATCACGCGCGGTGCACGATTCCGTCGGGGCCGGTGACCGAATTCGAGTCGGGTGGCCGCGCAACAACTTTCACCTCGAACCGTCTCCACGGTACATATTCGTCGCCGGCGGCATCGGGATCACCCCGATCCTGCCAATGATTGAAGAGGCCGATGCCGCAGGTGCCGACTGGACCCTGCACTACGGTGGTCGCGGCCGCGCATCGATGGCGTTCACCGACGAACTCCAGCACTACGGGGACCGGGTGATCATCACCCCGCAAGACGAGTGTGGCCTGCTCGATCTCGCTACCATTTTCGCCGAACCGCGGCGCGACACGCTCGTCTACGCGTGCGGTCCGGCACCGCTGCTCGACGCTCTCGACATCGCGTTGCAGTCGTGGCCCGCAGGTGCATTGCACACAGAGCGCTTCGCGCCCAAAACGATTGTGCTCGACGAACCCGACGTAGAATTCGAAGTGGAGTTCGCAGAATCCGGCATCGTCGCGTCGGTACCAGCGGGGACCTCCATCCTCGACGTTGCCGAACGAAACGGCGTCACGGCGCTCTCGTCATGCAAAGAGGGCACCTGCGGTACTTGCGAGACGCGGATGATCAGTGGCAGTGCCGATCATCGGGATTCCATCCTCACCCCAGAAGAGCAGGAGGCCAACCGGACCATGATGATCTGCGTGTCCCGCGCGGCGCACGGATGCGGCCGCATAGTGCTGGAGGCGTGACGGGCGGAGGTCGCTGGCTCGGTGTAGGTCGAATATTCAACCTAACCAAACTATTTCGCGGAAGTCCGATCCTGTCGGTGGTCGACGTTAGCGTGCGCGTGTTCGCTTGATGTCAGTCTGCCTCAACGTTCGACGACACGTCGCCGGCACAGTTGACTGTCGAGCAGTTGCGGGAGCAACCCGCCGAGTGTGCAGGTCAGGGTCACCGCGTTGACGGCCCGGTTCTTGGCACTACTCGGTGAGCTCGACGAGCGTGGCGGATGGGGCGGGGAAGGGACCGGGTCGCGCGCGAACTGCTCGCGCAGACTACGAACGCACCCCCATGGCGGGTAACTCCAACGTGTCCGAACGCTGTCCAGCGCTGCACACCGGACTCGCGCTGCTGCGGCGAGGAATTATGTTCAGTGGATACGACGGTGAGGTGCAGATCGTGCATTACGCGAGTGGCGTCGGTACCCGGGACGCGACCTCGGGTTGCGGCATGACGTAATTGATCTCCTCGGGTCCTTCGATCGTGAGTCGCTCAGGGGGTGGGTGCGAGCACAATGTCGAACTGGGCTCGCGCCCAACTCTGCGTTCCGAGATCTCGGCCATCCGGGGTAGGGGAGCCGGGTTCTTGCCGAACAAAGTCCTTGATGAGCGATTCCTTGACCCCGAACACTGTGTCGGAGGTGAGCAGTTCGTCTCCACGCACGAAGATATGGGTGACGAGCCTGCGCATACCGGGTGCGGTGACCATGAAGTGCAGGTGTGACGCCCGCATCGGCGACCGTCCGGTTGCGGCGAGCAGTCGGCCCACCGGCCCGTCATGCGGAATCGGGTAAGGGGTGGGAGTGAGCCCCCAGAAGCTGAATTGGCCTTTCTCGTCACTGAATAGGTGAGCCCGGCCCGAGACGCGCCCGTCGTCATACTGAACGTCGTAGAACCCGTCGTCGTCGGCTTCCCACACCTCGATCCTGGCGTTGGGGATGGGTTGGCCGCCGGTGTCGCGCACCGTGCCCTCGACCCAGCAGGGTTGACCGCTACCTTTTCGACACCACGTCCCCGAGCGAACCACCACGACGAGAACCCTCTCAATGGTTGTCCCTCAAAGGGATTGAGCGCAATAGCCTGCACGCCCTCGATGTGTTGATCCCAATCAAGGTGCTGACCGCGGTGACAGGCGTGTCGGGCTCAGGCAAGTCAAGTCTGGTCAGTCAGGCTCTTCCTGCGCTGATCAGTGAAGCACTGGGGCGCTCGACTCTTCCCACCGACACAGACGAGCACGCCGACGACACAGACCTGCTACTGGCTGGCGACCAGGGCACAGTGTCAGGGTATGTCGACGGGGGCTGGGCGGGCTTCGTCGCGTCGTGGTCATCGACCAACGACCCATCGGACGCACGCCGCGCTCCAACGTCGCCACCTATACCGGCATGTTCGACCGGGTGCGTAAATTGTTCGCCGCGACACCGCTGGCAAAAAGGCGCCACTACAAGCCCGGCAGGTTTTCCTTCAACGTCGCCGGCGGCCGTTGCCCGACGTGCGAAGGGGAAGGGTTCGTGATGATCGAACTGCTCTTCCTGCCCAGCGTCTACAGTCCCTGCCCCGACTGCCACGGCACCCGGTACACGCAGAGCACTCTGGAGGTCACCTGGCGCGATCGCAACATCGCCGACGTCCTTACCATGAGCATCGACGACGCACATACATTCTTCGTCGGCGAGGAGGAGATACTGCGGTCGCTCACTGTCCTTCGCGATGTCGGACTCGGCTATCTTCACCTAGGTCAGCCAGCCACCGAACTCTCCGGGGGAGAGGCCCAACGGGTGAAGCTCGCTTCCGAGCTGCAACGTGCCCACCGCGGTGACGCGCTGTACATCCTTGATGAGCCCACCGCAGGCCTTCATCCGGCCGACAGCGACCGTCTGCTCGAACACGTCCAAGGCCTCGTCACCGCTGGCAACACCGTGGTCATGGTGGAGTTGGATATGCGGGTTGTTGCGCAAGCCGACTACGTCATTGATCTCGGACCTGGAGCCGGCGCCGACGGGGGCAGCATCGTCGCTGCGGGCACACCAGAACACGTGGCCGCCGGCGCCGGCACAACAGCACCGTATCTCCGCGCGGCGCTCAGTTAATTACGGACACACTCAGTACTTCGCGTCCCTACGCCGACCATCCGACAATCCCATAGGACTCCACCGATGCCACACCAGCCACCATCGCCACAAGGACTTCTCCAGCGGGCCCGCTTCACCCTGCGCACCGAATCAGGCTCAGCAATGCTGACAGTGCTGGTCATCGTCGTCGCGTTGGTTTGGGCGAATTCGCCTGTCTCAGACACTTACAGCGAGTTTTGGCATCAAGATGTCGGGTTCAACATCGGCGCGATGCAACTTCACATGAGCCTTCGGCACTGGATCAACGACGGGCTGATGGCTGTGTTTTTCTTCCTCATTGGACTGGAGGTACGCCAAGAATTCGCCCACGGCACGTTGCGCGACCGCAGCCGTGTGCGATTGGCATTCATCGCTGGTGTGGCAGGTGTCTGCCTTCCTGCGGTGATCTATGCACTCGTTGTTCGCAGCGGCAGCGCACTGCAAGGCTGGGGAATCGTGGTGGGCACCGATACCGCGTTCATGCTCGGCGCTCTCGCGCTGGTCGGCCCACGCTTCTCCGGACAATTACGAATCTTCCTGCTCACCGTGACGGTCGTCGATGATTTTTTGGCAGTATCCATCATCGGCATTTTCTACAGCGACGAGATCAAGCTGCTTCCGCTCGCGATCGCGCTGGTATGTCTGGTGCTGGTGTGGCTACTCGGACGCGCACGCCAGTGGCGGGCAGCACCCTACGTCGTTGTCGTTATCGCCTTGTGGTTCAGCACTATTGAATCGGGCTTACATCCTTCGCTGACCGCGATGATCGCCGGGCTTCTCGTCCCGGCATACGCCACCCAACGCCACAAGGTGGTGGCTGCCCGCGAACTGTTCCGCGACTTCTGGCAATCCCCGAGTGCAGCGTCCAACCGCGCCGTCGCACGTGGACTGGCCAAAGGCACCTCAGTCAACGAACGCCTCCATGAGTTTCTCCGAACGCCTACGTCATTGATCGTGATCCCCGTGTTCGCGCTCGCCAATGCCGGTGTCGATCTGCGCGGTGGGGTGCTGAGCGACGCCCTGGGTTCAAAAGTCGCGTGGGGTGTGGTCCTCGGACTCGTTCTGGGCAAGCTTCTCGGTATCGCAATCGCGACCTACATTGCTGTCCGTTTGGGCGTCGGTCGTCTACCCCAAGGTGTCGGGATGGGCAGCGTGATGGGGGGTGCGGCTCTTAGCGGAATAGGGTTCACCGTGTCGCTGCTGATCATCGATCTGGCGTTCGGGGTGTCATCGCAGATGGGTGCAGAAGCGACAGTAGGCGTGCTCCTTGCGATGGTCCTCGCCACCCTGTTGGGTGCGGGTATTTTCCGGGTGGCGGCCGCCAGGTTTGGCGAACAAACAGCAGACCTGCGA
>NZ_BAFB01000032.1 GCF_000248075.1 Gordonia otitidis NBRC 100426 | reverse complement strand
GCTTCCCCGACAATGCTGCCGCCCGGCTTGCTCCCGGTCGGCGGTGGCGACCCTGACGTTCGTCTACGCCGAGTCGACGGCGGTCATCGGTCCCCTCGCCACGTCGGACGAGCCGCATTCATGGGATCTGTGCGAGGAGCATGCGCGACGCATCACGGTTCCGCGCGGCTGGGAGATGCTGCGCAGCGAGCGGGGGTTCTCGGCTCCGGTCGCCGAGGATTATGAACTCACCGCGCTCGCCGAAGCCGTGCGTGAGGTGGGTGCACGCGGGATAGCCGGCGCTGTCGGCCGGGCGCCCGGTTTCGATCAGGACGTGTTCGACGATGCCCAGGCCGGTCGTCACCGTGCTGGCACTTCTAATGGACGCGGTGCTGGCACCCCTAATGGACGCGGTGCCGGTGCACCTGGTGGACGCGGTGCTGGTGCTCCTGGTGGACGCGGTGCCGGGGCGTCGGGCGGTTACGGAGCGGGTGCGCCGACCGGTGACGGTCGTTCGGTGTCGGATGCGCCGCGGCGCAGTGGGGCGGTCAAGCCGCGTCCGGGCAGGCGTGGGCATCTCCGAGTGCTGCCCGATCCGGTCGATTGATTGCCTCCGATAACTGCGGTGAGTCGTAATCTGCGTGCGTGTGGGCAGCGGCGCCGCACGTCGCTAGGCTGAGCACATGCGTACGGGTGCCGCCGACCTCGATGATGTCGATGATCTGATCGCAGGGGACACCGAAGGTCTGCTGCCTGTTGCGGCGCTGGCGGGCGCCCAGGTACGCGCGGTCGCGGAGGCGATGCGCGAGGGTGTCCTCGAACCACTCGCGTCGCTGCGTCCTCGTAGCGTCGTGGTCGTGCACGGCGTGTCCGGTGTGGTCCGCGACGCTGTCGCGCTTGTCGTGGCGTGCGTGGCGAATCGCGTCGACGTCCCGATCGTGTCCGTGCCCGCTCTACCTGGCTGGGTCGGTCCGCTCGACGTCGTGGTCGTCGCGGGCGACGATGCAGGTGATATGGCGCTGGCCGACGCCGCAGCACGTGCTCAGCGTCGTCGCGCCGAGTTCGTTGTCGCTGCACCCGTGGAGGGGCCCTTGCGAGATGCGCTGGGCGGCAGCGGGATCGATCTATCGCCACGCGTACACGTCGACGCCCGGTTTCGTTTCGCAGGATATGTCGCGACGTTGCTTGCCGTGTTCAGCGCGCTGTCCGACGTGCGTTTCACCGGTCCCGTCCCCCTCGTGAGCGACATCGCCGACGCGCTCGATGAGGAGGCAGCGGCAGATCATCCGACGAGGGAGACGTTCCACAACCGCGCCAAGTTACTCGCTGCGCGGTTGGCTGATCGTCGAGTGGTGTGGACAGGCGACAGTCCCGCGGCGTCGGTGGTTGCCGCACGAAACGTCTCATCGCTCTTCGTGTTGTCGGGAAAGATCTGCGCCGCAGCAGATATCGACGACGTCGCGCGTCTGTCGCGGGAATCGTGGACAGCGGGTGGGGCGTCGCCGGTCGATTCGATCTTCCACGATCCGCAGATCGACGGACCCCTGGCGGATCAGCCGCCGCGCGTCCTCGCGGTCACCACCGCTGCGAGGCGGTGGTACGCCGCACAGCGAATCGCCGGGATCCCTGACGCGGAGGCGGTGAGCGGCGACGTCGATGAAGCAGAGTCCGTCGTCCGACCGCAGGTGCCCGCCGGTCCTGAAGACCTTGCTGACGGTCCCAGCGATCTGCCGGGGTACGTGATCCTGGCGCTGCGCGTCGACATTGCTGCGGTGTACCTACATCTGACCGGAATCGGAGAACGATGAAACTGCTGGACGGAGTGGTGCGGCCCTACGCATGGGGGTCACGAACGGCTATCGCGTCGTTACGGCAGAAACCGGTTCCGTCTCCGCACCCGGAAGCGGAGCTCTGGTTCGGGGCGCACGCCGAGGGGCCGGCCACGGTTCTCGGCCCAGACGGTGGGGTCCAGGGTGATCTGCTCGAGTTGATCGACGACGATCCCCAGCGAGCGCTCGGCGCCGCGAGCATCGATCAGTTCGGTGCGCGGCTGCCGCTCCTGCTCAAGGTTCTTGCCGCGGACGAACCGTTGTCGTTGCAGGCGCATCCGAGCGCCGAGCAGGCGCGCGAGGGGTTCGCCCGCGAAGAGGCAGCGGGAGTTCCGATCGACGCGCCGACACGCAACTACAAGGATGCGTCGCACAAGCCTGAGCTGATCGTCGCGATCTCCGAGTTCGATGCGCTGGCAGGTTTCCGCGACCCGGCGCGAACGATCGACCTGCTGCGTGAACTACAGGTCAGAGAACTCGACCCGTACCTGGGCATGTTGGTGGGCCAACCGGACGCCGAGGGGCTGCGCGCGGTGTTCACCACGTGGCTCACGCTGCCGGAATCGAGTCTGCGGACGGTCGTACCCGCGGTGCTCTCCGGCGCGGTCGACGCATTGAACGCAGGGTCGCAGTTCGCTCCGGAACTGCGTACGGCACTGGAACTCGGTGAGATATACCCCAACGATCCGGGAGTGCTCGCGTCGTTGTTGCTCAACCGGATTCACTTGTCGCCCAACGAAGGTCTCTATCTGCCCGCTGGCGTGCTGCATGCCTATCTCAGTGGCACGGGTGTCGAGATCATGGCCAATTCGGACAATGTGCTGCGCGGTGGTCTGACCCCCAAACACATCGATGTGCCCGAACTGCTGCGTGTGCTCGACTTCGCACCCGTTGACGTCGGCGATCTCACACCGAGGATGCGCACGGTGGGCGCTGAGCGGATCTACGTGACGCCTGCGCCTGAATTCCGGCTCTCCCGAGTCGAATTGGAGGGTACGGGCCTGCATCAGCCGTCGTCGATCTGCTTCGACATGCCCGGTCCGCAGATTCTGGCGACGATGGGTGGAACCATCGAGGTTCGGCTACCCGGAGACCCGCCGTTGGCTGTCTCCTCGGGATATGCCGTCTGGATTCCCGACGGCGATCCGGACGTGGTGGTGCGTGCGTCGTCGAGTCGTGCCTTGTTCTTCCGTGCCAGGGTGCCCGTCAGCGACCCAGACGGGTCGGTACAGGCCCGGGCGTCGGCAGTTCAGACGCCACCGACGCTCTAGGTGGTCGCGACAGTCTGCGGGGCGGGGTAGGCGGACGGCTGCCGTGAGCGCTGCCCGATGAACCCCGACTCCTCCGGTGTCGAGACCATCGTGACACCGACCCTGTCGCCGCTCGTCTCGAGAGTGAGTTGATGTGCCCGCGTCCGGTGCTGCCTGAACACGATCGCACCGGTGCGGACGTCGTCGACCTCCTGATCCTGCGGTACGACGAGGATGCGGGTCACGCCGTTGGCCACAGCACAGGGCGCGACGCCGTCGAAAAGCTGTACACGCGCGTCGATGTCGCGTCCGCTCCGATCATCTGCGAAGCCGAGCACATGGCGATCGCCGATGGCGTCCACGAGATGCTGCCATCGGTCGGGGCGTGAGGTGTGGAGCACAACGCGCCCACCGGTGGCGACGATCCGTAGCACGACCTGCGTGGCCAGAGCGGTGGTGCCGATCAGCGCGACCTCTGGCACATCCGTTCCGAAGAGCCGCGCCGTGACCGCGCGGCCGGTGTGATCGGCGCCGATCAATTGGCCACAGCCGCCTGATTCCACACGCAGCGTGTCGAGCAGCGCGAACGCCTCGGTGCCCGCCGCCACCGGGAGGTGACGGTGGATGCGATTCGCGCCCGTGGTCGGCAACGACGCTGCGAGAGCGTCGAACTGTCGTCCGTCGAGTGGTTCGGCGCCGTGGGGCCATGCGGTGGCGACGCATCCCGCATCCGGGAGTTCGTCGACGCGGACGAGCGCTCGCACCTCCAGGTCACCGGCGGGCCCGTGCGAGAGAGAAAGTGTCAGGGTCGTCGAGAGCGGTGTACCGCCCCACTGTCTTTCGAGCGCACGTGACAGCTTGCGCGGGTCGAGCGAGGCGGTGCGGAAGCGGACGCGCCCCGCTGACACGTGAGACCAGTCCTCGTGCGTGGCATCGAGACGTGCGCCCTGCAACAACCGGGTTGTGACGGCGTCGATCCCGACCGCATCGAGGGGAGTGGCCGCCAGACCGCACTCGCGGAGTCGACGAGCCACCCGTTGCGTGGTGATGGTCGCGGTCCGTAGTGCTCCGGTCGCTCCGCCTCCGCGTCGGGCGATCGCGTTCGGGCATCGCCTCGGGTCCAGTCGGAGTATCACCAGGGTGTCGCGGTGAGTCGTCGCAGGAAGCGGGCCAAGGGTGCGTTCGTAGATCGCGGCCGCGGGCCCGGTGCCGCCGACCCGGATGCCCTGCACGATGATGTCGATCGACGCGAGTGGGATGTCATAGGGATCGATGCACTCGGCGAGCGTCGTCAGCGGCAGCGGAGGGTCGGTGGTCTCGGAGCCGAACGGCGAGAGGAAGGTAGGAGCGGTGCGGGCCGGTGAGACCCGCAGCACGGTGATGAGCATGTCGCCTGTCCAGCGGACGCCCACGACCCCGGTCTCGGCGTGTGAGGTCGGCGAATGGCCGTGGTGCCGACCCGACGTCGGCACGTCGAACGGTGCAGGAGCCGACCCGGCCGACCGCCGGCGCGCGCGGGACACGAGGAAACCACCCCGACGGATCAATCTGCCCGACAACGACGTTCGGCCGGCGATCGGGATGAGCGTCAGCGCGGCGAGGACTGCCACCCCGAGTGCGGCGATCCCCGACCGTGCGCCGGAGAACCACCAGCCCACGAGTCCCACGGCAAGCAACACCTCGATCCCGACCAACGTCGCGAGTCCCGGCAACCGTGCCGGTGTGCGGTGTTTCGTGCCGATCCCCATGGGGTATCCACCCTCTCGTCCATGTGGCACCCGGCTGCCACCTCCGACCCGTCTTCACCCACTCGTTCGGTTCTGCCCAGCTCGTTCGGCAGAGCTCGTGTGGCAGAGCTCATCGAGTCGAACTCGCTCGGTTAGTACACCGCGCCGCGGGCAGCCGCGCGCCGAATCAGACGTTGTCCACAAGCGACGCCCGACGCGCCGGATTGCCGGATTTGTGCGGGTCTGGTTCGGTTAGGCTACTACCGCGCGAGTGAGGCGGCGCGGGGTTCATCCACCGCCGGTCCGCATGCCGAGGGCCGTGGCGCAGGGGTGGGATGCAGCGCAGGGGTGGGTGAAGGGGGAAACGGTGGCGCGTCAACTGACCACCAGGGCACAGGTCAACGGTTACAGATTTCTGCTGCGGCGTCTTGATCACGCGCTGATCCGCCGAGATGTACGGATGCTGCACGACCCGATGCGCTCCCAGGGACGCGCCCTGGCCGTCGGTGCGGTACTCGGGGTGCTCGTGCTTGCCGGTTTTGCGGTCTGGGGACTGGTCAGCCCGCAGGGGTCGGTCGGCAAGTCCACGATCATCGCCGCGAAGACGGGCGGCACGTATGTGCTGATCGACGGCACACTGCACCCCGTGTTGAACCTGGCCTCTGCACGACTCATCACCGGGAGCAACGAGAAGCCGGCGTCGGCGTCGGAGCGCAAGCTCGCTCACTATCCCCGTGGCCCGTTGCTCGGTATCCCCGGGGCGCCTTCGGCATTGCCGACGTCGTCGGTCACCACGTGGTCGGTGTGCGACGGCCCCGGCTCCCGGTCGGGCGTGACCGAATCGGCACTCGGCGCGTCATCGCACGGGACCGGTCTGTTGTCGGTGATCGCAGGCGAACCACACACGGGGCAACACACCCGTACGGCACGATCCGACGAGGCGCTCTTCGTGACCGCTGGCGACGACACGTTTCTCGTCTACCAACTCGACCGCGACGGACGCGCGACACCTGTTCGCGCGCAAGTGGATACGGACAGTGTGCCCGTGCTGCGGGCGCTGGGGCTCGAGAACGAGACGCCGCGTCCGATCAGTGTGGGATTGCTCAACACCTTCCCCGAGGTCGACGCGTTGACGCTTCCGTCCATCACCGGCAAGGGCGGAACGGGTGCTGTGGGGCGTGCCGGAGCGCGGGTGGGCTCGGTGGTCAAGACCACCGGAGCTGATGGCGCTGTCGGCTACTACATCGTGCTTCGTGACGGGGTTCAGCCGATCAGCGCTGCGACAGCCGAGATCCTGCGGCTCGCGGAACTCGACGACGCCGCGCCTGTCGCGACCGTGGCACCCGGGGTGATCGCGTCTACTCCGATGCTCGACGAACTGCCGATCGCCGACTTCCCCGTGGCGGTACCGCATCTCGTCACAGCGAGCGACACCACGGTGTGTCGAGCCTGGACGCGCGAGGCAGCTGACGACCCCGCGCGTACGACGTTGCTCGTCGGAGACGCGCTGCCGCTGCCCGACGGAGCGACCCCGGTGCGGGTCGCCAGCGCCGACGGACCGGGCCCGGGTGTCGACCAGGTGTACGTGCGTCCGGGTTCCGGCGCCTACATCCAGGTGACCGGAAACGAATCCGGCAGCGCGCGTGCGGAATCGATGTTCTATGTCGCAGACACCGGTGTGCGCTACGGCGTCTCGGATGCCGAGACAGGGTCGATCCTCGGGCTCGGCACGACGCCGACACGCGCTCCGTGGGATGTGACCTCATTGCTCGTCGCCGGGCCGACCCTGTCGCGGGAGAACGCGCTCGTCGCACACGACGGAATGGGCGCCGACCCGGAAGGCACGGCTGTCAGTCCACCTGAGGACTCGCCGAAAACCGGCGG
>NZ_BAFB01000033.1 GCF_000248075.1 Gordonia otitidis NBRC 100426 | reverse complement strand
AGAGCCGGACCTGGCAGGTCCCGCGGTTACACGAGATGTTGTCGGAGATGGTGCCGAGTGATCGCGTGATGATCATCGGGCGCGACGTCGGCGGGCCGGAGGAGTCCGTGTCGGTGACCACCGTCGGCGCCTTCGACCCGACGGTCGTCGACATGCGCACGATGCTGATCATCGGGTCGTCGACGACCACCGTGGCCGAGCGGGCCGCGGGTCGGCTGGTCTTCACGCCACGCCATCACAGCGGCTGACCGTCGTCGAGTAGACCGCGTACCCGATCGAGGGCTGTTCGCACGTCGGCCACCGCGGGGACGTCCGGCTCCTCCGGCCGATCGACCATCACGACTTCGATGCCGAGTTCTCTTGCCGCATCAAGCTTTGCGCGTGTCATGTCGCCGCCGCTGTTCTTCGTCACGAGTACGTCGATCCGGTGTTCGCGCATCAGGTCCAATTCGTCGGCGAGACGGTAGGGTCCGCGGGACCGCAGGATGGTGTGCGCGGGAGGCATACGGGTCCGCGGTGGATCGACGACGCGAATGAGGAACCATGCCGACGAGATGTCGGCGAAGACGTCGACATCCTGTCTCCCGGTGGTCAGGAACACGCGGGCCCGTCGACCGTCGAGATGCCGCGCGGCATCGGCAATGTGTGTGAACCGGAACCACGCGTCGTCGACACCCGGCGACCACGGCGCGCGGCACAGACGCAACAACGGTGGGCCGCCCGCTCGAGTGGCGGCCGCCGCGTTGGCGCTGATTCCGCTCGCGAAGGGGTGGGTCGCGTCGATGACGACCCGAATTCCGTTGTCGCGTAGCCATTGTCGTAGTCCGGCCGCTCCCCCGAATCCACCGACCCGCACCGCACCCTCGGGTAGTCGTGGTCTACTCACCCGGCCTGCAAGGGAACTGACGGCCGGAATGCCCTCGGCGTGAAGCATCGCTGCGAGTTCGCGGGCCTCTCCGGTGCCCCCGAGTATCAGGACGGCGGGACCGTCGGTCATGCCAACCGATCCCGGCCGCCACCACCGTCTCGACCGTGGTGGCCGTCAGCATGACCGACATCGCGCAGTTTGGTCATGCGGGCCTGCGAATAGAGGTAGCTGTCGCTGGGTGTCGCGGCCGACGTCGGATCGAGTACCCGGCCGACGAAGATGACCGCGGTACGGCGGATGCCGTGATCGGCGAGTTGTTGTGCGAGCTCCGACAGCGGACACCTGAGCACGACTTCGTCGTCACGCGATGCGAAAGCCACTGTCGCCGTGGGGCACTGCGACCCGTAGTGCGGAACGAGGGTCGCAACGATCTGGGTTGCCCGGTGCGCGGCGAGATGGAGCGCCAGGGTCACGCCGGTCTGTGCCAGACGGTCGAGTTCCTCGCCGTCCGGCATGTCAGTCGACAGTGTCGACACGCGCGTGATCAGAAGACTCTGCCCGACAGCCGGGACGGTGAGCTCCGCGCCGAGCGCGGCGGCGGCTGCCGCGAAAGCCGGTACACCCGGCACGATCTCGACGTCGATGCCCAGACGTGTGAGTTCGCGGTGCTGTTCGGTGAACGCCGAGTAGAGCGAGATGTCGCCGGAATGAAGACGAGCCACATCGCCGCCGGAGGCGTGCGCATCGACCATGTATCCGACGATCTCGGTGAGCGGCATGCGCGCCGTGTCGATCAGCGTCGCCCCGGGCGGGCAGAGTTCGAGAAGCTCTCGCGGGACCAGCGAGCCGGCGTAGAGGCAGGTGGCGCACTGCCCGAGGATTCGCGCGCCGCGCAGGGTGATGAGGTCTGGTGCGCCCGGCCCCGAGCCGACGAAGTAGACGGTCATGGCTCGTCGAGCTCTCGCGTGACGACCCACTGCACGAGGGGCAATGCCGGGCGCCACGTGGTCATCGAACCCAGCGGCTCCACGGTCTCGATCGACAGCCGCCGGAGCGTGCCCCCGACGCGACGGTGCCAGTCGGCGAGCACCGCCTGTGTCTCGATCGTGACGGCATTGGCGACCAGTCGGCCTCCCGGCAGCAGCGCGCGCCACACGATGTCCATGACCGACTCGTCGAGACCACCACCGATGAATACGGCATCGGGATCGGGCGCGACGGTCAGCGCCGCCGGCGCCGCGCCCGCGACGGTCAGTGCGGCTCGCACACCGTGACGGCGGGCGTTGCGCATGATCCGTTCGGCACGGGTGGCGTCGCGTTCGAATGCGATCGCAGTCCCGTCCGGGTCCGCGCGCAACCATTCGATCGCGACACTCCCCGACCCGGAGCCGACATCCCACAGCAACGCCTGCCCGCCCGGCGCCAGGGCCGCGACGGTCAGCGCACGCGCCGCAGCCTTGGTGAGCTGCCCGTCGTGCTCGTACTCGTCGTCGGGCAGTCCCGGCGCCCGTGTCGAGCGCGGACCGACGCAGTCGATCGCGACGATGTTGAGCGCATCGTGCGACTGTGGTCTGTACGACCGTGCAAGACAGTCGACGATGCGTTGCCGCGGACCGCCGAGCTGTTCGAGAATGGTCATCGTCGACCACCCGAACCCGGTGCGTACGAGCACATCTGCGATCTCGGACGGTGTGGCGGCGCCCCGACTGAGCACCAGGAGTCGTCGTCCGTCGGTGAGAGTGGGAACCACGGCTTCGGCGTCGGCGCGCAGCGTGCTGACCACTTGTGTTCTCGATAGGTCCCAGCCGAGCTCTGCGCACGCCAGACTCGCGGACGACACCGCAGGAAGCACGCGGACTCTGCTGCGCCCCACGGCTTTCACGATTGTCGATCCGACGCCGTGGAACATCGGATCCCCACTCGCGAGGATGTGCACGACGCGGGGTACTGCGGCCGACAGCACCGCACCGAGATGATCGGACATCGGGGATTGCCATGCCACAGTGGTGGCGTCGAGTCCGGGAAGGAGGTCGAGCTGGCGAGAGGAGCCGTACACCACGGTCGCAGTTCGCAATTCGTCACGCGCCCGGTCGGTCAGCCCGGTCCATCCGTCGGCTCCGATACCGACGACGACGAACTGCGGTGCGGAATCCACCTCGGCGGAGGCAGTTGTCATCGGGGCAACCTGCGCCAGATCGCACGTGGCACGAAGCGCATCGCGAATCCGACGAGACGCAGTGGCGCGGGGATCCACACCTCCCAGCGCCCGCGGCGGTACGCCTGCGCCACCGCGTCAGCGACCTGGTCGGCATCGACCGACATCGGTGCGGGTTTGGTGCCGGCTGCCATGAGCTCCGCGGTCATGTTGCCGATGACGAATCCCGGACGTGCGAGCAGCAGGCGGACACCGGATCCGTATAGCGCGTCGGACAGGCCGCTGGCGAAGCCGTCGAGTCCCGCCTTCGCCGACCCGTACACATAGTTGCCGCGCCGTACCCGCACGCCCGCGATCGACGAGAAGACGATCATCGTTCCCGACCCCTGACTGCGCAGCGCGTTGGCCAGGGGCGTCAACACACTGATCTGGCCGACGTAGTCCGTCTCGGCGATCGCGAGTGCATGTGCCGCGTCGACCTCGGCGCGGTGTTGGTCACCGAGGATGCCGAACGCGACGATCGCAATGGCCACCGGCCCGTGCTCCGCGGTGATGGTCTCGATGAGCGCGGGATGGGTGTCGGTCGCGTCGGCATCGAACTCGAGCGTCACGACGTCGACTGCGCCTGCTGCGCGCATCGCGGCCGTCTCGTCGTGGAGGTCGGCGGATCTGCGCGCCGCGAGGACCACAGTGCGGCCGCCGACGAGTCGCCTAGCGAGGGCGATGCCGATTTCGCTCCGTCCACCGAAGAGGACAACCGTCCCGGGAACGTCGTGTGCGTTGTTGCGCGCCATGACACGAAGTATTCCACCGGTGGCCGCGGCACCGACATCGGTGTCCGGCCGAATCACGGCGGTGACTATCGTTGCCCACATGCCGCGTACTCCCGACGACCTCGGTCCTGCAGCGCTCGAGTTCCTGGGCGAACGACACCTCGCGACACTCGCGACTCTGAGACCCGACGGCACCCCGCACGTCGTCGCCGTCGGATTCACCTACGATCCCGCCAGCGGGATAGCTCGCGTCATCACGCGCTCCGGCTCCCAGAAAGTCCGCAACTGCGAGCGGGCCGGCTACGCCTCGGTGACCAACGTCGACGGTCCGCGATGGTTGACGCTCGAGGGACCGGCGACGGTGTATCGGGACCGCGGTCACGTCGGAGAGGCCGAACGACGCTACGCCGAGCGGTATCGGGAGCCGAAGCCGAATCCGGAGCGGGTCGTCATCGAGATCGACGTGCGCCGCGTGCTCGGTTCACATTCACTGCTCGACGGTTGAGCCGGCGGGACGCGTCAGTTCACCGGACCGCATTCGGATCGGTTCAGAGCACCAGCAATTCGTGGGGGCGCACATTGACGGGCTCGCAACCGTCGTCGGTCACGATCACGATGTCCTCGATGCGCGCGCCCCAGCGTCCGGGGAAATACACGCCGGGCTCGATCGAGAACGCCATGCCCGCTTCGAGTACGAGGCCGTTGCCGCTCACGATGTACGGCTCCTCGTGAACCGACAATCCGATGCCGTGGCCGGTTCGGTGGATGAAGTTCTCACCGAATCCGGCGTCGACGAGAACGTCACGGGCAGCGGCATCGACCTCCTCGGCTGTCACGCCGGGCCGCACCGCGGCGACCGCTGTGCGCTGGGCGAGTTCGAGTGCGGCATAGGCACGTGCGGTGTCATCGGACGGCGGCCCGAAACAGTAGGTGCGGGTGGAGTCGGAGTTGTAGCCCGGTTCGACCGGGCCGCCGATGTCGATCACGACGATGTCATCGGCTTCGATCACCCGATCCGACTGCTCATGATGGGGGTCGGCGCCGTTCGGACCCGACCCGACGATGATGAACTCCGGCTCGGTATGGCCCTCCGCGACGATGGCCTCGGCGATGTCTGCGGCGACGTCGGCCTCGGTACGTCCCGGGCGTAACCACTCGCCCATCCGTGCATGCACGCGGTCGATCGCGGCGCCGGCTCGCCTCAAGGCTGCGATCTCGTTGTCGTCCTTGATCATTCGCAGCTGGCGCAGGACCGGGGTGGCCAATGTCGGTGTGGCTCCCAACCGATCGGCGATCGGCACCAGGTGCAGGGCGGGCATCGATTCGGACACCGCGACCGCCGATGGCGTCGGCAACCCCTCGAGCGCAAGAGCGTGGGCGTCGTCGCCATCGACCCAGTCGACGACGTCGACGTCGAGTTCACCGATTGCGGAATCGCGGACGGAAGCGAGTTCGAGACGTGCGATCACGAGCCGAGCTGTGCCTGCAGCGGGGATGACCAGAGCGGTGAGACGTTCGAACGTGTCGGCGCGCGAACCTGTCAGGTAGCGCAGGTCCGGTCCCGGAGCGACGATGAGCGCGTCGAGCCCTGCCTTACCGGTCAGCACAGCGGCGCGCGCGAGACGGCGCCGATAGACTTCCGCGTCGAAACGCTCTTCTGCAGTGGCGGTCACGAGTCGAAGCCTACGCGGATGGCAGAGTTGGGACATGGCCGGATCTGTAATGCTGCTCGACGGCGCAAGCCTGTGGTTCCGCTCGTTTCACGCGCTGCCCGAGAAACTGACCGCAGCCGATGGGCGGCCGGTCAACGCGGTCCGAGGCTTCGTCGACACGATCGCCTCACTTGTCGCAGCACATCAGCCGACTCGACTCGTCGTGTGCCTCGACCTCGACTGGCGACCGACGTTCCGGACGGAGCTGTTGCCGTCCTACAAGGCACATCGGGTGGCGCAGGAGGTACCACACACGGGCACCGACGACGCGGAAGACGTGGATGTCGAGGAGGTTCCCGACACCCTCACCCCGCAGGTTGCCATGATCCTCGACGTGCTCGCCGCCGCGGGCCTAACGACCTCGGGTGCGACAGGGTGCGAGGCGGACGATGTGATCGGGACGCTCGCCGCCGCTGAGTCCGAGGACGAGGTGATTGTCGTCAGTGGCGATCGCGACCTATTGCAGGTGGTCGCCGACGATCCCGTGCCTGTCCGAGTCCTCTACGTGGGACGCGGATTGGCCAAGGCGGAATTGATGGGACCGACCGAGGTCGCCGACCGTTACGGGGTACCGGTCGAACGCGCGGGAACCGCGTACGCGGAAATGTCCATGCTGCGCGGCGACCCGTCCGACGGCCTGCCCGGAGTACCGGGAATCGGCGAGAAGACCGCGGCGAAGCTGATCACCGCGTACGGCGACCTCGACGCGCTGGAGGAGGCGGCGCTCGACACGTCGAGCACTCTCACGCCGCGGGTGCGCTCATCACTTCGCGATTCCACCGGGTATCTGCGCGCCGCTCGCACCGTCGTGACGGTACGGACCGACGCGCCGACCGTCGAGAGCCGACCGGACGACCATCTGCCGAGTGCACCAGCGGATCCCGACAGGCTTGCGAACCTGATCGAAGAGTTGCGCATAGGAGCGTCGGTCGGCAGGCTCGCCGATGCACTCGGCTGGGAGTTGCGCGTGCGCTGATCAGCTCGTGGGGCGTGAGACCTCGTACTTGCCGTCGTCATCGAGGATTGTCACCTTCACCTGCTGCTTCTGCCCGCCGACCATTGCCGTGCAGGTGAACGAGTGGCCCTTCTCGACGCTCTGTCCCGACGGGCACGACACGTCCGTGACGTTGGTCGCCTGGTAGTCCTTCGTCAGAACCTGCTTGACGCCGTCCTGTACCGCGTTCTGGTCCAATGACTTCGGCGCCCAACCGGGCCATGCGAATGCCGTGATCAGGATGATCGCAGCGATGACGACGAGAGCTCCGATGCCCCCGAATATCGCCGTCCGCGTGCGCTTCGAGGAACCGGACTTGACTGTCATCGAAGAGAACTGATCGCCGGGCTGGCCTGGCTGACCGACCTGACCCGGCTGCGTTGCCGCTTCACCCTGGGAGACCGGCTGGCCGTACTGGGGGGACTGATCCTGTCCGTACTGGGGCTGACCGTACTGGGGCTGCCCGTACTGGGGCTGCCCGTACTGGGGAGCCTGGCCCTGTCCGTACTGGGGCTGCCCGTACTGGGGAGGCTGGCCCTGCCCGTACTGCGGCTGACCGTACTGGGGTTGCCCGTATTGGGGAGGCTGGCCCTGTCCGTACTGGGGCTGACCGTACTGGGGCTGCCCGTACTGGGGAGGCTGACCCTGCCCATACTGCGGCTGACCGTACTGCGGAGGCTGACCCTGCCCGTACTGCGGCTGACCGTACTGGGGCTGACCGTACTGCGGAGCCTGGCCCTGGCCGGGCTGACCCTGACCGGGCTGCTGCTCACCGGGGTGACCACCCTGATGTGACTGGCTGTCGGCCGGGGACTTGTCGCCTGGAGTTTCGGGCTCGTACGGCTGGCTCATACGTCTCTCTTCCGATCAGCCGGCAGTGGTGCCGGTGGGCATGTCGAACGATCCGGTTCCGCGGCCTGACGTATGTCTCCCGTGACGTCGCCGCCGACCCTTATGCGAAGTGAAGGTTACCGCAGCGGATCCTCGTGGTCGTTCAGGCGGTACAGCCTGTGGCAGCGAGTTCCCTGTGACCTCAGCCGAGCTCCGCGGCCACCACACCGCGACGGATTGCGCCTACCGCCGAGCGAGCCGAGCGAGCGAGCGGCGCGTCGTCGCCGACGCCTAGTCGAATCTGTTCCAGCAGGTCGACGACCTGCCGGTTCCAACGTACGAAGTCACCGGGTGAGAGCAATTGGCCGCGTTCCCCCGCAGCAGCCAGCGATTCCGTGAGTGACCGTCCTGAAGCCCAGAGCGAGACCGCGATCGAGAACCCGGTGTCCGGTTCGCGTGTCGGCGACACACCGTGTCGGCGTTCCACATCGGTGACCTGATGCCAGATGTCGACGGTTTCGGCGATCGCAGTGCGCAACGCCGTGTTGCCCGGCATGGCATCGGCGCCCGCGTGGCTGTCGCGTCGCGACTCGAAGACCATCGCGGCGACGACGGCCGAGAGCTCTGCCGGCCCGAGCGTGTCCCAGATCCCGGCGCGGATGCACTCCGTCACCAGCAGGTCACTCTCGCTGTAAATACGACTGAGGAGGTGCCCGGTCGGCGTGACCTCGACCTCGTTACGAACCTTCTCGAGGTAACCGAACTCCATCAGCACGCCCACGATCCTGTCGAAGGTCACGCCGAGCGTCGACGTGCGCTCGTCGATCGCGCGTTCGGCCGAGACGATCTCACGGATCAGTCGATTACGTTGCTCGGCGAGTCGGAACAGGTCGTCACCGTTGGCGATCTGGTGCGCAGGGTGTGCGCGCAGTTCGTGGCGCAGACGAGCCAACTCGGTGTCGTCGGCGGCCAACGCTCTCTTCTTCTGTCGACCGCGCGGCATTTCGATGCCGGTCGACCGCAGCGCCGATGCCAGGTCGCGCCGACCACGTCCCGTCCGGCGATCGGGATTCTTGGGCAACCTCATGTGACCGAGGACCTCGGGCGGATTGACGAAATCGCGCGTACCCACTCGACCGCACCAGGCGTCCTCGCTGAGTACCAGCGGTTTGGGGTCGGCCGACTGGGTCGCCGGTTCCAGCACGACCGCGAGTCCGCGATGGCGGCCGCCCGGCACGCCGATGACATGTCCGCGCTTGAGCGCAGCGAGGTCGGCGACCGTCGACTCCTGGGAGGCGACGCGGCTGCGGAACTTGAGGTCACGTTCTCGCCTGCGGATCTCCTCACGAAGCGTCACGTAACCGAGGAAGCCGCGATACGGATCCCGGGGGTCGGCGTCGGTGCTGTCGTCGTCGAGTCCGGTGATACTGCCCGGCTCGATCCCCCGTTTCGTCGCCGCGCCCGCGAGTTCGACATCGAGTTTGCGCAACCTGCGGTACATGTCGTCGACCTTGCGGGACTGTCCGACGACGGAGCGGTCGGCCTGGAACTGTGCGAACGACCGGTTCAGCAGCTCACGCGATCCGGCGAGTCCCCGCCGACCGATCAGGTTGACCGCCATGTTGTACTCGGGCGCGAAGGAACTGCGCAGGGGGAAGGTCCGCGCCCCCGCCAGGCCGGCGACCTGCTCGGGTACGAGCTCCGGCGTCCACACCACGACGGCGTGCCCCTCGACGTCGATTCCTCGACGTCCCGCGCGACCGGTCAGCTGGGTGAACTCCCCCGGTGTCAGGTCGACGTGCGATTCGCCGTTGAACTTGACCAAGCGCTCGAGCACGACCGATCGCGCAGGCATGTTGATGCCCAGAGCGAGTGTCTCGGTCGCGAACACCATCCGCACCAGGCCCTTGACGAAGAGCTCTTCCACCGTGTGCCGGAAGGTTGGGAGAAGGCCTGCGTGGTGCGCGGCGAACCCACGGCGCAGACCCGCCCGCCACTCGTCGACTCCGAGCACGTCGGCATCTCCCGGCGCGATCTCGGTGATGTGGCGGTCGACGACCTCGTCGACCGCGCTTGACTCCTCAGGGGTCAGCAGCGTCAACCCTGATCGAAGACACTGCGCCAACGCGGCATCGCATCCGACGCGGGAGAAGATGAAACCGATCGCCGGCAGCAACCCCTCGCGGTCGAGACGGGCGACGAGCTGCGGGCGTGCCAGTGCTCCCGGTCCACGACCCCGCGCCGGCGACCGTGTTCGGCCCCGCCCTGATCGCCGGTCACGTCCACGAGCACCCTCCCGCTCGTCGGCGAGCAACATCCTGTGCCGGATGTAGCGTTTGAGCTCGGGGTTGACCTGCGGTTTGCCTCCGCCCTGCCAGTGCGGGTCGAACAGATCGAACATCTGCGAGCCGACGAGCATGTGCTGTTGGAGCGGAACCGGCCGGTGCTCGTCGACGATGACCGTGACCTCGCCCCGGACCGTCTGAATCCAGTCACCGAACTCCTCGGCGTTGCTGACAGTCGCCGACAGGCTCACCACGCGCACCGACGGGTCTAGACCCAGGATCACCTCTTCCCACACCGCGCCCCGGAAGCGATCCGCGAGGAAGTGGACCTCGTCCATCACGACGTGCGACAGGCCTTGCAGTGCCGGCGAATTGGCGTAGATCATATTGCGGACCACTTCCGTGGTCATCACGACCACAGGAGCGTCGGAATTGATCGAGCTGTCGCCGGTCAGGAGCCCGACCGCTTGCTTGCCGTGCACCGCAACGAGATCGGCGTACTTCTGGTTGCTCAGTGCCTTGATCGGCGTCGTGTAGAAGCACTTGGTTCCGCCGGCCAGGGCCAGGTGCACCGCGAACTCGCCGACGATCGTCTTGCCGGCGCCGGTCGGTGCACACACCAGGACGCCGCGCCCGTCCTCGAGCGCGTGGCAGGCCACACGTTGGAAGTCGTCGAGATGGAACGACAGTCCTTCCGCGAAGCGGTCGAACTCCGTGTGCTCAGCGGACATCACGGTCAGAGGACGTCGTCGAAGGTCGATGCGTCGCGTACCGAGGTACGACCCGTCGCCGGCACGGTGGCCACCGGCGACGCCCCGGCGACCGATGACGGCCGGGGACGCGGCGACACGTCCGGCAGCGGGCTGGCCTGATCGTCGGGGATGGACGCCCAATCGGGCTCGTTGCGTGCACGTCGGCGGTCGTTGATCCTGGAGAACTGGATGGCCACCTCGAGCAGCACGGTAAGGGCCAACGCAAGGGCGAGCATGGTGAACGGATCCTGACCGGGAGTCACGACGGCAGCGAACACGAACAGTGCGAAGATCAACCCGCGACGCCAGGCCTTGAGCCGCGGATAACGCAGCACGCCAACGGTGTTCAGGGCGACGATGAGCAGAGGCAACTCGAAGCTCACCCCGAAGATGATCAGCAGATGGATCATGAAGCCGAAGTACTGGTCGCCTGCCAACGCTGTGACCTGCACGTTGTTTCCGACAGTCAGCAAGAAGTGGAAGGCTTTCGCGACCACGAGGTATGCGAGTACGGCGCCCGCCACGAACAGCACAGCGGCCGCCGACACGAACGAGATCGCGTACTTACGTTCCTTGTCGAGCAGACCCGGAGTGACGAACTGCCAGATCTGGTAGAGCCACACCGGGCAAGCCAGCACGACTCCCGCGGTCAGCGCGACCTTGAGCCGCAGCATGAACTGGTCGAACGGGCCTGTCGCGAGCAACCGGCACGAGTCGTCCGCGGTCAACGTGGCTCGCGAGGACGCGGGCAGCGAACAGTACGGCTCGCGGAGCAGATCACCGAGGGTGGGCAGTCCGAAGATCCCGTAGGAGTACCAGACGAAGCCGAGGATCGTCGTGACGACGATCGCGGCCATCGAGATGAGCAGACGGGTACGCAGCTCGAACAGATGCTCCACCAACGGCATCGTGCCGTCGGGGTTGAGTTTGCGCTTGCGGTACCTCGGGTCGAATGGAATCCGCACTCAGGTGTCCCGGTACGCGGCTACGCCGACTTCTTGGTCTGATCCGGGGTGGGTTGCGTTGCGGCGGTACCGGTATCGGTGGTCCCAGTCTCCGACCGGGGCAGCTCGCGTTGGGGCGTAGCCTCGTCGGGCGACTCCGGAGCGGCGGGCGCCGTGTTGTCGCCGTCGCGCTGCATCTCCTGGACTTCGCTCTTGAAGATACGCAGCGACTGACCGAGACCACGCGCCGCATCGGGAAGCTTCTTGGAGCCGAACAGCAGCAGCACCACCACCAGCACGATCAGCCAGTGCCACCACGACATTGCACCCATCAGAACAACCTTCCGCTTGTATTCTCAGCCATCGTACCGCGATGCCAGCCCAGGGCGAGCTCCGAGATCCGGCCCCCGACGCACCCTACCCTCGCAGTGATGAGCCTGCCGGATCGTGGCGTGTCAGCGGACCCCGCAGGTCTCGGCGGCTGCAGGCTCACCGGTACCGCGCGAGGGCTGCCTGCGCGGCGCCGGTCACCGCGTCGTCGACCCGTTCATCCCCGACGGCGCGCACAGTACCGCCGAATCCCAGGAGGAACCGGGTCAGCCACTCGGGCGAGCCGTATGCGAGGCGACCCCTGACCGGTGCGGTTGGGTTGCGGTCGGCGGACACGTCGTCGAGCTGCTCGATCCGGTAGTAGTCGAGTACCCACGCCTGCTCGGGATCGATGTCGATATCGACCGACCGATGGTCGGGATGGTCACCGAGTACCGCCGACTGCTGCGTCACCTCCGCGGAGACCGGTGGTGTCGACGGTTCGTCGCGCAGCTGCGCGGCCTCGATCCGGTCGAACCGGAACAGACGCACACCCTCGCTGCCTCGACACCACGCCTCGAGGTAGGTGTTGGAGTTCAGTCCCTGCAGGCGGATCGGGTCGACCACTCGCTCGCTGACCGTGTCACGGGTAGCGGAGTAGTACGTCAGGTCGAGTGCTCGCTTCTGTGCGACAGCGGTGCGTACCGCGGCATATGTCGGATTCTCCTCAGCGTCATCGTCATCGGTCACCGTTGCGACGGCCGGAAGCGACTTGCCGACGGCCTGTTCGATCTTGGCGATCGCGCGCCGCGCAGCCTGATGGTCGAGGACACCAGCCATGTCGACCAGCGCTTGAAGCGCGACCAGCAGCACGCTCGCCTCGGCACCCGTCAATCTCAGCGGACGATCCATCCCTGCGGTGAACCCGACGTTGACATAGCCCTCGTAGAACTCGAGCTCGATCAGATCGTCGGGGTAATACCCCGGCAGACCGCACACGAACAGTTGCTCGAGGTCTTTGCGGAGTTGGGTCTCGGTTACGCCGAGGTCCCCGGCAGCCTGTGCCACCGAGATGCCACCGCGGGAGGAGAAGTACGGGACCAGCGCAAGCAGTCGATTCAACCGGCGCGATTGCGCACTCGTCATGAGGCGTTCACCCCGACGATCCGGTCGAGCCCCGCCACCACGAGGTCGCGCAACTCCGTCGGCTCCCTAACAACGGCGTCGGGGCCCGCGCCCAGGATCATCCTCGCCAGTGTGCCCAGCGATCTGATGTCGATGACGAGGTCGTCGCCCGGCTCGCCGTCGAAGACGGCCGGCGTGGTCGACGAAGCGAGACGTCGGAGGCCCGCTGCGCGGCCCTGCGCGACCCAGACGCGTGCAGCCCGGCCGTCCGAACCCGACGCGGCGTCGACGGCATCGGCCACGATCTGCTGCAGGTCGGTGTGGTCGGGTCGGTGCACTGCGCCGACCGGACCAGCGGTCGCGACATCGCTGATCCGGCTGAGCCTGAACGTGCGCGTCGCGTCGCGGTCGCGATCATGGCCCACGACATACCACCGACCCCGGTGTGTCACCACACCCCACGGCTCGAGTGTGCGGGTCTCGCCGGACGACGTCGAACCCGCCCGGTAGGTGAATGTGATGGCCTGCCCGGCGTCGATGGCCGCCAGCGTCGGAGCAAGCGAGTGCTCGCCGCCCAGTGAACGCTGAGAAACCGCTGCCACACCGATCTCGTCGTCGGCACGGACATCGATCCCAGCCGCCTGGAGTTTGAGAACGGCCGTCTGTGAGATGGTCGAGACATCGGAGTTGTCCCAGAGAGCTGCGGCCATCGCAATCGCCGCAGCCTCCTCCCGGTCGAGCGTGATGTCGGGCAACGAATACGTCTCGGGATCGATGCGGTACCCCTCGACGCCGCTTTCCGGCGACGGACCGGTCACCAGCGGCACACCGAGATCGCGCAGATCGTTCTTGTCACGCTCGAACATCCGGTTGAAGGCCTCGGCCGAACGGTCCTGGTCCTGGTAGCCGAACACGTTGCGGCGGATGTACTCGGCGGTGACGTACTGCTTGGTCGAGAGCAGACAGATCACGAGGTTGATCTGACGCTCGACTTTCGACGTAACCACGCCCTGCAGCTTACGACTACATGGACGCGATCAAGCGATCGACGCGCTCGTCGACGCTGCGGAAGGGGTCCTTGCACAACACCGTGCGCTGGGCCTGGTCGTTGAGCTTCAGATGCACCCAGTCGACGGTGAAGTCGCGGCCGGCCTTCTGCGCAGCCGAGATGAAATCACCGCGCAGCTTGGCCCGCGTCGTCTGGGGAGGCTCGTTGACCGCGGTCTTGATCGCCTCATCCGTCGTCGCGCGGGTGACGAGTCCCTTGCGCGACAGCAGGTCGAACACGCCGCGCCCGCGCTTGATGTCGTGGTAGGCGAGGTCGAGCTGCGCGATCTTCGGGTCCGACAATTCCATCGAATACTTGTCCTGATAGCGCTGGAACAGCTTGCGCTTGATGACCCAGTCGATCTCGGTGTCGACCTTGGAGAAATCGTCGCTCTCGACGGCGTCCAGCATGCGCCCCCACAGATCGACCACCATGTCCATCTCGGGGTCGGGCGCGCGATTGACCAGATGCTCCACGGCTCGCGCGTGATATTCACGCTGGATCTCCAGCGCCGTGGCCTGACGACCGCCCGCGAGGCGGACCGGGCGTCGGCCCGTGGGGTCGTGGCTGACCTCACGGATCGCCCGGATCGGATTGTCGAGCGCGAAGTCGCGGAACGCGACACCGGCCTCGATCATCTCCAGGACGAGCGCTGCCGACCCGACTTTGAGGAGCGTCGTCATCTCCGACATGTTGGAGTCGCCGACGATGACGTGCAGTCGTCGGTACTTCTCGGCATCGGCGTGCGGTTCGTCGCGGGTGTTGATGATGGGGCGGGAGCGGGTCGTCGCGGACGACACACCCTCCCAGATGTGCTCCGCGCGCTGGGAGAGGCAGAACGTCGCCGCCTTCGGCGTGGCGAGAACCTTTCCGGCGCCGCAGATCAACTGTCGTGTGACCAGGAACGGCAGCAAGACGTCGGAGATCCGCGAGAACTCGCCCGCCCGGACCACGAGATAGTTCTCGTGACACCCGTAGGAGTTGCCCGCAGAGTCGGTGTTGTTCTTGAACAGGTAGATGTCGCCGCCGATGCCCTCGTCGGCGAGGCGCTGTTCGGCGTCGACGAGAAGGTCCTCGAGCACCAGCTCTCCCGCGCGATCGTGGTTGATGAGCTGGATGAGACTGTCGCACTCGGCAGTCGCGTACTCCGGATGCGACCCTACGTCGAGGTAGAGCCGCGCTCCGTTCTGGAGGAACACATTCGATGAGCGCCCCCACGACACGACCCGGCGGAACAGGTATCGGGCGACCTCGTCGGGACTCAGTCGGCGGTGGCCGTGGAAGGTGCAGGTGACACCGAATTCAGTCTCGATGCCCATGATTCGACGTTGCACTCCTCAACCCTACCCGCGGAGTCCGACGCAGACCGGTTGCGCGATCAGGACGCGCTCGAATCCGTGGAGGCGTCGCTGCCCTCGTCTCCCCCGTTGGTGGAGGCGGTCGACTCGCCAGCGGGTGCCGGCAGCAGGTCGGCGACGGATGCGGCGGTCAACCGTCGGAACGCACGACGTGGGCGATTGCGGTCGAGGATTGCCACTTCGAGATCGCCGGGGTTGAGTTCGCGTGGCGCCGTTGGCGATCCGTTTGTGCCCTCGGTCGGTGCCGACAACGCCTCCACAGCGATCTTCAGAGCATCTGCGAGCGGAAGATCCGGTTCGTAGCTGTCCTTGAGCGCCGCGGAGATGGCGTCCGTCGCACCACCCATGACGATGAAGCGTGTCTCGTCCGCGATGGACCCGTCGTAGCTGATCCGGAACAGTTGCGACGGCTTCGGCTTGCCGTAGCGGGCCACCTCGGCCACACACAACTCGACCTCGTACGGTTTTGCCTGCTCGGTGAACACCGAACCCAGGGCGTTCGCATAGGTGTTGGCCAACGACAGTGCGGACACGTCTGCGCGGTCGTAGGAGTAGCCGCGCATGTCGGCGAGCTGGATACCCGCCTTGCGCAGGCTTTCGAACTCGTTGTACTTGCCGACGGCTGCGAACCCGATCCGATCGTAGATCTCACTCGTCTTCCGTAGCGTGTTCGACGGGTTCTCCGCGACGAACAGCACGCCGTCGGCGTAGGTCAGGATCACCACACTGCGACCACGAGCGATTCCCTTGCGCGCGAGTTCCGAGCGATCGCGCATGATCTGCTCGGCACTTGCGTAGTACGGGAAGGTCATCGCGGTGCCTCCTCATGCTCAGCTGCACGACGCTCGATGATCGCGCGTGCTGCCGTCTCGATGTCAGCGGGGGCCACTTCCCGCGCGCCCTCCGCGCTCACGATGACCGCTGTCGGGAAGATCTTGCGGACGATGTCCGGACCGCCGGTCGCCGAATCGTCGTCGGCGGCGTCGTAGAGGGATTCGACGGCGATCGCCAGAGCCGAATCGGCGTCGAGATCCGAGCGGTAGAGCTTCTTCAGCGACGACTTGGCGAACACCGAGCCCGAGCCGATCGCCTGGTAGCCGCCGAACTCCTCGTGCCGGTCACCGGCCACATCGAAGGAGAAGATGCGGCCACGCTCGGTCGGACTGTCGTGGTCGATGTCGTAGCCGACGAGCAGCGGGATGGCGGCCAACCCCTGCATCGCAGCACCAAGATTGCCGCGCACCATCGAGGCCAGCCTGCTGACCTTGCCGTCGAGTGTGAGTGGAACTCCCTCGATCTTCTCGTAGTGCTCGAGTTCGACCGTGAACAGTCTGACCATCTCGATCGCGATGCCTGCGGTGCCTGCGATCCCGGCGGCCGAGTACTCGTCGGTGATGTAGACCTTCTGCACGTCGCGGGTGGCGATGATGTTGCCCATCGTCGCGCGTCGATCGCCCGCGAGCACCACACCACCGGGAAAGCTCACCGCAACGATCGTCGTGCCATGCGGGATCTCGGAGGTGTCGGTGGTCGAGGTGAAGGTGCCCATGCGCTCAGCCCGTGCCTGCGGCAACTGATCGGGGGCATGAACCCGGAGGAAGTCGGTGAACGACGAGATGTCGACGCCGAATGTGGGGTGGGAACTCCTTGTGGGACCGGACGGGGACAGTGAACTGAACGTCTCGCTCACTGGCCGCCCTTCTGCACGTACGCGCGCACGAAGTCTTCGGCATTCTCCTCGAGCACATCATCGATCTCGTCGAGCAGATCATCGGTGTCCTCGGCGAGCTTCTCTCGACGTTCCTGGCCCGCACCGCCGTCGGAGCCGAGTTCGTCGTCGTCGCCACCACCGCCGCGCTTGGTCTGTTCCTGCGCCATCTGCACTCCCTTGTTCGTCACGAAGCCTCACGCTCCGCGTGCCTGCGTCGCTGCTCACCGCTCGTGCACATCAGCGACGACGTTCGTCGGACTCGCGTGTCGCGTTCAGCTGCATCGCGGTGCGGCGCAGACAAATCCAGCTCGTGAACCCACACTACCGGTGCGGACTGCGAAAAGGAGGTTGAACACGTGTCGCGTCGGGATCCGATCAGGTGGTGAGCTGATCGACCAGCTCGGATGCGGAGTGCACCGAGTCGAGGAGTTTGCCGACGTGTGCCCTGCTCCCCCGCAGGGGTTCGAGGGTCGGAATCCGCACCAGCGAGTCGCCGCCCAGGTCGAAGATCACCGAATCCCAGCTCGCGGCCGCCACGTCGGCGCCGAAACGGCGCAGGCATTCGCCACGGAAATAGGCGCGCGTGTTCTCGGGAGGCTCCGTGATCGCGCGCGTCACGTCTGCCTCGTCGACGAGCCGCTTCATCGAGCCGCGTGCCACCAGGCGGTTGTAGAGGCCCTTGTCGAGTCGCACGTCGGAGTACTGCAGGTCGATAAGCTGGAGACGTGGGGCCGACCACCCGAGTCCCTCGCGCTGTCGGAAGCCCTCCAGGATGCGTAGCTTGGCGGGCCAGTCGAGGATGTCTGCACATTCCATCGGATCGCGCTCGAGACGATCGAGGACATCAGCCCACGTGCTGAGCACATCCATGGCACGCGCATCGTCGGAGTTCTCGCGTTCGTGGAACTTCGCGCAGCGCTCGAGGTACTCGCGCTGCAGCGCGAGTGCCGTGACCTCTCGACCGTCGGTCAATGCGACGGTCGCCTGCAGTGTCGGATCGTGGCTGATCGCATGTACGGCCGACACCGGACGTGCCAACTCGATGTCGGAGAAGTCGACGCCGGCCTCGATGAGATCGAGCACAAGCGAGGTCGTGCCGACCTTGAGGTAGGTGGCGGTTTCGGCGAGGTTGGCGTCGCCGATGATCACGTGGAGTCGGCGGTAGCGCTCGGGATCGGCGTGGGGTTCGTCGCGGGTGTTGATGATGCCGCGCTTGAGCGTGGTCTCGAGTCCCACCTCGACCTCGATGTAATCCGACCGCTGCGACAGTTGGTATCCGGCTTCGTCGCCGGCCTGGCCGATGCCCACGCGCCCCGATCCGGTGATGATCTGACGCGAGGCGAAGAACGTGGTGAGGCCACCGATGACCGCGGTGAACGGGGTGTCGCGGCTCATCAGATAGTTCTCGTGCGTGCCGTAGGACGCGCCCTTGCCGTCGATGTTGTTCTTGTAGAGCTGGAGGCGTGGTGCACCGGGCACGCTCGCGACGTGCCTGGCGGCGGCCTCCATCACGCGCTCCCCTGCCTTGTCCCAGATCACGGCGTCGAGGGGGTCGGTGACCTCGGGTGCCGAATACTCGGGGTGGGCGTGATCGACGTAGAGACGCGCGCCGTTCGTGAGGATCATGTTGGCGGCACCGATCTCGTCGGCATCGATGATCGGCGCAGGTCCTGTGCCGCGACCGAGGTCGAAGCCGCGGGCATCGCGAAGGGGTGATTCGACCTCGTAGTCCCAGCGGGTGCGTTTGGCGCGCGGCACCCCGGCCGCCGCCGCGTAGGCGAGCACCGCCTGTGTCGACGTCATGATCGGATTCGCGGTCGGGTCGCCGGGTGCGGAGATCCCGTACTCGACCTCGGTGCCGATGATTCGCTGCATGGTATTGAGACTAGATGTCGGTCGGATGAAAGGTCGGACCCACCACCGCGCAGCGGTCGCACCGGCGTCGCTCCTGTGGGACCTTCTACACGTGAAAGCATTCCGCCGGTTCACCGTTCGGGTTCCGCTGCCCGCTCCCCTGTCCGATCTCGCAGTTCTCGCCCACAACCTGCGCTGGGTGTGGCACGCGCCCACCCAGGATCTGTTCGCCCTCGTCGACCCCGACCGCTGGGAGACGACCGGCGATCCCCTTCGGTTGCTCGCCGAGGTGTCGCCGGAACGACTCGCCGAGTTGTCCACCGATACGGAATTCCTGGCCCGACTCACCGCGCTGCGCGCCGACCTCGACGAGTACTGCACGGCGCCACAGTGGTACGGCGACCACGCCGCGTCGGGCAATCCGATGCCGGAGGGAATCGCCTACTTCTCCATGGAATTCGGTATCTCGGAGGTGCTGCCGATCTACTCGGGTGGTCTCGGCATCCTCGCCGGTGATCATCTCAAGGCGGCGTCGGATCTCGGTCTGCCGCTCATCGGGGTCGGATTGTTCTATCGCTGCGGATACTTTCGACAGAGCCTGTCGCACGACGGCTGGCAGATCGAACGGTATCCGGTCAACGATCCCGGCGCACTACCGCTCACCCTGCTCGTCGACGCCGCCGACAAGCCGGTCATCATCGAGATCTCGATGCCCGGCGGGCGGACCCTGCACGCCCAGGTGTGGGTGGCCACCGTGGGACGAATCCCGTTGCTGCTGCTCGATTCCGATATCGCGGCGAACGACGACGAGTTGCGGGGCATCACCGATCGCCTCTACGGCGGTGATCAGGACCACCGCATCAAGCAGGAGATCCTGCTCGGTATCGGCGGGGTCCGCGCACTGCGAGAGTATGTCCGCATCGAGAACCGCGCCCAGCCGACGGTCTTCCACATGAACGAGGGTCACGCCGGCTTCCTCGGTGTGGAGCGAATTCGCGAACTCGTCGACGCATCGGGACTCGACTTCGACTCCGCGGAGTCCGTCGTCCGCGCGTCGACCATCTTCACGACGCACACACCCGTCCCCGCGGGAATCGACCGCTTCCCGGACGACCTTGTCCGCTTCTACCTCGATCCGGGACCCGACGGTTCGTCGAATCTGCTTCCCGGATTGTCGTCGACCACGGTGCTCGAACTCGGCGACGAGGCCGATCCAGGCGTGTTCAACATGGCGCACATGGGTTTTCGACTGGGCCAGCGGTCCAACGGTGTCTCGCAGCTCCACGGCGCTGTCAGTCGCGAGATGTTCGCCGACCTGTGGCCGGGCTTCGACGCTGACGAGGTGCCGATCGGCGCCGTCACCAACGGCGTGCACGGTCCGACGTGGGTCGCACGGCGCTGGCAGGACCTCAGCGCGGGCAACGAGGACGCAGCGCCCGCGGTGTACGAGGCGATGCCCGCGTCCGACCTGTGGGCAATTCGCTCGGAACTGCGCGCCGGGCTCGTCGACGAGGTGCGTCGACGCGCATACGCCAGCGGCCGCGACCGCGACTTCACCGACGCCGAACTCGGTTGGACCGCCGACCTGTTCGATCCCGACTCGCTGACGATCGGATTCGCCCGACGCGCGGCGACGTACAAACGACTCACCCTGATGCTGCGCGATCCCGACCGCATGCGTCGGATCCTCACCGACCCGGAACGGCCTGTGCAGCTCGTCGTCGCCGGTAAGGCACATCCGGCAGACGACGGCGGCAAGGCACTGATCCAGCAGATCGTGAAATTCACCGAGGATCCCGAACTCCGTGATCGCATCGTCTTCCTGCCCGACTACGACATCTCGATGGCGCGACACATCTACGCGGGCTGCGACGTGTGGCTCAACAACCCGGTGCGTCCGATGGAGGCGTGCGGAACGTCGGGCATGAAGTCGGCGCTCAACGGCGGCTTGAACCTGTCGATCCTCGACGGGTGGTGGGACGAGATGGCCGATGGTGAGAACGGCTGGGCGATTCCGTCCGCGGAGGGTGTCGGGGACGAGAACCGCCGCGACGACCTGGAGGCCGAGGCGCTCTACTCGCTACTCGAGGAAACCGTGGTACCACTCTTCTACTCGCGTGACGACGGCGTCCCCACACGGTGGGTGGAGATGGTCCGGCACACGCTCGCGATCCTGGGCCCCAAGGTGCTCGCGTCGCGGATGGTGCGTGACTACACGCTAAAACTCTATGTGCCTGCGGGGATCTCGTATCAGGAGGCGTGTGCCGATGATTATGCGGAGGCCAGATCACTCGCCGCCTACCGCTCGACACTCTCGTCGTCGTGGAAGTCGGTGGCGATCGCCGGGATCGATGAGGAGACCACACCCGACGACGAACTCGACCTCACCGCCCACGTCTCCCTCGGTGAGCTCGCGCCGGACGAGGTGACGGTTCAGGCCGTACTCGGGCGCGTGACCGACGACGGCGACCTCTACGACTCGGTGCACGCGCCGATGGAACCTGTCGAAGGGACCGACCCGTCGGGTCGAACGCGCTACCGGGCCGCGGTCACGCCGTACCGGTCGGGGGTGCTCGGCTACACCGCCCGGGTGCTCCCCAGACACCCGCTGCTCACCGACGATGCCGAACTCGGCCTCGTGCGCTATCCGGCGTCGACGGGCGAGCCCCCCGCGATGCCTTCCTGACAACCGCGGGCTCCTCACGCAACTGCGGTCGACTCCCGAGAGGAGTCGACCGCAGTTGTGTGGGTGGAGGACTTACAGATACTGACCCGTGTTGGTCTCCGTGTCGATCGCGCGGCTCGCGCCGGAACTCTTTCCGGTGACCAGCGTGCGGATGTAGACGATGCGCTCGCCCTTCTTGCCGGAGATACGCGCCCAGTCGTCGGGGTTGGTGGTGTTCGGCAGGTCCTCGTTCTCGGCGAACTCGTCGAGGATCGAGTCGAACAGGTGCTGGACCCGCAGGCCGGGTGCACCGGTCTCCAACTGCGACTTGATCGCGTACTTCTTCGCCCGGTCAACGACATTCTGGATCATCGCGCCGGAGTTGAAGTCCTTGAAGTACATGATCTCCTTGTCGCCGTTGGCGTAGGTGACCTCGAGGAAGCGATTCTCATCGCTCTCGGCGTACATCCGCTCGACGACCTTCTCGATCATGGCGTTGACACATGCGGTCCGGTCGCCGCCGAACTCGTTGAGATCGTCGGCATGGACCGGCAGTTCCTCGACCAGGTACTTGGAGAAGATGTCGATCGCCGATTCGGCATCGGGACGCTCGATCTTGATCTTCACGTCGAGACGGCCAGGTCGCAGGATCGCCGGATCGATCATGTCCTCGCGGTTCGAGGCGCCGATCACGATCACGTTCTCGAGCCCCTCGACACCGTCGATCTCGCTGAGCAGCTGCGGAACCACCGTTGTCTCGACGTCGGAGGAGACACCGGAGCCGCGGGTGCGGAAGATCGAATCCATCTCGTCGAAGAAGACGATGACGGGCGTGCCCTCCGATGCCTTCTCGCGCGCCCGCTGGAAGATCAGTCGGATATGACGCTCGGTCTCGCCGACGAACTTGTTCAGCAGTTCGGGACCCTTGATGTTCAGGAAGTACGACTTGGCTTCCTGCGCGTTGTCGCCGCGTGCCAGCGCGATCTTCTTGGCCAACGAGTTGGCGACGGCCTTGGCGATCAGCGTCTTACCGCATCCGGGTGGCCCGTACAGCAGGACGCCCTTGGGCGGACGCAGCGCGTAATCGCGGAACAAGTCCTTGTGTAGGAACGGGAGCTCGACGGCGTCGCGGATCTGCTCGATCTGGCGACCCAGACCACCGATGTCCTCGTAGCCGACATCGGGCACCTCTTCGAGCACGAGATCCTCGACCTCGGCCTTGGGCACGCGCTCGAACGCGAATCCGGCCTTGGTGTCGATGAGGAGCGAATCGCCGGGACGCAGTTTGCGCCGATGACCGTCTTCTCCGTCGACCTCGCCGAGAAGCGGTTCGGCGAGCCACACGACTCGCTCCTCGTCGGCGTGTCCGACGACGAGTGCGCGATGACCGTCGCCTAGAACCTCACGGAGGGTGCTGATCTCGCCGACCGAGTCGAACTCGCACGCCTCGACGATGGTCAGTGCCTCGTTGAGGCGAAGGGTCTGGCCCTTCCGCAGCGCGTCGAGGTCGATGTTGGGTGAGCAGGTCAGTCGCATCTTGCGACCTGACGTGAAGACGTCGACGGTCTGGTCCGGGTAGATCTCGAGGAGCACCCCGTATCCACTGGGTGGCTGGCCGAGACGGTCGACCTCCTCACGGAGCGCAACGAGCTGCTGCCGTGCTTCTTTCAGCGTCTCGAGGAGCTTGGCGTTGCGCGCGGTCAGGTTGTCGACACGGTCCTGGAGTTCCGAGGAATCCGTCGGTCGCCCGAAAGACGGACGGTCGGTGTCCGCCCGCAAGGGAGGCGTGTAGGCAGGAGTGAATTGTTCCCCGGACGAATGGAGGCCATGGCGTTCGGATTCGTTGGCCATATTCTCACCGGAGGCTTCATGGCGATCAGATTCGGTCATTGCTGACTCCTCTCCCCGGCTACGACCCCAGTGGGTTGCGCCGTAACACCACGCTACCGGGAGGCGGCAAATATCGCCGCGCACCGCACGATACGTGGTGTTGACGGCATGTTAAATGTGCGTCTTCGCAACGTATTCGCCATGTTTATTCGGGTGAACGGTGCTTTGTTCACCCTTTGGTCGGGCGGCGCTGCGGACGCAGGGTCGTCACGCCGTCGGCCAGGCGTCGCGCAGTGATCAGAAACGCCGTGTGTCCTTGCATTTTGTGCTCCGGGCGCACGGCGAGTCCCACCGCGCTCCAGTCACGCACCAGCGATTCCCACGCATGCGGTTCGGTCCAGCACTCCTGTTCGCGGAGCGCTTCCACGACACGGGACAACTGAGTGACCGTTGCCACATAAACCGTCAAAACCCCGCCTGGTTTCAACACCGATCGAACGACATCGAGGGGCTCCCACGGTGCGAGCATGTCGAGAATGACGCGATCGAATCGCTCGGTCCGGTCGACGTCGGCGAGGTCTGCGACTATCAACGACCAGTTGGCGGGGGCCCCGCCGAAGAACGTGTCGACGTTGCGTCTGGCGTAGTCGGCGTGATCCTCACGGATCTCATACGACACGACCTCACCGTCGGATCCGACGGCACGCAACAGCGAACACGTCAGTGCGCCGGAGCCCGCGCCGGCCTCGAGAACCCGTGCGCCCGGGAAGATGTCGCCCTCGGTGACGATCTGGGCGGAGTCCTTGGGGTAGATGACCTGCGCACCTCGCGGCATCGACAGGACGAAGTCGACGAGCAGTGGTCGCAGCGCCAGATACTCGGTGCCGCTGGTCGCCGAGACGATGCTTCCCTCCGGTGACCCGATGAGGTCGTCGTGTTCGATGGCGCCGCGATGGGTGTGAAACTGCTTGCCCGCTTCGAGATTGACCGTGAACTTGCGACCCTTGGCATCGGTGAGCTGGACCCGATCGCCTTCGACGAACACGCCACTCGACGCCATTGTGTGTTTCCTCTCGAGACTGATGTGACGCATGTGACCGATGAGAATTTTTCGAGATCAGCCTGCGCATGTCGGGCAACAGTTGTGTCACTGCCGCGACTTACCCTGCCAAATGTGAGCACGACTGCGTACCCCGGGTCCACCACCGACACCATCGACGCCACGGCCCGTCCGGCCGACGCCGCCACGGCAGCGGCAAACACATCGGCAGCCGTCACGTCAGCGGCAGAGACGTCGGGGGCAGAGACGTCGGCAGCAGAGACGGTAGCGCCCGGCACTGCGCCGTCAGGCACGGCTACGGGTGCACGGGGGCTCGTCGGGCGACCCCTCGCGTTGTCGCCGTCGAGGGCAGCCGATTTCAAGCAGTGTCCGCTGCTCTACCGGTACCGGGCGATCGACCGGTTTCCCGAGACCCCGACCCAGGCGCAGACGCGCGGCACGGTGGTGCACGCGGCACTCGAGAATCTCTTCGAGTTACCCGCCGCACTACGCACCCGCGAATCGGCGGAGTTTCTCGTCGAGGGCGCCTGGGCTGCGATGTGCGAGGCCGACCCGTCACTTGCTGCTCTTCTCGACGGCGAGGAGGAGAAGTTCCTGAGCAAGGCGTTCGCACTGATCGGCAACTACTACCGGTTGGAGAATCCGACCGCGTTCACTCCCGAGGCCGTCGAGGAGCACGTGGAGATCGAATCGGACGACGTCCTGATGCGCGGCTTCATCGACCGCATCGACGTCGCCCCGACCGGCGAGATCCGCATCGTCGATTACAAGACCGGCAGGGCGCCGAGTGAGGGCTTCGAGGCCAAGGCACTGTTCCAGATGAAGTTCTATGCGCTGGCGGTGCTCCGCATCCGGGGTGTTGTGCCGCATCGTCTGCAGCTCATGTATCTCTCCGACGGGCAGGTGCTGAGCTATACCCCTGACCGCGACGAACTAGAGCGTTTCGGTCGCACACTCTCCGCCATCTGGCGCGCGATACGGGAGGCGGTGGCCTCCGGCGATTTCCGCCCTCGGCGGTCCGGCCTCTGTCGGATGTGCGAACACAAGACCCGCTGCCCGGAGTTCGGCGGCGAGATCCCGGTCTACCCAGGTCCCCCGCCCGGCTTCGCGGCCTGATCGGACCGCACAGGACCCGACACTCGAGGCAGCTACGCGGCAGCCGCCGTCGCGGTCCCCGCAGGTGCCGTCCCCATCGCGTCGCCACTGCCTTCGGCGTGACTGCCTGCGTCGCCACTGTCCGCGGCGTGGCGCCCCTGCCCGGTTACCCGGTGCCTGCCGCCGGTGGAGGCGTCGTCGGACTCCGACTGATCGGGCGAGGACTCCTGCACAGGTGGCGCGGTCTCCGCAGGCGGCTGTGGGGTCTTCGGATCAGACGCGGTCGTTGTCGTCGAGGGTGCGGGCGCGGTGTCCGGCGCGGCCTCGGGTGCGCGGTGGCGACCGGTGGACGGCGTCGGAGTCGACGCATCGACACCGTCGGCGTGCTGCTCTGGGACCTGCGACGTTGTGTTCGATGCAATCGCGGGCGAAGCGGGCTGGCTGGTGGTGTCGGCGACCTTGTCCGGTATCGCACGAGACTGCGCAGTCAGGGGCGGGGTCGAGGGCGTCGACTCAGTGGCCTGTGGTTCGACGACGCCGACGGCCGCGTTGTCCACACCGGGCGCCTGCAGCGGGTAGAACGCGTTGTTCACCTCGTCCCACCGCTCCACGTCGTCGGCGTCGAAAGGGATCCCGAGACGGCTGTTGACGAGCACCGCGAGAGCTGTCAGCGGATGCTGTTTCGGCGTGTAGACGAGGTAGGTGGTGTTTCCGTCTCTGCTGCGCAGGATTGTCGGCTCCTGGCTGTAGTCGATGAGGTTGCCGTAGTTCTGTTCGCCGAGGCCGGAATGGATGGTGATGAATCCGGCTGCGTCGACCAGCAACGAACTCACCGGTCGATACCACACCCATTGGAAGTTGGCGACGGGATCGCCGACCACGATCACCGACGTGACAGGCAGTTCGCCGGTGGCCCCGGGGTCGCGGGCACCGTTGGACTCGGCGCCGAACAGCCCCATCAGTCCGCCGATCGCGGGATGATCGGCCGCCCAGGCCTTGAGACCCCACGGGCTACGCGGATCCGAGATCAGCATGATGTGCGACCGGTCCGCGTCGACCGCGGTTCCGTCCCCGTTGCCCGCAACCGCCTGCTCTGCAGCGTTGCCCAGTGCCTCGGCACCCTGCGAGTAGCCGGTGTAGACCACGAAGGGGTTCTCACCCTGCTGCGTCGCGAACGCTCTCATCGCCGTCATGTTCTTCGCGACGGCGACGTCACGCGACTTGTCATACGTCGGCGCGAGGAACGGCAGGGCGGCGCCCGAGCGCCCGGCGATGAACGGCCCGATCGCCTCGGGATAGTCGATGATGTAGGTCGGCCGATCACCGGTGCGGAAGTCTCTGATGCGCGGGTAGAGCGTTCCATCGTCGGTTCCTGGTGTGACGACGATGAGGAGATCGCCGGCATGTGGCCCGATCGTTCCGCTCAGCCAGTCCTGGCCGGTGCCGTCGTCGGGCTCCGTGGGACGGAAGACACCGGCGGCAGCGAGTCCGTCCACGGTGTGCTGGGTTTCGACAGCCGACGGAGTGCCGGCGTGCGCGGATGTCGACGAGAGTGCGAGGGGCACCACCGTTCCCATGCAGAGGGCGCACCCGACGGCTGCACTGCCGACGGACTTCCGGAATCGAGACACGTTCACCTCACAAGACGTGGCCGCCTCGGACGAGACGGCCTCGAAGATCGCGTTCGACGTCGACTTTGCGATGCTAACGCTGGTCATTGTCGACGTGAACAGGATCATTCTGGACGTTTGATCAGGTACAAGCCCACAGAAACGCTTCGGATTGATCCGAACGGAGTAGCCAAACCGTTCGTTCGTACGACATAGAACCTGTCGCGGCTCCCGGCCACGACGTGAACTATGGTCAGCCCGTGGAGACCTGCTACTACGAACGAGTCGACGACATTCCGATCACCGATGACGACGCCGACGATTTCGAGTACTTCTCACCGACGGATGCGACGCTGAGCGTGTGGGCCTCCGACATTCAGCACGGTGGACCACCCGCGGGACTGCTGATGCGTGGCATGCTGCGCTGCGCGCCGGATCCCGGGCAGCAGTTCACTCGAGTGACCACCGAGATACTCGGACCCATCGGGCTGGGTCTGAACCGGGTCCGCGCCAGGACCGTTCGACCCGGGCGGCAGATTGCACTGATCGAGGCCGATCTCGAGGTCAGGCAACCCGACGGAACGTATCGACTCGCCGCACAGAGCGTCGGGTGGCGGATGCGTACGACGGATTCGACGACGATCACCCGCGCCCCGAGAGAGCCGTTGCCCTCTCCGGACTCGCTTCCCGTCGTCCGCGGTGTCACCGCCGACAGTGACCTCGGGGTCGACTGGGGCACGCTCGGATTCATCGGGACGACCGAGACCGCGACGACGCCGGGACTACACGGTTCCACCCCGGCCGTCTGGATTCGGCCCGCCCTCGACCTGGTCGAGGGTGAGACCATGTCGAACCTGGAATCCATCTTCACAGTCCTCGACGTCGCCAACGGCCTTGGCACGACTCTGCGGCCCGACGAGTGGACATGGATGAACACCGACACCACCGCGCACCTCGTTGGTCAGCCCACGACGTCGTGGCTGGGTATCGACGCGGACATGGCCTCGGGTAGGCACGGCTACGGGGCGACCTTCGCCGACCTCTACGACGTCAGCGGTTTCCTGGGGCGCTCAGCGCAGACCGTTCTCCTCGGCCCCCGCTGATCATCGGGCACGCAACCTGTCGCCGCGAGGTTCGAGGACTCGAAGGCGGATCAGAAGCGGCAGGAACGGATGTCGGAGGCGAGGATCGCCCGGGCACCCAGCTCGGACAGTTCGTCCATGAGGTTCTGGTGGTCGCGGCGGGGAACCATGGCTCGTACCGCCGCCCACTCCGGATCCGCCATGGGTGCCACCGTCGGCGATTCCAGTCCGGGGGTGATCGCGGTTGCCTGATCCAGCAGTGATCGCGGGCAGTCGTAGTCGATCATCACGTACTGCTGTCCGAAAACCACGCCCTGCACCCGCTTGATGAACTGGGTCGCCTTCTTGTCGGGATCGACGCCCGCGCGGCTGATCAGGACCCCTTCGGAGTCGCAGAGGGATTCGCCGAAAGCCTCGAGATCGTGCTGTCGCAATGTGCGTCCGGAGCCGACGACGTCGGCGATCGCATCGGCGACGCCGAGCTGGATCGAGATCTCCACGGCACCGTCGAGTCGGATGATCTCGGCTGTCATCCCGCGCGATGCGAGGTCCTCGCGCACGAGGTTCGGATACGACGTCGCGATCCGTTTGCCTGCGAGGTCGGCGACGGTCCACTTCTGTCCGGCCGGTGCCGCGTAGCGGAACGTCGACGATCCGAAGCCCATCGCGAGTTCCTCGTCGACCTGGGCGCCGGAGTCGCGGGCCAGGTCGCGACCGGTGATACCGAGATCGAGTGTTCCTGCGCCGACGTAGATCGCGACGTCCTTCGGTCGCAGGAAGAAGAACTCGACGTCGTTGGCGATGTCGAGGACGGTGAGATCCTTCGAGTCGGATCGTTTGCGGTAGCCGGCCTCGGCCAGAACGGCGGCCGCGGACTCGGACAGGGCGCCTTTGTTGGGGACTGCGACACGCAGCATGGTCACTCCGTAGATGTGTTGGTGAGAGATGTCTGTGGGCGGGATCGTCGGGCCGCGACCGATGCGGTCACGGCCTACAGATGGCGGTAGACATCCTCGAGTGACAGGCCCCGTTTGATCATCATCACCTGCAGCCAGTAGAGAAGCTGCGAGATCTCCTCGCCGAGCGATTCGTCGGATTCGTACTCGGCGGCCAACCACACCTCGCCGGCCTCTTCGATGATCTTCTTGCCCAATGTGTGGACGCCGGCGTCGAGCGCTGCGACGGTGCCACTGCCTGCGGGACGTGTGGCCGCTTTGTCGGTCAACTCCGCGAACAACTCATCGAAGGTCTTCACGGGTGTCCATCCTCCCATGTGTCGCCGGACGTTCGTGTCACGGGACCGCGCAACGGCCTATTCCCCTATTCCGAGATCACCGAGTGTCAGGCCGTCGAGGCTGTCCCGGAACTGACGACGACGGCCCAGCGGAACGTCGGCGGCCGATGGCACGACGATCGCCGTGCAGCCCGCCGCGGTGGCCGACTGGGTGCCCGTGGGTGAATCCTCCACGGCGACACACCTACTCGCGTCGACGCCGAGCAGTCGTGCGGCGCGCAGATACGGGTCGGGTGCCGGTTTGCCGTGTTCGACCTCGTCGCCGCACACGGTGACCGCGAAGAAGTGCCGCCCGATGGTGTCGAGCGCCTGGTCGGTGAGCTCGCGAACGGTGTTGGTGACCAGCGCCATCGGGATACCCGCGTCGGCGATCGTGGTCAACGCCTCCTGCGCACCCGGTCGCCAGGGCAGGTCGTCGGCGAACAGTTCGGCGACGCGGTCGAGCAACCACCGCTCGTCGGCGGCGTAGTCGCGTGCGTCGAGCGGGACACCGGAGGCGTCGAAGACCTTGGTCAGCGCGTCGGTCATCGAGTTGCCGAGTGTCGACTCCCTCAGTTCCGGGGTCATCGCGTACCCGTGCCGGTCCGAGAGTTCGGCGACGGCCACATCCCACAGCTTCTCGGAATCGAGCAGGGTGCCGTCCATATCCCAGAGGACCGCAGCAGGCAAAACGGGTTGGCTCGTCACATGGGCATCATTCCCGACCGCGCCTGCCGAGTGCGAATCCGGGTGAGGCGGCTCACTCCCCCGCACGCACCCGCGGCCCACTGGCGCGCGAGGCGCCCCGACACGGTCGGCGGAGTCGGTGGGAGTGACCATCGAGGGTCAGTGCGCGCGATTGCCGGGCCGAACACCGACGACGCGCACAGCCGTGTAGATCAGGCCCATGACGGCTCCAGCCATGAAGGATGCGTACACGGTCAGTGCGGCATCGCCGCGTCCCGAGGTGTAGCCGTCGGCTCCCCGACCGCCGTGGCCGCCCGGGCCACCGCTCGGCGCGCCCGCGTCATCTTGTCGTCCCCCGAACCCGTGCTGTCCGCCGAACCCCATGCCCCGACCCTGGTCGCCGGTGAGCGACGAGTGGTAGACACCGATGGCCGACGCCTGGATCAGCACCGGAATCGCGACGAACCACAGCGGTAGGAAGAACGCGGCAACGACGCTGAGGATCTCGACGGTGAAGAAATAGCGGTCGTGCATGGCGGGTAGCAGGAAGGGCACGATCGCTGCGCTCGCCGTCGCCACCACGAGAATCGACGTGGGGGTGACGGAAGGCTTCCGCCACACCGACCACACAAGGAACCCGACCACCACCAGTGCTGCCAGTCCGACACCGAGGTGAGCCAGCCACGTGGCATCGCCGGAGATCGGAATGAGCTGATAGAGATTAGCCGCACCGAGCGTGAGTTGCTTGTAGGAGCCCGCCTGATTCAGATACACCGACAACGCCGTGGACCACGATGCTCCGGCGAGTACCGCGGGCACGTCGAGCAGCAGATACACGACGGGGACAGCGAGCAACGAAGACCACGGAAGTCGACGACGGATCAGCAACCACAGCAGTACCGGGAACACAAACACCGCCTGGAGCTTGAACCCGAGTGCGAGTCCGAAGCAGGCGCACGCGAAGACAAAGTTCCACACATAGGCACGATGGCCTGGCTCGCCGCGCCGGGCCCCGCCGGACTGCGCTCGGAGCAGGAAGTAGATCCCGGCCACCACGCATGCGGTGTAGATGGCGTCGGCCTGACCCCACCAGGCGCTGTTCATGATCACCGACGGCAGGAGAAACACGATGCCGAAGGCCAACGCGCGCAACGAGAATCGGTCGGTGCGGAGAGCAACGATCCGGTATGCGAGCGCCGCCAGCACGACGTCGAAGGTGATCGAGAGCGCCTTGATGCCGATCAGGGATGGCACATGAAGGATCGTGAGGCCCCAGATCAGATACAGATACGGATAGTTGTAGTCGGCGAACTGCTCACGAAAGGCTCCGAATCCTCGCTGGTCGAGGGTGTCGTACCACCGGCTCAGAAAGTTCGGATAGTCCATTGTCTGACGGTCGAGGAAGTACCACCGCACGCCGAGACCAACGATGAACACGAGCGTGAGGATCGCCCACCGCGCCCATCGCGGCGTCGGGCGGCGGGTACCTCGCGAATGCTCGACATCGAGGGCGGTGTCCGGGACTGAGCGGTCTGGGCCTGCAGGAGTGAGAGTCAACGACACGACGACAACGATGCTCGGCGAACCTGGGAAGCCGGTGGGAGCGCGCTGTCGGATTCGGCCGAGATGACCATGCCGTAGTCGTACCGGGCCGCGATGTCGCTTCTTCCCGGTCGGATGTGGCGCGTGATCGCGGGACCCGGGGGCTCACGAGGCCGTAGTGTCGAGGGCGGCACACCGAGTAGACCAGGAGGAACCATGTCGAAGGTCTTCGTCTTCGGTCACCGTAACCCCGACACCGATGCCATCGCCTCGGCCATCACGATGGCGCATCTCGAACGCTCACTCGATTCCGCGCTCGACATCGAAGCGGTGGCGCTCGGCTCACCGGGGGCCGAAACCCGTCACGCACTGGACCGTTTCGGTGTGGTGGCGCCGCGCGTGATCGAGCGCGCGCGGCCCGACGTGGATGAGGTCATCCTCGTCGACCACAACGAACGCCAGCAGAGCGTGGCAGACATCGACGACGTCACCATCACCAAGGTCGTCGATCACCACCGGATCGCCAATTTCGAGACCGCAGCGCCCCTGTGGTTTCGGGCTGAACCCGTCGGCTGCACCTGCACCATCCTGTCCCGCATGTTCGGCGAGAACTCTTTGCAGCCGCCCCCGGACATCGCCGGGTTGATGGTGTCGGCGATCATCTCCGACACGCTGCTGCTGCACTCGCCCACCACCACCGACCTCGACCGCCGCGCGGCCACAGCACTCGCCGACCGCGCAGGGATCGATCTCGACACCTACGGCACCGAGCTGCTGCGCGCGGGCTCCGACGTCGGGGACGCGTCGGCAGCCGAACTCATCGACCGCGATGCGAAGAGTTACACCATGGGGTCGACGACCGTCCGTGTGGCACAGATCAACACCGTCGACGTCGACGCCCTGCTCGCCCGCCGCGACGAGTTCCTCGCCGCGATGAACACCGAAGCGCAGCACGAGGGATACGACCTGTTCCTCCTGCTCCTCACCGACGTGCTGAAGGTCGACTCCGACCTGCTCGTCGTCGGCGCACCCGTAGACGCCGTGGAGAAGGCGCTCGGCGTGACGGTTCACGACGGCCACGCCAAAGCGCCCGGGATCGTGTCCAGGAAGAAGCAGATCGTCCCGCAGCTGACCGAGGTACTGCGCGCCACGTAGCGCCGATGGTCAGCCTGAGCGCACTCACACGTTGAAGTACTTCGCCTCCGGGTGATGCAGCACGAACGCGTCTGTCGACTGCTCGGGATGCAACTGCAACTCCTCCGACAGTTCGACCCCGATCCGCTCCGGCTCGAGCAGTTCCATCATCGTCGCGCGGTCCTCGAGATTCGGGCAGGCGCCGTAACCGAACGAGAAACGCGCTCCGCGGTATTCGAGGTCGAAGAAGCCCTGCGCGGCGTCGGGGTCCTCGGTACCCAGTGACCGGTCGCCCACCATCAGTTCGCTGCGCACCCGCTGGTGCCAGTATTCGGCCAGCGCCTCGGTCAGCTGCACGCCGATTCCGTGTACCTCGAGGTAGTCGCGGTAGGCGTCGTCGGCGAAGAGCTTGTTGGCGAAGTCGGCGATCGGCTGTCCCATCGTGACGAGCTGGAACGGCAGGACGTCGACCTGTCCTGTGGTGATCGCGTCCTCACGCGAGCGGATGAAGTCGGCGATGCACAGGAACTTCGGCCGCTGCTGACGAGGAAACGAAAAGCTGTGCCGGACAGGCACATCCGGACGCGGCTCGGTCAATACATGTACGGTGTCGCCCTCGCTGACGGCCGGGAAGTACCCGTAGACGACGGCGGCGTGCTGGAGGATCCCCTCCGTCGAGAGCCTGTCGATCCAGTACCGCAGCCTGGGCCGGCCTTCGGTCTCGACGAGTTCCTCGTACGACGGCCCGTTGCCGCCGCGCGCGCCACGCAATCCCCACTGACCGAGGAAGAGTGCACGCTCGTCGAGCAGCTGGCGGTAGTCGGCGACCGGCACGCCCTTGATGATGCGCGTCCCCCAGAACGGCGGGGTCGGGACATCGTTGTCGGCGGCCACGTCGGAGCGTGCGGGTATCTCAACGGGCGTCTCGGCGGCCTTGCGTTTGGCGGCGATGCGCTTCGAGCGTTCGTGGCGTGCCTTGCGTTCGGCGGCCTTCTGGGCGGCTGCAATCGAGTCGGCGCTCTCCGGCACCGATCCCCCGCCGCGTTTGAGCGCCATGATGTCATCCATCAACCGCAGACCCTCGAAGGCGTCTCGCGCATAGTGCACGTCGCCCTCGTAGGTGTCCGAGAGATCGTTCTCGACGTAGGAGCGCGTCAGAGCCGCTCCGCCGAGCAGCACCGGATAGTTGTCGGCGAGTCCTCGGGCGTTGATCTCCTCGAGGTTCTCCTTCATCACGACCGTCGACTTCACGAGTAGACCGGACATGCCGATCACATCGGCGCGCTTGTCCTCGGCCACTTCGAGGATTGTCGAGATCGGTTGCTTGATACCGATGTTGACGACCTCGTACCCGTTGTTGCTCAGGATGATGTCGACGAGATTCTTGCCGATGTCGTGGACGTCGCCCTTCACGGTCGCGAGCACGATACGACCCTTGCCGTCCTCGCCCGTTGCCTCCATGTGTGGTTCGAGATGCGCGACAGCGGTTTTCATCACCTCTGCGGATTGCAGCACGAACGGCAACTGCATCTGGCCGGAACCGAAGAGCTCGCCGACGGTCTTCATGCCCGACAGCAGGGTCTCGTTGATGATCTCCAGTGGCGGCTTCTGCGTCATCGCCTCGTCGAGGTCGGCCTCGAGCCCATTGCGTTCACCGTCGACGATGCGCCGCTCGAGCCGCTCGAACAGTGGTAGCTTCGCCAGCTCGGCTGCACGCGACTCGCGCGCCGACGCCGCCGAGACGCCTTCGAACAGCTCCATGAGCTTCTGGAGCGGATCGTATCCCGGGTCGTCCTCCCCGTTCGTCCCGCGCGGTCGTCGGCGGTCGTAGACGAGGTCGAGTGCAACCTCACGCTGTTCCTCCGGGATGCGCGCCATCGGCAGGATCTTCGACGCATGGACGATCGCGGTATCAAGACCTGCCTGAACACACTCGTGCAGGAACACCGAGTTGAGCACCTGGCGCGCAGCGGGATTGAGGCCGAAGGAGATGTTGGAGATACCGAGGGTGAAGTGCACGTCCGGGTGGGACTCGTGCAGACGACGGATCGCCTCGATGGTCTCGATCCCGTCCTTGCGGACTTCTTCCTGGCCTGTCGAGATCGGGAAGGTCAACGTGTCGAGGATGATGTCCTCTTCGGAGAGTCCCCAGTTGCCGGTGATGTCGGCGATGAGGCGTTCCGCCACACGGACCTTCCAGTCGGCGGTACGCGCCTGACCTTCCTCGTCGATGGTCAGCGCGACCACCGCGGCCCCGTGTTCGACGACGAGTCGCATGATGCGCGCGAACCGCGAGTCGGGTCCATCGCCGTCCTCGTAGTTCACCGAGTTGACCGCGCAGCGACCACCGAGGGTCTCCAGACCTGCCCGGATCACCTCCGGTTCGGTCGAGTCGAGCATGATCGGCAGCGTCGACGACGTCGCGAAGCGACTGGCGAGTGCGGTCATGTCGGCAGAACCGTCCCGACCGACGTAGTCGACGTTCAGGTCGAGCATGTGCGCGCCGTCGCGGGTCTGGTCCTTGGCGATGTCGAGGCAGCGCTGGTAGTCCTCGGCGATCATCGCCTCCCGGAACGCCTTGGATCCATTGGAGTTGGTCCGCTCACCGATGACCAGGAAGCTGGCATCCTGATCGAACGGCACAGCCGTGTACAGCGACGACGTCTCGGATTCGTGTTGCGGCGTCCGCCTGGCCTTCGTCACCTCGGAGACCGCGGCGGCGACCTCGCGGATGTGATCGGGCGTCGTACCGCAACATCCGCCGACGAACGACAGGCCGAACTCGCCGACGAAGGTCGCCAACGACTCCGCGAGCTCGTGTGGCTGCAGCGGGTAGACGGCGCCGTTGGGACCTAGTTCCGGCAGACCGGCATTGGGCATGACCGACACGGGAATACGGGCATGACGCGACAGATACCGCAGATGCTCGCTCATCTCCGCGGGACCGGTAGCGCAGTTGAGGCCGATCATGTCGACACCGAGTGGTTCGATCGCGGTCAGTGCTGCGCCGATCTCGGAGCCGAGCAGCATGGTGCCCGTCGTCTCGACGGTGACGTGCGAGATGATCGGGATGCGACGACCGAGCTCAGCCATCGCGCGCTTCGCAGCCACGACCGCGGCCTTGACCTGCAGCAGATCCTGCGACGTCTCCACGAGTATCGCGTCGGCTCCGCCGTCGAGCATGCCTGCGACACATTCGAAGTAGGCGTCGCGGATGACGTCGAACGTGGTGTGGCGCAGACTCGGCAGCTTGGTACCGGGACCGATGGAACCGAGTACATAGCGCCCGGTCCCGTCGCTCGACGGACCCATCTCGTCGGCGACGCCGCGGGCGATGGACGTGCCCTTGAACGAGAGCTCGCGAATGCGGTCGGCGATGTCGTAGTCGCCGAGGTTCGAGAGATTGCACCCGAACGTGTTGGTCTCGACCGCGTCGGCTCCGGCCTCGAAGTACGCGCGGTGGATGTCTGCGAGCACATCGGGGCGCGTGTCGTTGAGGATCTCGTTGCAGCCCTCGAGGTTGTTGAAATCGTCGAGCGTGAGATCCGCGGCCTGCAACATGGTGCCCATGGCCCCGTCGCCGATGAGTACGCGACGCGACATGTCCGTGAGGAACGTCGTGTCGAAGTCGCTGTCGGTGCGGGTGGGGTCGGACATGGTTCTCAGCGTAGTTCGCTCTCTGTTGTGGTCAGGTCGTAGGCTGGTTCGGTGAACGCAGAGCAGTTGTCGAACCTTCCCCGGTTGCGCCGGCCGATCCTGCTGGCTGCCTTCGAGGGCTGGAACGACGCAGGAGATGCGGCCAGCAGTGCTGTCGAGCACCTCGCGCTGACCTGGGATGCACGCCCCCTTGTCGACATCGACGCCGACGACTACTACGACTTCCAGGTCAATCGGCCCACGGTGAAGCAGATCGACGGTGTGACCCGTCGCATCGACTGGCCGACGACGTCGATCTCCTACTGCAGCCCTGAGGGCGCTGACCGTGACATCGTACTCGTGCGCGGCATCGAACCCAACATGCGCTGGCGCGCCTTCTGCGCGGAGATCGTCGACCTCGCGCACGAGCTCGGTGTGGAGACCACGGTGATGCTCGGTGCTCTGCTCGCCGACACCCCCCACACCCGACCCGTGCCGGTCACCGGCAGTGCGTACAGCAGCGACGCGGCGGAGAGATACAACCTGGCCGAGAGCCGCTACGAGGGACCGACCGGGATCACCGGCGTGCTGCAGGATCTGTTCGTGCAGGCCGGACTCCCCGCGGTCTCGTTCTGGGCCGCGGTGCCCCACTACGTCTCGACTCCGCCGAATCCGAAGGCGACGGTCGCTCTGTTGAACAGGGTCGAAGAGGTCCTCGACATCGAGGTTCCGCTCGGCACATTGCCGGAGCAGGCCGAGGAGTGGGAGCAGGCGGTCACCGAGATGACCGAGGACGACGAGGAGATCGCCGAGTACGTTCGCGGTCTCGAGGAGCGCGGCGACGCCGAACTCGACACGGACGAGGCGATGGCGAAGATCGACGGCGACGCGCTGGCCGCCGAGTTCGAGCGCTACCTCAAGCGACGTCGGCCGGGACCCTTCGGGGCCTGACCCACTGCCGTCAGTCGATCCGTTCGATGGAGACGACCGGGGTCGTGATGCGCCAGGTGCGCACGTCGGGATCGTCGGCGGCTCGTACCCAGAACTGGGCGGACTCACCCACCCGGCACGACTTCACGCCCAGCAACGGGATGTCCTCGGAGTCGCGCCGTAATCTGCTGACCGCCCACTCCTCGCTGTCGGTGCCACCCACTCCGGGAGCTCGCAGCAGAGTCATGTCGTTGAAGTCGAGCAGATACGTCGAGGTCCGGGTGATCACGGTGTACACGCCGGATTCGGTGCTGGGTCGGATCTCCTGAACGCGGGCCACCCGGAGAACTCTACTAAGCGTCGCCGCGGGTGTTCGAATCGAGTCGGATCATCGTGTCCGGTCGCGTAATTCGACGCCGAGCAGCGCCGTGACGGCATCGTCGATGGCGCCGGGAGCCGACGTCGACGAGCCGATCCCCTGTTCGACATCCCGACACCATCCGTCGACCGCCGCGAGTGCCTTCGGTGTATCGAGGTCGTCGGCGAGATGCTCACGCACACGAGCGATGACCGGTGCGGCGTCGGGTCCGGTCTCGGCCGACGTGGCCGCCTGCCAGCGACCCAGACGGGCTCGTCCCTCGTCGAGAACCGCGTCGCTCCACATGCGGTCGGCGCGATAGTGCTCGGCGAGCAACGCCAACCGGATGGCGGCCGGGTTCTCGCCGGCGCGACGTAGGACCGACACGAACACCAGGTTCCCCCGACTCTTCGACATCTTCTCGCCGTAGAGTCCGACCATGCCGGTGTGCACATAGTGGCGCGCGAAGCGTCGCTCACCGGTGTACGCCTCACCATGCGCCGCAGAGAATTCGTGGTGCGGGAAGATCAGGTCGTTTCCGCCGCCCTGGATGTCGAACTCGATGCCGAGACGGTTGAGGGCGATAGCCGAGCATTCGACGTGCCAGCCGGGACGTCCCGGTCCGAACGGCGACTCCCACGACGGCTCGTCCGGACGCTTGGCCCGCCACAGCACCGGATCGAGTCGATCACGCTTGCCCGGCCGGTCCGGGTCGCCGCCCCGTTCGGCGAAAAACCGCTCCATCGTCTCCCGGTCGTAGCCCGACTCGTAGCCGAACTGTTCGGTGGCGTCGGCGCGGAAGTAGACGTCGGGGAACTCCTGGTCGTCGACGACGTACGCCGCACCCGATGCCAGCAGCTTGCCCACCATCTCGACGACCTCGTCGACCGACTCCATCGCTCCGATGTAGTCACGCGGTGGTAGGACGCGCAGTGCGGTCATGTCGTCGCGGAAGAGCTGGATCTGCTCCGAGCCGAGTGCACGCCAGTCGACACCGTCGCGTGCGGCACGCTCGAAGAGCGGGTCGTCGACGTCGGTGATGTTCTGTACGTAGTGCACGTCGTGGCCCTGATCGCGCAACACCCGATTGACGACATCGAAGGTGAGGTAGGTGGCCGCGTGACCCAGATGTGTTGCGTCATAAGGCGTGATGCCGCAGACGTACATGGTCGCGATCTTGCCGGGCGAGACAGGTCGCACGGCGCGGCTCGAGGTGTCGTAGAGGCGGAGTGCAGGTCCGGATCCCTCGACGGTGGGCACAGCCGGTTCAGGCCACGATTGCATGTCTCCCACTGTATTGGCCCGTATGGATGCCAACCGAACAGGGGTTGCGCGCCGTCAGAACGGGGGCCACGGGATGGGACGGTGAGGTGGCGGAAGCGGCAGCCGCCCCGACTCCGCCAGGATGATGGCTCGTAGCTCGAGTGCGTCGATCTCGTCGTCGGTGATGTGATCCGCGAGCGCCTGCCGCAACTGCGAATCGTCGGACTCCAACGCCTCGGCCAGCCCGACTATGTCGGCGATCAGATGACCGGGCACCGGTTCGCCGGCCCATCCCCACAGCACGGTGCGCAGCTTGTCGTCGGAGTGCAGGCAGATACCGTGGTCGACTCCGTATACGTTGCCGTCGAGTCCTTCGAGAACGTGCCCGCCCTTGCGGTCGGCGTTGTTGAGGATGACGTCGAGCACCGCCATGCGCAGCAGGCGTGGATCGTCGGCGTGCACGAGGACCACCTGGTCGCCCACGGGGTCGAGTGCCCGCAGGATGCGCCGATAGTTCTCGGGCACGGCATCGGGAGGGCAGAGGTCGACGAGGTCGATCCGAGCCACGGGAAGGTCTCCCGGGTCGGGATCGGGCGTGTCGATCCACCGCTGGACCATTCCGGGTCCGAGCGGGCCGTCACGCATGACCGTGGTGGGGATCGTGTGCCACCCGAGCGCCTCGGACACCAGGTACGCGGCCACCTCGCGGCCCGCCAGGGTGCCGTCCGGGAAATCCCAGAGTGGCACCTCTCCACGGATCGGCTTGTACACGCACCGCACCTCGGTGTCGCCGAGCGTCGCGTCGCACACGAGCGTCGCGTTGCTCGCCGTCGGGATGCGTCCCACGATCACCAGGTCGCCGTCGCGAATGACCTCGTCGGACGCGGCGCCGCTCCCCTCGGGCACCTCAGCGGCTTCCCCCGCCGACATACCCGTCAGTCCCGTCCCGGTCCGTCGGGTTCCGGTCCGTCGTCGGTATCGGGTCCCTCTCCCTCGGCGTCGGAGTCGTAGAGGCCGCTGTCGTCCCCGAGCGACAGATCGCGGAACACCTCGGGGTCGACGAATTCGATCGACTTGCTCAGTTCCGCGTCACGCTTGTAACCGTTCGTGCGAACACAGAGGTGGCCTGCGGGATCGAGCGGTTCAGCGCACAGGGGGCATGGCGGCCTGCCTGCGGAAATGACGCGTGACGAGTGCGCAGCGAACTCGCGTGCGGCCTCGGTGGTGAGGAACACGCGGACCGCGTCGGGACCTTCGTCGGTGTCGTCGAGGACGACGCTCTCGTCGAATTCACCCTCGGTGATCGCGAGCAACTCGACGACGACGGCCTCGGATTCCGCGTCCCATCCGAGCCCCATCGTTCCGACGCGGAACTCGGCGTCGACGGGCATCACCAGCGGGCTGAGGTCGCCGACACGGTCCGACGGCGGCGGAATCGGGGTGCCGAAACGGCGGTGTATCTCCTCGAGGAGAGCACCGATTCGGTCGGCGAGGATCTGCACCTGCTGCTTTTCGAGGAGAACGCTGATGATGCGGGCCTCGTGGACTGCCTGGAGGTAGAACGTCCGGTCGCCCGGTTGCCCGACGGTACCGGCGACAAACCGGTCCGGGCTGCGGAACACATGGATCGCTCGAGACATCACACCTCCTTTTCTCGTGTGTTCATTATCCGCGCCCGACCGGAGCCTGCGCAGAAGTTGCTGGTCTCGGCACGTTGCCGTCGACGGTCGCGGTCGGATTCGGCGGTGGTGGCCGTCGCCGACACGCCCTCTACGGGCGGGTTGTCAGAGGCGGGGGTACCCGGTGTGGCCGGTGTGGCGGCTGTCGGATCGTCGACTCCCCTGTCGCCGCCTACGGTCGCGTCATCGTCGCTCTTCTTCGGCGGGGGCGCGGGTATGGAGATCACCGCGGTGTTGTTGACGGTCTGGACGTACGGACGAGTGGCGCCGTAGCGGACGATGCTGATCGACGCGGGCTCGATGACGATTCGTTGGAAGGTGTCGAGGTGGGCACCCATCGCATCGGAGATGATCGACTTGATCACGTCGCCGTGCGAGCAGGCCACCCACACCCCGGATCCGTCCGGCCCGCCGAGTTCTCGGTCGAGTCTGCGAATCGCGGCCACCGCGCGGGCCTGCACCTGCGACAGACCCTCCCCGTCGGGAAAGACCGCGGCGGAGGGGTGCTGTTGCACGACCTTCCACAGCGGTTCGGAAAGCAGGTCTTTGATCGATCGGTTGGTCCAACTGCCGTAGTCGACCTCTGCGAGATCGTCGACGATCACCTCGGGGACCTGACGGCCGGTCTGCTCGGCGATGGCGGCGAGCAACGGTGCGACCGTTTCGCCGCACCGCTGCAACGGTGAGCGGGCCACCGCGGTGATCTGCGCGGCGGCCGAGCCGAGCCGATGCACCAGTTCCGCCGCCTGTGCGCGTCCCTTGTCGTCGAGGGCGACACCCGGCGTGCGGCCGGCGAGTACGCCCGAGGTATTGGCAACCGACCGGCCATGGCGAACCAGGATCACGGTCATCCCTCAACCATAGGCACTTGCACCCGCCGGGGCACAGCGCAGGTCAGGTCGCGCTGATGACGCCGGCTGACAGCAGCGCGATCACGACGAGTCCGAGGGCAACGCGGTAGACGCCGAACCAGTTCAGCGAGTGACCGCTGACGAAACGCAACAACCACGCGATGGAGATGTAGCCGACGACGAAGGAGATCAGCGTGGCCACCGCCAGTTGCGCTCCGGTCGCCTCCATGCCGTCGCCCGAGGGGTGAAAGGCGTCGGGGAGACTGAAAAGTCCCGAGGCGAGCACGGCAGGGATCGCGAGCAGGAACGAGAAACGGAACGCGGCTTCGCGCTCCAGCCCGAGGAACAGGCCTGCGCTGGCCGTGGCGCCCGAGCGTGACACGCCGGGCACGAGTGCCAGGCACTGGGCCAGGCCCATGACCAGCCCGTCGCGCAGCGTGAGCTGCTCGATCGAGCGCGACTGTGTCGCGACGCGTTCGGCGAGCCAGAACACCCCCGAGAACACGATCAACACGATCGCGGTCACCCACAGGTTGCGTGCCGCGGTGCGGATCTCGTCCTTCAGCAAGAAGCCGATGATGCCGATCGGGATGGTCGCGAAGATCACGTACCAACCGATCCGGTAATCCAGGTTGCGTTCGTGTTCGTTGAACAACCCCCGGAACCATGCGGTGATGATCCTGGCTATGTCCTTGGCGAAGAACACCAGCACCGCCGCCTCGGTCCCGAGCTGGATCACCGCCGTGAACGACGCTCCCGCGTCGCCACCGAACATCAACTCCGATGCGATGCGCAGGTGCGCCGACGACGAGATGGGAAGGAACTCGGTGAGGCCCTGGATGACACCCAGCACGATCGATTGGGCCCAGGTCATGGTCTCGGTCACGGGCGACGATGCTACCGCCCCGTCCGGCCGTGGGCTGGCGACGATGCTCCGTGCAGCACGACCGCGTGTCGCCGAGGGACTGTGATGTGATGAACGACGACGCCGACCTCTCGGCGGACGTCGGATGTCCGTCCCGCAAGATGGTCACATGCGCTCACCCCGGCTCTCCGAGAACACGACCGATGGTCGCCGCCACCCGGTGACGCTCGGTGTCATCGTCGTCGCGCTGGCCACGACGATGTCGCTGGTCGGCTGTGGGTCGTCGAAGGACGACGCGGCACAGAAGGCCGAGACCGTCGCCCCTGCGACCGCCAGTGCGGCGCCCGCCGGCCCCGCCGCCCCGCCGGCGGGATCCGTCGTCCCGACTCCAGCGCGGAGCACAGTCCTCGCGCACTCGGGCAAGTCTCTGGCCGTCCTCGGTGCGGACGGAACGTCGGTGTTGCAGTTGTCGACCGATGCGATCGGCGGCGAATCGACGACGATCCGCACACCCCGGTTGACGAGGATCATCGGGGTGGGCGACGGCGGATTCGTCGGCGCAGGACCCGAGACGTTGGTGCGGATCGGGGCAGACGGCGTCGTCTCCACTTCCCCGACGTCGGTCGCGGAGCCGACAGCGCTGGCCCGGACGCATTCCGGTCAGATCCTCGTCGGTGCCGGCAACGGTCACCTCGTCGTCTTCGGCCAGGATTTCAAGCAGATCCGTGACATCGGCGGGTTCGTGGGCGTCGATGACATCACGGTCTCCCCCGCCGGAGCCGATCTGCCCGGCGAGCAGGTCGTCGTCCTCGACAAGGCGCAATCGTCGGTCACGCCGGTCGACATCTCGAACGGCGAATTCGGCGCTGCGCTGCGCGCGGGCAACGGTGCGACCGAGGCCACCGTCGACCACTACGGACGAATCCTGGTGTCGAACACCCGCGACGACGAGATCATCGGATTCTTCGGATCCCCGCTGGTGATGCGCTTTCGCTATCCCGTGCCCCACGGGCCCTACGCCGTAGACTACGACGACACCCGCAACCTCCTGTGGGTGTCGACGACGGCGAACAACGAGGTGGTGGCGTATGACCTTGCCGGTGGAGAGCCCGTCGAGAAGCATCGCTTCGCGGCTGTCGCCCAGCCCGATGCGCTCGCCGTCGACGACACGACCGGAGCCGTCTACGTCCTGTCGACCAGAGACGGCGGCGTCCAGGTCGTCGAACCGCCGTACACCGGGGGGAATCCTGTGAGCAGTCCGTCTCCGACGGTCGGCGAGGGGGGCCGCTGATGTCAGTGCCCGGTCATCACCGCCTACCCCAGCATCACCGCACCAGTGCCCGCATCGGGGCTCGATACCCACGCGGATGGGAGGTGTCGTCGGAGGACTACGAATCGATGTTGATCAAGCTCCCGCCCGACGTCACCCGGGTCACCGCGTCGATGCGCCTGTCACTCGAGGCAGAGTTCGGTGGTTGGGAACTCTCTCGGGTGCGGCTCTATTCCGATGGAACGCGAAAGGTGTTGCTGCGCCGCAAGAAACCGCCACGCCGGCGCGGAGGCGACCACCTGGCCGACGGGAGTGCGCAGGCGTGCTGACCCGAGTGAATCGAGCGGTGTATCCGCTCGCGCTGAGAGCGATGTTCCTGCTCGACCCGGAACGTATCCACTCCATCATCATGGCGTCGATCCGGGCGGCGACGAGAGTCGGCCTCACCCGAGCGCTGTGCGCACGACTGTTCGTCGATCGTGATCCGGTGTTGCGTCACAAGGTCTTCGGGGTCGATTTCCCGGCGCCCCTCGGTCTCGCGGCAGGCTTCGACAAGTCAGCTGCGGCGGCCGATGCCTGGGGACTACTGGGCTTCGGGTACGCCGAGGTCGGAACGGTGACCGGTCAGCCGCAGCCGGGCAATCCGCCGCCGAGACTGTTCCGGCTACCGGCCGACCATGCGCTGATCAACCGCATGGGCTTCAACAATCCCGGTGCGCGTGCCGCCGCCGACAACCTCGCGGCGTCGCGTGCGCGTGGCATCACGGTCCCGATAGGCGCCAACATCGGCAAGACCAAGGTGGTCCCGCTCGACGGTGCCGTCGAGGACTACCGCACGTCTGCGCGCCTGCTCGGCCCGCACGCCGATTTCGTCGTCGTCAACGTGAGTTCACCCAACACACCCGGTCTGCGAGACCTACAGGCAGTCGACTCGCTGCGGCCCATTCTCTCGGCGGTGCTCGACGAGGTCTCCGTACCCGTGCTCGTCAAGATCGCACCCGACCTGGCCGACGACGACATCGACGCGGTTGCCGACCTGGCGGTCGAGTTGGGACTCGCGGGCATCGTCGCCACGAACACGACGATCTCACGCGAGGGACTACGCACACCCGCCGACGAGGTGGCTGCCATGGGTGCGGGCGGACTGTCCGGCGCTCCGCTGGCAGATCGGTCGCTGGAGGTGCTCCGGCGCTTGTACTCTCGTGTCGGCGGCAAACTGGCTCTGATCAGTGTCGGCGGTATCGAGACGACTGATCAGGCATGG
>NZ_BAFB01000034.1 GCF_000248075.1 Gordonia otitidis NBRC 100426 | reverse complement strand
GCCGTGCCCACCTCGACCTGTATCGAGACGTTCGCCGGATCGGGTTCAGCCGCCGCGACATCCTCAAGTACGCCACGCTTGCGGCGGGGGCGATGGTGGTCGCGGCGTGCTCGGGGGGCGATCCGGCCTCAGAGCCGGTAAAGAAGTTCGCGCAGGGCACGTGGACGGTCACCGTCTCCCGATCGCCGAGTACCAACCCCAACGTGACCAGCGAACCCACCGGCCCGCAAACCTTCCAGATGACCATCGCCGACGGCACCTACACCGCCACCGACAACAACTGGGTTCCCACCAGCGGCACCTGGACGTGGAATGACGGCGGCACCGTCCAGATCGCCGCCAAGAAGCCCAGCGTCGCCACCGGCGTCCCCGACACTATTGGCGAGTCCAAGCAACTGGCGTGGCAGTACGGGAGTGACCGGTTCGCGGTGCAGGCGTCGTGTGACAGCGGCAGTAAGACGCTTACGCTCATCGGTGCCGACGGCGACGGCAACCCGCTGCCGATCACCGCCGTGAAGCAGTAGACGTACACACACGCACCCTTCGGGGTGTGGCCCACGGTCATGTATCTGCATGAAGTGTGGGGCGTCTGTCGGTGAGCTCAGCGAACCCCGGCCCGGTTGTGGCCAATGCTTTTCACGAGGCGCAATTACTACTCGTCACGGTTTTCCCGGTTCACTGTTCGACCTCACAATCTGCGCGATCGTGTCGGCTACCCGCTCTGAGGGCTCGTGCTCCCAGAACCGCAGCACCGTCCACCCGTCGCTCTCCAGCGTCGCTGTGAACGCAGAATCACGGAGCCGGTTGCTCGCGATCTTCTCAGCCCAGAAAGCCGCGTTGGTTCGGGCTGACCGGTAGTGCGCAGGGCACCCGTGCCAGAAACAGCCATCAATGAACACGGCGACTCTCGCACGTGTGAACACGATATCCGCGCGACGTCGCCGCGCGGTGGCAAGAGGTGGCCAATCGACCCGGTAGCGTAGTCCAAGCGCGTGTAGCCGCTTCCGCACGGCAACCTCAGGCCTCGTATCACGGCGACGGTTGGCTCTCATCGACGTCCGAACCGCGGGACTGGATGCCCAACTCTCGTTCATGCTCCCAGTGTGCGCGGGAATCGATGACATGCCGCGACCGGAATCCAGGCTTCCGTCGTCGAATCGCTAGTCTCTACCCATGCGTAGTGTCGAGCTGTTCGCAGGCGGGGGTGGTCTAACGCTCGGGACTCACCTCGCCGGATTCACCACCGAGGTTGTGGCGGAATGGGATCGGTGGTCCTGCGATACTCTGCGCGAGAATAGGGATCGGGGCTACCCCCTCGTCCAAGATATCGATGTCCGCGAGGGCGACGTTCGCCACGTCGACTGGTCGAAGATCCCCGCGGGCGTCGACCTCGTCAGCGGCGGTCCGCCGTGCCAGCCCTTCTCCGGGGGCGGCAAGGGCCGCGCGGCAGACGACAAGCGAGACATGTTCCCTGCAACCGCCGAGGTCATACGCGAGCTCAAGCCCCGCGCATTCATTGTCGAGAACGTGCGCGGGCTAACCCGCTCGGCGTTCACGGACTACTACAGCTACATCCAACTCCGACTGGGTCACCCCGAGCTAGTGGCGAACGACGGGGAGTCCTGGGGCGCGCATTTCGCCAGACTGCAGGCCGAGCACACCTCGGTGCGCTCCGACCTCCAGTACAAGGTGATCCCGACCCTGGTCAACGCGGCGAACTACGGCGTGCCGCAGCAGAGGTGGCGGGTGTTCTTCGTCGGGTTCCGCTCTGACGTCAACGCCGAGTGGAGCTTTCCCGAAGAGACGCACTCCGCAGCCGCGCTGCGAGCCGCCCAAGACGACGGCTCCTACTGGGAGCGGCACAAGGTCGCAAAGAGGTACCGCACACCCACGGTGCGCACGGCCGCCCTGGTCGACGGTCCACTGAAGCCCTGGCGCACCGTCCGCGACGCGCTGCGCGGGCTGCCCGAACCCAGCCGCAACGGGAGTACCAAATACCTCAACCACGTCCTGCAGCCGGGCGCCAGGCCGTACCCCGGCCACACCGGCTCGTACATCGACGCGCCCGCCAAGGCGCTGAAAGCCGGAGTGCACGGCGTGCCCGGCGGGGAGAACATGCTGCGTGGCGTCGACGGGTCGGTGCGCTACTTCACCGTCCGCGAGGCCGCGCGTCTGCAGACGTTCCCCGACCGCTACCGTCTGCACGGCCCCTGGACGGAGGCCATGCGCCAGCTGGGCAACGCGGTACCGGTCATGCTGGCCGAGACCGTGGCCCTCTCGGTCCGCGAGCACCTCGACGTCGCCGACTTCAACGCCGCGAAGAAGGCCGCAGGGGAGCGCCGGGCCTCCCGCCGGTCGGCGACCGCGTGAGCACCCCCTACAACCCCCTCGACATGGAGAACCTCGCGCAATCGGTCGTCAACCAGATCGAGGAGATGGTGCCGGTCCCGCTCGACGACGTCAAGGCCTTCTACGGCGCTGGCGTCTACGCGCTGTACTACGTCGGCGATTTCCCGGCCTATGCGGAACTGGCCGCGGCCAACGCCGAGTCCCTCGTCCAGCCGATCTATGTCGGTAAAGCGGTGCCCAAGGGTGGCCGACGCGGGTTGGAGGCGGTCTCGCATACCGACACCAAGGCGCTGTCGTCACGAATTCGCGAGCACGCCAAGAGCGTTCGCGCGGCCGAGAACCTCGACATAGCCGACTTCCGCGCCCGCTGGCTGGTCGTCGAGGACATCTGGATAGCCCTCGGCGAGTCCGCGATGATCAGGCGCTACCGGCCGGTCTGGAACGCCGTACTCGACGGCTTCGGCAACCACGACCCGGGTAGCGGCCGGATCGCGGGCAAACGATCCATGTGGGACACCCTGCACCCCGGTCGGACGTTCGCCACCAAGTATCCGGAGCGCGACGACACCGCCGCCCAGATCACCCAGGACGTCACACAGTACATTTTGGACCGGCTTGGTTAGAAGTTCATCGGAGGCTCGGTGAGAGTCGTGAGGAAGTGCTTGACGACCTCGTCCCTGCTCGTGAAGATCCTCCTTCGGATTTCTTCCCGACCGAAGTGCCTGTCCACCTGGCTGAGGAGATCGTCAACGCTCTTCTCGTTCGGCTCCTTCGACTTGCGCTCCCGACCGGGGTGCAGGGTGTCCCACTCCGAGATCGCGCCACCCTCGCGTCCACCGCCCTGATCGTTGCCCCCGAATCCGTGGATGGGCTCGAATCCGTTGCCCTTGTTCCATAGCGGCCGGAAGTATCGAATCAACTCAAGCTCCGTGGCCGATTCCCAGCCCGTGCCAACGACGATGTATCGGCACTCGAAGTCGGCGACGTCGAGGTTGCTCACGTCCCTGATCGAGCTTCTGTGTTTCGTGGTCAATCGCTCGTACAGTGCGTACTCCTGCTCCACGACGGTCATCGCGCCGTCAGGCGGTGCCGACTTTCCCACGTAGATCGGCGTCTCGGTCCCCGCGCTCTCAGCGATCGGGTCGTACGACGGAAAGGGAAGGCGCTTGCCGAGGTAGTAGAGCGCATAGACCCCGGAACCGTACATTGGCCGCACCGCGTCGAGGGGCACTCTTTCTTGCGATACGAGCGCGAGCGCCGCGACCCGGCCGAGGACCCGGCTGTCTGAGGGGTCGAAGATCGCCGGCTTGTTGAACTGTGATGCTCGGGCTGGCGAACTGTTGGGTGGCAGTGGTGAAGCGCGAGCGAAGGTCGCGGATAAGTTCAGCGGTATGCCTGCGGTCCTCATCGTCACCCACCCGACGGAGCTTGTCTCGCTCTTGCTCCAGAATGTCTGCGGCGTGCCTCCCGTCAGCGATACGTTGCCGGTGCCCGTTATAGAAGGCGATGGTGGCGGCACCGACAGCAAGGACGCCAGCTGTGACCGTGCCGTACGGAGTAGCGGCGGTGGTCCAAAAGCCACGCCAATCCTCGTTGGTAGCCAGTAAGAAGTACAAGATCGGAGGTATCAGGTACACGACACAGATAGCTAGTATCAGCGTTCCGACGATCAACACGGGGGAGGGTCTCGGTCCAACGGCTCTGGTGCTGTCCGACTCTGGCGCCATCTTGTTAGTTGCCCTCCTCTGCTCACGTGCCCTCCTCTGCTCACGCCGAGCAGGCCAGTTCCTCCAGCATCGTGTTACCCGGAGACACGATGATCTCGCTCATCCAGACCCCGCACGGCGGTGTTGCTTCATGAGTTCTGATTGAACTCGGTCAACTACACGAATTGCCTCAGACCGAACTCGACGGCGCCATCGCAGACTGCGGAACTGGTCTCCATCTGCGTACGAGATTCGGTATGCCATATTGCCGAATTCATGCCACCCAGACTCGCATCAATCGATTTACTTGGACGCTATTCGCTGGTGAACGTTCGAAGCGATCGAGCAGCTCGCTCAAGCACCCCACGGCACTGGTGCAACCACTGTCTGCGGACTAGAGGGGTTGTCAGTATCCGATTACGCTTCCCAGGCAGTGAACCGTCGTGAGGAGACTTCGGCGAGGCGAAATTGCTTGTCGCCGTCTACCACCGCAATGAGCAGGTCAAGAGGCTCCATCAGCCGGTCACCCTCGAAGTCTGTGACGTGAGGCGGGTCAATCACGTCCACGACAATCGCAGGCACGGCATCCAGTGGGATTCTCTTGTTCTTCATCATTGGCTTCCACTGGATCAGATCGCCGGTGGTGAACTTCTCGACACTGTTGAAGTGGTCGAGACCTAACGCGAGTAGCTTCGGGTAGTCGGGACTCGTTGCAACCTTCGAATACTTGTTCTCTTCGTCTGCAGTACGGCTTCGCAAATAGCTATCGAAGCCCGCCATATCGATGAGACCCCCGAAGACCTGGTCTTTACGCTCGACCTGCGCACCCGGTTCGTCCGGATGCGACTCGTCAGACTCGTTCGTCATCGGCAGACACCCCAGACGCTAGTATGTGTTGCCACGGCGTGGTCGACTCGTCCGGCCACTCCAAATCGAGAGTGGCTTGAGCCTCGAGTACGTGTTGTCTGACCTCGCCCAGCCAGAAGTGGAGCCGTTTTCCTTCGAAAAATACGTTTGGCCGATACTGGGTCGCGGTGCCCCTGATGCGGTCCTTACGAAGGAGCATGACCAGTCTGTCAAATTCTCGGTCGAACTCTTCCGCCGATCCGAACGCACCGCTGTGAACTGCACTTTCCCGCTCGAACTCGTATGACTCGGTGTCGTACAGTTCGTGGTAGTACAGCGCTGTGTTCATGAAACGGCGACGTGCTGCTGTGTTTTCAATCGCAAGGTAGAAGCGCAGAGTGCGTTCCGCTTGGCCGACGTTCCGTTCCATCGGGTCCATGAGGCAGCGACGCAGGTAATTTGACAGATCTTGTGCATACCCATCACGCAAGACGCGGAGGGATGCTGCGCTGCCTGGTTTTAAACGGTGACCTTGACGAGTTATAGCCCACGTCGCCGCGAACCCTCGCAGCACATGATCAGTATCGGAAAGTGCGACCAGACGCTTGCCCGCGAACCAGACGATGTCTCCCGGTGTCCATCGCCTCGTCAGCTCGTCCGTAGCACGATGAACATATTCGAGCTCGGCTTCGCTGATCGGGATTCTGGGACCACCGGACGCCGGATAACGGAAGTGCTCACCAGCGCTTACGGCGACAGCGTCCATCGCCACCAGGTTGTCCTCGTTACCCGCCACATCCCCGATGTATCCACACAATTGTATCCGGCTCAAGGCGCCAACTCCCCTCTCAAAAAGTCAAGCATGCCGAGCGCAGCATCATCCACTTCATCACTGTATGCGTAGACCTGCCGCATGTGCATCGTTCTTTCGCTCATTGTCGCCAAATTCGTAGCTCTGACCCAGTCCATGTACGGCTGTCGGCTGCCGGAGGAGAAGAAGACGCGACGCACCGGCAGTGGCGATTCTGGGTAATCAGTCGTGGGCAACCTACCCTCCCACGTCCACACTCGATCGTCGCCAGCACACTGATCTAGCCTTATACCCGACACTGCGTGGTGCCTTGGTTTCCTGCCGTCAGGGTAGTCTGTCGGCGACTTGAACGCAGTGTTCAGCCAAGTCGTCATCGGGTCAATGTAGCCCTCGTTCACGTAGGTGTGGTTGGACACGTAGGCTTTGCAGGTAGCCGCTTTCAGTTCGGGTTCGACGGCAATCTTGCCGCCCTTCGCGAGCGCCCCCGTGTCGAACGGAGTGGATAGCGCACGCACCGGCCACGCATTTCTGTCAGGATGACTTGCGATTGCGTTCGAACCGAAACTGGGCACGCACCTACCTATGAAGAAGTAGGTCATACGTTGCGGGAATCCAAGAATCGCTTCGGCATGGAGTGTGTTCTCGCCGCTCGGTATGCCCTCCCACCGACCTGTGAGCCTGCGGAAAAGAAGTTCTTGCCAGCTGAGAGCATGCGCCTCGCCCTCCCGTGGCGGACGCATACCCTGTATCCACGAGAGGCTCGATGCACTCGCAGCAGTCTTCGGCATGCTCGGACTTTACCTATCGCGATCCTGTTGGCGCACTGAGGCAAGCGAAATTCGTTCGTGCGAACCACGAGGTTGATCGACTCATGTGGAGGATTCGCCTGGGGAGTCGCGCTCTGTCGCTCTTGCTATCAAAGCTGTCCTGGACGTGATCAGTCCACTCGGGCGCACATATGAAATCATCCGTCACCACAACTGAGTGCTTTGTTGCGACCCCAGGTGCCGTTCAACCAACAGGTCAATATCCGATAGTCTAGATGCAGAATATTGAACACGATTGTGGACGCGGATGGCCGTCGCGGCACTCGTTGGATTGGTGCGGGTAAGCGCCGACAAGCGGGAGAAGGGCCGCCAGCACGACGCGATGTGCGTGAAGTGTTCGAGGAGGTCTCGCGCAGACTCGGACGATGACCGGCCGGGCATCAGGGGTGCGTTCGCGTACTTGAGGCCACCACCTGCTCACTGTGCAGAAGTAGACCGCCTCGACCGCAACCGTTTGGAGGGTCTCGTCGTGCTCGACCATCTATTCAAGCGTGGCGTCAGTGTAAAGGTTCTCGAGGGTGTCGTGGCCGGTGAGCACACTGAGCGACCTCTGGTGGTGGACATGGCGCTCGCGCTGGCCGAGGATTGCTGACACGACATCGGCCGCAAAGCGAGGAACAGTTTGGAGGCGGCGCCACAGCAAGGTCGGTGGCGCCCTAGCGTCGTCGGTGAGGACAAGCGCGCCGCAACCCTCGCCCGCCGCGCGGCTGAGGCGAGTCGATCCGCGAGATCGCCAGCGGGGCGAGTGTATCCATCAGCACTGTCTGGAAAATATTCGCGTAGCACGGCGCAGCAAGACCTCGTCTCCATGTGCTGTCGACCGTAGGCGGCGCATCGCCCGCACCGTCCGCAATGGCTTCTCGCGTCATCTAGGCTCGGCGCATGCTCTTCGTGCGAGGTGACCGCGTCCGGGTCGTGGGTGGCAATCGCTACGGGTACGTCGCCGACCGACTGGAACCGGGCATGGTCGTCATCGACTTACCTGACGGTGATCGGATCGTGCACGCCGAGGCCGAAATAGAGCACTTGGACTGACTCGGCTGCGCACGCACACCTGTTGACGCGCGGGTCGCACCTTTGGGTGCGGCCCGCGTCTGTACGGTGCGTGCACCGCCGCGCGTGGTGATGTGCGCGTGAAGTCCTGCGCGGTTTTCGCCATGGTCTTTTCTCGTGGCGCAACCCGGTCGGCGAGGTGGGCGGGTCAGGGGTGGGTGAGCTGCGTGGCGAGGTGAGCGGCGCGTGGGGCGTCGGCCGCTGCGCGGCCTCGCGACACGGACGCTGCGCGCCCGTGTGGCACCCGGCGGGTGCCACGATTCGCGGACGGGACGGCACCTGCTCGCCTAGCGGCTCGCGGTGCTGCGTCCCGGCCGCTCACCGACGATGGCTCCGACCTACCCCTGGAGGGGTCCAGGACTTCGTCCGTGGGTAGGTCGCCGCCATCGTCTCCCCCGTTGTCCACCAACAGTTTTCGAGGCTCGGATGCGCTAGAATGGAGACAACGGGGGAGCGAGCAATGCCCTACAGGCGCCTCTACGGGACTCGTCGCTTTCGCTCCTCCCCGTAGAGCCACCTTTCGTGCGCTCGCCCTGCGGTCGCATTCGGTCGCTGCGCTCCCTCTGCTCCCTGCGGGAAAGGATCTCTCCGTGAACGCTTTTCGCGTCCCCGTCGCCGAGGACGCCCCCGCGCCGGTGTTGCGTGTGCGGCGTATTCCGTTGCGGGTCAATGATGCTGAGTACGACGTGTTGCGTGCTGCCGCGACGCGTGCTGGGCGTGGTCAGTTGGCGGCGTGGGCGCGCCGTCAATTGCTCGATGTCGCGACCGGAAAGTTGCCGACGGCGGTCGCGAATCCGGTTGGACGCGAGGCGGAAAACGGTGTGCAGAGCCACCAGGTGAGTGCAGTTGGTGCGTCGAACGAGGTCGCGGAACTAGCGCGCGCGGTAAGGGAACTGGTGCGAGTGGGGACGAATCTGAACCAGTGCACGCGTTCATTGAATTCCCCCGGCGGCGACGAAAACGGTTCGTGGGTGCGATGGTTGGAGACACACGTCGGCGAGATTGAGGCGCACGTTGAGGCTGTGCGTGCGTGCGCGGAGGCTGTGCGTGATGCACACACCGAACGTGCGTGACGCGCTTAGCGTGGACGGCGGGTGTGCATGATCGCGAAAGTTCATCGACGCGGACGCGACCCGAAAGGCCTCGCCCGCTACCTTCACGGGCGCGGCCGTCGCAACGAACACGTCTACAAGCGGGGCGGAAAATCGTACGCGGGTGGTGTCGTTATCGGCGGCACAGTGGGCGTTGAGCGCACCGAATCCGGGGAGTGGGGGCGCGATTTCGCGGCGATCATTGCGCAGCGGGAGCGCGTCGAGAAGGGCGTGTACCACTTGAGTTTGAGTGCCGCCCCGGGCGATCGGACGCTCAGTGATGGGGAGTGGCGGGTGATTGGTGAGCGGGTTATGGAGGGTCTCGGCGTCGCCGAGAATCCCTGGCTGATTGTTCGGCACGCCGCCGATCACGTCCATATCGCCCTGTCGCGTGTCAGTTTCGACGGCACCAGCGTCGCCAAAATGTCCCACGATTACACGACGATCGAGGCGGTGATGCGTGAGGTTGAGCGCGATCACGACCTCACTCAGGTGCTCTCGCCCGACCGCGAACGAGGGCGCGCGACAAGGCATGAACGCATCACTACCGGGGAGGCCGCGCGCGCGCTTCGTACCGGTGAGATCCCGCCGCGCACGGTGATTGCGGAGCGTGTGCGTGCCGCTCGGGACGCGTCAGCGGGTCGTGGTCGCGCCGGATTCGAGGCGGAACTCGACGCCGTCGGTGTCGAGTTCCGCGCCAACGAAGCCAAGAGCGGTCGCATGAACGGCTACTCGTTTACGGCCGGAACGGACGCCGAGGGCGCACCAATTTGGATGGCCGCCAGCAAGGTCGGTCGGGATTTGGGATGGAAAAGCCTCTCGGCAGCGCTCGACAGCGGCGTCGCTAGAGACGTCAGCGAGGCGCGGGCAACAGCAGAAACGCGGATCGCTGACGTCGCCGCCGCGTGGCAAGCCGACCGCGCACGCATCTCCGGGGAAAGGAATCACAGCATGGATCAGGACGCCAGCAGCAGCGTCGAGGCTGTCGCCAGCGGCCCCGACTGGTTGTCGGAGCTGCGCGCCACACAGGCCCGGGCGAGACGCGAGATCACCGGCCGCGACGACCTCGACGATGGCCTCGATCTTGATGACGGCCTCGACCTATGAACGGGTGGGCTTGCCCTGAGCGATTCCGGATTGTTCTCGGGGTTCCTCCGGCCCTCAAGGGCGCTGCGCGTCGCTTCGCGATGGCCTGCGGCCACCCTTGACCGCACTCCTCCACCCCGAGATTTTGGCCGGTATCAGGGAAAGCCGACGCACTCGCGCAGCGAGACAACCGAAGGAGAGCACGATGGATCAGCAGGATCAGCAGATGCGCTTCACACCGCAGGCGTGGGCGCGCCGAGAGCGAGCACTGCGATGCGCCAGAATCGCAGCCGACGAGATTGACCGCCGATGCGCGGAAGTCGCCGACGCGTGGCGGGCGGCTGAGGCGGCGTCGTTCGCTGCGTGCTCAGCATTTATGACCTACTACAACGCGTTGATGCCTCCTAGCCGCGACGAGATTGCCCGTGACGCCGCCCGCGAGCGTTGGGATGCGGCGCAACAGCAAGCCGACGCCACATTTGCCTGCGCAAAGCGGCTTGAGTCAGCGCTGGGATCGGAGCTGCGCTGCGAGCTGCTGGCGACCAAGGATGTCGTATCCGGGCGACCGGACACGTCGCGCGCCAAGACACCCGGGGGGCGGCGGCGGGCCATGGTCCTGCTCTGGCGACGACCTGACCCCGAGGAATAGCCAAGAGTTTCCCGGCCGCGTCCACGCAGCGCGGCCGGGTTCGGTCCCCCCGCGCCCCGTGCGGAAAATTCGCATATTGCGGTCCACACACTGACGCACGGTTCGCGGGGGGAACACCCCCGCACGGTGCGCGGGGGACACCCCACAGCATCACGACCCGGTGCCGCGCACGTGAGGATGAATACGGCCGCAAACAAACTTCACAGGATTCTCTTAGAATCCCCGGAAGCTCCGGAATGAACGTGAAAACCTAACGCGCACACCCTATTTGGTGGTAGTCGAAATCCTCTCTACCGCAACACCTATGCGGACCAATTCAAGAGAAACTGATCCCGTTGGCCACTTGACACCTACACCCACAAAGGTGGTAATCCGTTGTGGGGCAACAGGATAAGTGTGGACGTACTGCTTGAAATGAGCACATTCGTGGTGGTACGAATCAGCGCATGCGAAATCAGAAGAGTTTGCGGCGGTACGAGCGCGAACGGGCGGCGGCGCTGCGCGCCGGTCCGGCTGCAGGTGACGGCCGCCTGGCGCGGTGGGCGGCGTGGGCGGCGTTCCGATTGGACCGGCCGCCGCGCACGCCCGGCACCACCCGCCACCACCCGCCGCACCCGTTGCGGCGACGTCGGGATGCCGACCGTGGCCCCGACCGGGACCTGCGCCCGGGACAGATCAAATTCGCGGTCGCGTCGGTGGCGGTGCTGGTCGCGGCATGGTTTTGGGCGGTCGGCGGTGCGCTGGTGGCCGTCGCGGCCGTCATGGCCTGGTGGGTGCTCGTCCCGCGCGTCGGGCCGATTCGGACTCGGCGGCTGACGCTTGCCGGGTGGGCGGCGCTCACGATCGCCGGAGTCGCCTGGGCGGGGATGGTGCGCGCCGGGGTCGCGGCCACCACGCCCGTCCGGGTCGGCCCACTCGGCGGCGTACCCGCCCTGACCAGTGCGTTCGTGCCGGTGGCGGTCCTCGCGTGGGCCGGGATCGGCCTGTGGGTGGCGGCGTGGCTGTGCCGCCACGCGCTCGGGTGGACACCCGACATGATCGCCGACGCCACCACCAGCGGCGGTCGCGCTGTCGCAGTGGCCGCCGACCCCACACCTCCGGCCGCTTCCCCTCAGCCCGGCGGCGACCCGTTCGCGTTCCTCGACTACGACGACCCGCCACCCGCAGATGCCGAAAAGTCTAGTACCACAACCGAAACCGACGATGGGACTCACGATGACCGTTACTGATTCTCCGTACGTGGGGATCGACCCCGCGACGGGACGCCCCGCCGACCCGGGGCCCCACGCCCTTCTCGTTGCCCCCACTGGCGCGGGAAAGTCGTTCGGCGTCCTCGGTCCGGCGATCGCGATGCGGCCCGCGCACTGGCCAGCAATCGTGGTGTCGTCCAAGGACGATTTAGTCCATTTGACCTGCGCAGATGCTCTCACGCGGGGTCCAGTTCGGGTGCTCGATCTCTCCGGCTTCGCCGTCCTCCCCGACGGCGGCGCGGACTGGGTCCGCTACGACCCCACGACCGCGCTGCGCGGCGTCGACGACGCCGCCGACCTCGCCACTGACCTCCTACGCGCGGGCGGTGTCGCTGCCGGGGCCGCGACCGGTCCCAGCGGCGACTCCGCCGAGTGGATTTCGCGGGCCATCGCGCCACTCGCGGCGATCCTGTGGGCTGCGTCGGACGCGAGCGCGAAAGCCCGCCGCGACGCGAAATCCGCTGGTGGCATTGCCGCCGCCGTGCTCACGGTCGGCGATGTCGCCCGCTGGAAACTGGCGATCGACCGGCTACGCGCTGACCCCACTGCGGGCACCGAATCCGCCGAAGCGGCGCTAACCGCCACCGCCGCACTCGACGCGAAATTGCTCGGCTCGGTCATCGCCACCATGGTGCCCGCTGTGCTCCCGTGGACGCGGCTCGCCGTGCGCCCCGACGAGGCCATCCACACACTCGGCCCACGGGACCTGCTGACCGGCACGACCTACGTGATCAGCCCTGGTGGGCCGGCGACTGGCGCGGCGGTCGCCCTGCTCACCCAGTCGGTGTTGATGTGGCGGCGCGCGACCAGTGCCGCCCGTGCCAAGGGTGTTGCGGAACCGCCGCCGTTGTTGCTGGTGGTCGACGAAGTCGCGAACACGGCACCGCTGCCCGATCTGGGGCGGTGGGTTACTGAGGCTCGGGGCCTGGGCATTCGTGTACTCGCGGCCGTCCAAACGACCGCACAGTTGCGCGAGCGGTGGGGCACCGCTGGTGGCGAAGTCCTCGAGCGCGCCTTTCCGTCGATCCTCGCGCTCGAAGGCTGCGCGGACCAAGATGTCCTCGAAACCGCTGCCCGTAACGCCGGAATGGTCGACCGCGAATCGGTGACCACTGACGCCGACGGCCGGGTGATCTCGCGCACGAAATCGCACGGCCCGGCGCTCGACGCGTCCGACCTTGTGGTGCCGCAGACGACCGGGCCAGGCCCGCGCCGTGGCCGACTCATTCGCGGCCAATTCGACGCCGGACTGCTCGACCTACCCGGATACGACGTCATCATGAAATGGAAAGCGGGGCAAAGCAAATGAGCGAGCCGAGGAAATTCCTCACCAAGGCTGAGGTGGCGGAAATCTACGGGGTGCACCCGGCCACCGTCCACGCGTGGATCACCCAAGGTCGACTGCGTGTGCATCGCGTCGGCCCCCGCATGATCCGCCTCGACCGCCAACACGTGTACGACGTGCTCGGCAGGCCGTCGGACGAGCCGAAGCCGGGCAAGCGGGGTAGACGCGCATGAGGGCGATCACCACGGCACTGTCCGTCGCCGTTGCTGCCGCGATCACCGTCCCCGGGTCGGCGCTGGCCGACCTCACCCCGGGCAATCCCACCCCCGGGAACCCGGGCACGGGCGGCAATCCCACCCCCGGCAATCCCACCCCGGGAGCCCCTGTCCCTGCGCCGGAACCTGTTCCGGCTCCGGCTCCGGCTCCGCAGTACACGCCGCAACCGAACTACGACGGACCCACGTCGATCCCCGCGCCGCCTCCAGTTCAGTCGGTGCCCTACACTCCGCCGACATACTCGTCCCCGTACACGCCGGTGCTGCCATTCGTGCAGGCCCCACCACCGCGCGCTTACGTTGCGCCGCAGCCGGTGGTGAAGCCGCCACCCAACACTGTCCGGATCGGCAACCTCGCCATTCCGCGCAACCAGGTTCCCCTTGCCGACGGCGACGTGCGCTCGGTCAACCGGTGGTCGGCCTACACCGAAGCGCAGATCGCGACCGGGTTGGTCGCAGCGGGTGTTCCCCGTGATGAGGCCACCCGCCGTGCCGCCGCCACTGTCGTCGGCGTCGGCCTCGGCGGAGCGATCGGTGCCGGAGTCGTCGGTATCCCCGCCACGATTCTCGCTGAGGTCTTCTTCCTCCCGATCGGAACCGTCGTGGGAGCCACCGTCGGAGGGCTGGCAGCGGTCCCGATCGCGACTGCGTTGGCCCCATTTCTTGGGCCAATGGGCCTGGTCAGCCCTGTCGTGTCGGTCCCGATCGGAATCGCCGCAGGCGCAGGGCTCGGCGCAGCGGGTGGTACGGCGGCGGGCGTCGGGGTCGGCCTCGCAGCGGCCGCAGCTGGTGTTGCCATCGGCGGCACCATCGGCGGAGTCGCCGCCTACCTGCTCGGGGCCGGTGACCCGGGCGCGACGCCGGGCACCGTGCGCAACCCTGGTGATCCCGAGGACGAGTCGGTGTATGAACTGCCGCAGCCGAATCCGAAGGCCGACCAGTACCACCTGGTGTTCGGAAACCCGGATGCGAAGCTGCCCGGTGGCCCCGGCGTCCGCTACGTCGTGAAGTCCAATGGAGACGTGGAGGGCGCGGTCAACGTCAATGGCACCAAGGTGCCGTTCGGATGGACTGCACAGGATGCTGACGCACAGTACAAGGCTCTGGGATTCTTCTCCGAGACGGCCCGCGAGTCGGCGCAATCGTGGGCGTTCACCACCGGGCAGGATGCGATCAAGAAGTTCGGGGACGCTCTGCACATCAGCTATCCACAGAGCGTCAAGCCCGGGCAGGATGCGCCGACTGATGGCTCGTTGGGGAAGGCAGGAATCGACC
>NZ_BAFB01000035.1 GCF_000248075.1 Gordonia otitidis NBRC 100426 | reverse complement strand
GACAGTCCGACCCCGGACGGCGACGCCGCGTCGCGACTCGTCAGCTATCTGGGCGGCACGAACGGCATCGCCTTCCGCGACGCCGCACACACGACGCCCGCACCCGTACTCGACGTCGTCGAGCGCGACAGCGTCGACCATCGGGGCGCCCACAGCTCCCACGATCCGCGCGTCGGCATGATCGGTGGCTCCTACGGCGGCCACATCCAGTTCGCCGCCGCCTCTGTCGATCCGAGAATCGACACGATCGTGCCGATGGCGACCTGGAACGACCTCTCGTATTCGTTGTCGCCCAACAACACCGGCCAAACGGTCGGTGTCAGTACCCCGACACAGGGTGCGGTCAAGCTCAACTGGAGCGCCACCCTGGTCGCCGGAGGACTCGTCTCCGGTGTCCAGCACGCGGCTGTCGAGCCGCAACGACTGGCAGGGTGCCCCGACTTTCCTGCGGCGGTGTGCGACGCGCTCGTCCAATCGGCCACGACCGGAACAGTCGACCCGTCGATCCTGGATGGATTCCGACGGGGCTCGGTTGCCTCGTTCCTCGATCGCATCACCATTCCCACACTGCTCGTGCAGGGCGAACAGGACACCCTGTTCACTCTCCGAGAAGCACTGGCCACCCACCGCGGACTGCTGGCGAGGGGCGTCCCCACGTCGATGATCTGGTTCTCCGGCGGACACTCGGGATCGCCCGCTCCCGGCGACTTCTCGTCTGACAAGCCCGACCCCGATGGCCAGTACGTCATGCATCGCGCCACGGCGTGGCTCGACCACTATCTGAAGGGAATCGGTACCGGTACCGGCCCCGCCTTTGCCTACTTCCGCAACTGGATCGACTATCGGGGCATCGCGACCCCCGCCTATGCGACGGCCACAACTGTCGACGTCGGCGACCGCGAGGAGTTCGCCCTCTCCGGGGTGAACGGCCTGGTGCCCTCCTCGTCGATGCCGAGTCGGGGCACCGCGCGGCTGACCACGCCACCTGCAGGACTGCCGACCTCACACGACAAGCCCGACGCGCTCGGACTGATCAGCGCCCCCGAACGCGATGTCGCGGGCACCTTCGCACAGTGGGACACCGCTCCGCTGCCTGCCGCCCTCGATGTCGTCGGAACACCGACACTGCGGTTGCGTGTGCGAGCACCGAAGACGAGCAGCGCGGCTCTCGCCGACCAACTCGTACTGTTCGCCCGGCTTGTCGACGTCGATGCGGCGGGAGTATCGACAACGGTCGGCAATCTCGTTGCTCCGGTGCGGATTTCGAATCCCGACCACCCGCTGACCATCACTCTTCCCGCAGTCGTCCATCGCTTCGGCCCCGGCCACCGGCTACGGCTCGTGGTCTCCGGAGGATCGACGAACTATCGCGGCGGTATGCGCCCGACCCCGGTGTCGATCGATGCGGGCCCCGAGCAGACCCTCCGACTCCCGGTCGTCTGACCTCGCCCGTCGCCGGACTCTCGAGTGGCGCAGCCGCTCCGCCTGTCGTATCGTTGTTCCCACGAGATCACGTGTAGCAACGGGGAAGAGTCCCGATGTTCGCGTCCGTGACGGCCCTTCTCTCGGGTCCCGCGTCGAAAAGCGCACGCGATCTCATTCGTGAAGAGAGAACACACCATGAGCAACACCACTTCGGCAACCGCCGCTGCATCCTCCCCGGAATCCGATTCCTACGGAATGACCGAGCTCAACCGCGAAGCGCAGATGGGTGGATTGGGCACCGAGACCACCGATCGCGAGGTCCGGCGTATCAGCCTCGCCGACTTCGAACAGCGTCGCGAGCAGATCGCCGACGAACTGTGGTCCGCTGCAACAGACATCGGATTCTTTCAGGTTGTCGACCACGGCATCGACATGGCCGAGGTCAACCACGCCTTCGAGATGTCGGCGAAATTCTTCGAGCTCCCGCGTGAGATCAAGGAGCAGTTCCCACTCAAGAAGGGGCAGAACGCGGGCTGGGAGTTCTCCAGCCAGGTTCGCCCGTCGGTGGGCACACCGGACCAGAAGGAGTCCTACCAGCTCACGCTTCCCCGCATGGAGGGCCTGTGGCCGTCCGAGGAGGAGCTCGCTGGCTTCCGCCAGACTCTCCTCGACTTCGAGCACAAGTGCTGGAAGCTCGCTATGGACATCCTCGGGTGCTTCGCAGACAAGCTCGGCTTCGACCGCGAATTCTTCACTCGCGCACATGATCCCAGCACAGCGACCTACCAGAGCACACTACGTCTGCTCCATTACTACGCCTTCCCCGACGCCATGCTCGATGAGCCGAACGTCTGGCGTGCGGGCGCACACACCGACTTCGACGCGTTGACGCTGCTGTTCCAGCGCGCGGGCCAGGGTGGCCTGCAGGTACTGCCGGGAGCCGAGGCCTCGTCGCAGGCCTGGACGCCCGTCGAGCCCTCCGATGAAGCAATCACCTGCAACATCGGCGACATGCTGATGCGCTGGTCCGACGACCGTCTGCCGTCGAACTTCCATCGCGTGCGCGCACCGCGTCGTGGCGAGTACACGGGGCCGCGATACACGATCGCGTACTTCGCGCAGGCGAACACCGATGCCGTGATCGAAAGCGCCGCAGGCAAGTACCCGCCGATCACCGGCGGCGACTACATCGCCCAGCGCATCGCCGCGAACTTCGCCAAGTGACGACCGGAGTGACCGTCGGAGGACACCGGGCATCGGTGTTCTCCGACACCTCGGTCTACAGCGGGGGTATCTGGATCGAGCACCAGGACGTACGCGTGGTCGACGGCGTCGTCGAATCCATCACTGCTCATGCGTCGTCGGAACATGCTCCAGGCGAATCGATCTCGACCGGTGGTTACGTCATCCCCGGCTTCGTCAATACGCACACGCACCTGCAGCAGTCGCTCATGCGTGGCATCGCCGAGTGCACCCCGCTGCTCGAATGGTTGCTCGCGGTTGGTGAGGAATCGGTCGCGATCACGCCGGAGCGCGCCTACACGGCGGCGGTCGCGGCGAGCCTCGAGATGCTTCGATCCGGCACCACGACCGTTGTGGAGCACATGTGGCCACATCCGTCCGATGAGGTACACGGTGCGGTCATCCAAGCGTTGCAGGACACAGGGATCCGCGCGGTCCTCGGGCGCGGTGTCGCCGACAGGCCGGATGCCACCCGCAAGTGGGGTTTCGAGCCGCGCCTCATGCAACCGCTCACCGACGTGCTCGATCACGTCGACCATCTGCGTAATCAGGTCGCCGACTCCCCGATCACCGTCGCGCTGGCCGTGCCGAATCCCCGATCGGTCACCGAGACCGGAATGATCACGCTGCGCGAGTTCGCACAGCAACGCGACATGTCAGTGATGATCCATCTACTCGAGACGCCGACCGATGACGTCATGTGCCTCGAGCACGCGGGGCTCGGTGCTGTCGAATACCTCGACTCGAACGGTTTCCTCTGGAACCGGGTACTCGCCGTGCACTGTGTCGAGCTCGACGACGTCGGACAGTCGATACTTGCCGAGCGTGGAGTTGCCGTGTCGCACAATCCGTTGTCGAACATGCGGCTCGGCAGCGGCATCGCACCTGTCCCAGCGATGCTCGACCGCGGCCTCGGCGTCGGACTCGGCGTCGACGGCGCAGCCAGCAACGACACCCAGGACATGCTCGAGACCTTCCGGGTCGGAGCGTATCTACAGCGTGCGGCGCACAAACGCGCCGACCTCATGGGTTTCGAGACGATGCTCGACATCGCCTGCGGCGGAGCGAATGTGGCGCTCGGGCTGCCCGAGGTGATCGGTGGCGTCAGCGTCGGGTCACCGGCCGACCTGACGCTTGTCCGGTTCGACCGCGATTACGCGACGTTGCCGGTGCGTGATCCGGGGGCATCACTGCTCACGACCGGCTCGCGCTCGATCGTCGACATCGTGATGGTCGACGGCGACGTAGTGATCTCCGACGGTCGTAGCGTTCGAATCGACGAGGCCGCGTTCACGAAGGAAATCGCAGCCCTGTCCTGAGGATCGACACCACCCTGCGGGCCGGCGTTTCGGACGAAGGGAGGGAGTCGACGCCGCCGCGTCTGACTCCCCTCCCTTCGTCAGCAGAACCGGGTCAGGATGCTGTGGACCGCTTGTGTCACGGTGAGTCGGTCGTAGGACTGCACGAAATCGAAGCTGCGTTCGAGGTCCGCGCAGTCGTCGTGCAGATCGCGCGCCGAGAGCAATGCCGCGAAGTGCGGGCCGAGCACAGCGACGGTCCACTCGTTGACGAGATCGTCCGCCGGATCGAGTGGCGCGTGCCGGATGTTGCCGTCGACCATGTGCGACAAACCGACCCCGTAGACGCCCGCGAATCCGGTGACATCCGCGAGTTCACGCCAGCGCGAGGCTGTCACCTCGGTGAAGTGCTTGGCGTGCTGGAATGTCCCGACCACGATCATCGCCTGCCCTGCCGACGCCGCTTGCGACTCCAGGGATTTGCTCATCTCCACCAGCAACCGCTTGGTTCCCCGCCGCGGCTCGGACAGACCGGACGCCAGCCCATAGGGCGTGTCGGCCGCCGGGGCGGGACTCGACCAGACCGGCGCCTCGGGGAAGGGCACGACCTCATCGTCAGGTAGTTCTGAGGGATTGGCTACCGCCGGATACAGCTTGCCGGTGCCGTGGGTCGCCCCGATCGTCAGGGCCGCTGATCGCGACTTCTCGTCGTCGATTCCCTCCGCGACAACGACGGCGTGGCTTCGTTCGACGTGGGCGGCGAGTGCGTGCGCCACCTCGGCCATGTCGGGTTCGGTGGTCACCGAGAGCAGTTCCGGTCCAGTGATGATCACGTCCGGTTCGATGAGCGGCAGCATAGAGATCGCATGCGGGTCAACGCCTATGCCGTCGACGCAGATCACCCTGCCGCGACTGCGCGCGGCCGCGACGGCGGCGAGCATCTCGTGCGGACGCGAGAGCAACTGTGCTGGTGAGACCGAGAACACCAGTCGTTGCAATGTCGGCGGGGTCGGGAGCGCCTCGAGGTCGTCGACCGCAATGGAATCCATGTCGATGGCGATGAGGACCGGGAGGATCTCGGCGAGCTCGTCGGCCTGCGGCGACTCGGCGAAGACCATCTTCTGCTTGTCGAGTGCAGCCTTCTGCTCCATGAGTCGAGCTGCGCGACGCAACGACTCTGCCGTGCCCATCGCGCTTCCGGCAAGACCACGGACCTGCAATTCGACAGCCGCGAGCGCACCGTCCGAGAGACGGCGGACCGGGGCGAACTGCATGACGACCTCCATCGACAGATCTTCGGCAGACAGCACCGACGAGTGGTAAGTGGATCGTCGAGAAAGACGCTTCATCTTCTTAGCTAACCATCCATTTACGAGATATGCGAAAGTCAGTGGCTTGTACAGGGTCCCCGGGGACCTTGTGATCGGTTCGTTACCAAGGGTTGCTGTTGAGGTATCAGAACTCTTTCGCGCTGGTCAGCGATGTGCGCTGAGACCTACTGTCGACCACAGAGCGTCATGGCAGCCGTTTCGTGACGACATCTGGAGTGAGGAGACGCTCATGTCGGTGGTCACCACGGACGTTCACCCTGGCAGCGCCCCCGGCCCATCTCAGGACCAGCCGCTCGCCGGAACGACGACAACCGCCGAAACACCCGAGGCGGCTCCACTGATCGCGTCGGCCAGGTCCGGAGCGGTGATCGTCGGGCTTCTCGCAGCGAGCACCGCGGTGACGTTCGGTTCGCTGTTCTTCGCTGGGTGAGTTCGTGCCCGCTGGTTGAGCGGGCCGATTCCGCCGCCCGGGTCGGGAACCCCCTCAGCTACCCCGCAGCATCCTGGTCGGTCGCATCCGCGTCGATTGTGGCAGCCACCGATTGACGGACTTCTGGATCGTGCACAGCGCAGAGACCACCAACAGGGCGAACTGCAACCACCCGATGATCGGCATCGCCGACCACAGATCGGGGTAACGGAACAGAAGGTCGATGCCGCTGGGGATGCAGAGCAGATTCACGACGACGGCCGCGAGGTAGAAGTTCCGGCAGTTGCGGCTGTGGTGACTCGCCGCTCCGACGAGCAGTGCGTACTCGACGACGAGGAACACGACGATCATGACCAACATGAACACCGGGAAGAAGTTCGCCAGCGAGTCGATGCGATCGGCGGGCGCCGCGTTGCGTGGGTCGCTCGCGACGCCCTCTCGCAACCGATCGCGAAGTAAGCCCTCGATCGTGCCGATATTGACGAGGCCGTAGACGAACGAGACCATCGCTGCGACGGCCGCGCCCCAGAACGCGACGCGCGCATGGACCGTCAACGCGCGCGGCGGCGGACCGGGATCGACCGGCCGCGAGGGGTAGAGCATCGCCTCGTCCTTGTCCTTCGATCGACGCTCGATCGCTGCCAGGTCCTCGGCGTCGAGCTCAGCCTGGGTTGGTACGCGATCTGGGTCGTCGGGGTCGGTCATGGTCACGATTGTCGCACTGCCGGCACAGCGCGATCCTGAGATCCGCGCCCCGCCGTCAGACGACGGGATCGCGGCGCGGTGACCGCTGCGAAGCCGGTCCCGCGCCGCGGGGCGGTCGACGCAGCCCCGCGCCCCGACAAAACCCGCGGAAACAACTCTTCCCCTAGTTCCTGCCCCTTCCCCGCGAAACAACCCACGGAAAGCGACACAACCCGCGGAAAGACCCCTTCCAGCACCCGCGCAGCCAGGCAGTCAACGCAGCCCCGCGCCCCGACAAAACCCGCGGAAACAACCCTTCCCCCAGTTCCCGCCCCTTCCCCGCGAAACAACCCGCGGAAAGCGACACAACCCGCGGAAACAACTCTTCCCCCAGTTCCCGCCCCTTCCCCGCGAAACAACCCACGGAAAGTGACAAAACCCGCGGAACGAACCCTTCCCCTAGTTCCCGCACACCCGCGCCGCGCCCGGCAGATCCCCGAATCGGTCCACCACCACGACGCGGCCCGCACACACGTGTTCCGGAGCCACGCCTCGCACCTCAGCGCGGTGCGACTTTGATCATCCGTGTCGCCGTGGCCTGCCAGAGAGCGCCGTCGGGACCAATGGTTCCCGTCAATTCGAGCGGCTCGTCGACCGGACCTTCTCCGACGTGCAGGGTCCGCACACGGGCGCCGGTCGCGAAGTCGGTGGCGATGTAGTCGATCGGCCCGACCTGTTGGATCGCACCGGGACGGTACGGCCCGTAGCCGAGACCGTGGATGAGTCCGTCGGCTCGTGAGAGCCGGGGCAGCGACGCCAGCCGGTCTCCGTTCTCCCACACCCGACGGCAGCCGGCGGCCGTGACGTCGATGCGAGTCGATCCGCCGACGAACGGTGCGTCCCCGGGAATGCTCGCCCCGGTCACGGCCATGGGTGGGTACTGGTAGCCGTATGTGCTCGGGATGATGAGCGAGTTCCCCCACGCCATCGGCGAGTTCTCTGTGCCCTGACCCGACGAGCCGAATGCGGGGATGCGGCAGACTGTTTCGCCGTTGTTGCTGTCGTAGACGATCAATTGTGGTCGGGAGGCGTTGTCGACGATCGCGACCCATCCGTCGCCACCCGGTCCGAAGTAGGTGGGCGTCGTTCCGGATCCCCAGGTCAGCTGGCCGGGCCTGCGTGCCGGGCCGCGGTCGTATTCTCGGCGCCACAACACTTCTGGCGTTCCGTCGGCAGCGGCACGCATCTCGTACAGTGCGTGTGTCGATATCACCGACACCCCTGTCGCACGTACCGACAAACCGTTACCGAGATCTTCACCCGCCGGCAAGTGCATCGATCGAACGCGCCGAGCGTCATCGACCGTTCCCACGACACCGTGTGTGGTCACGAACCACGTTCGGCCGGCGAAGTCGGGGGCGAGAGCCGTGACCGAATCTCCCGCAGGCACATGAGCTGCCAGATCGATACGGTCGTCGACATACAGTTGCCACCCTTGCGACGAATGTCTGTGTGCCACTCGCAGAATCGCACCGGAACCGTCGGCGACGACGACCCTGTCCCGGTCGTCCAGATACCCGTACACACCACCGAGAAGTCCACCCTTGGTCAGCTGCCTACGGGCGATGGGGGCCGCGGTCTTCGGGTCGAAGAGGGTCACCGTCGCCACCGCGACGCTGAGCGGAGCCGTACCGACGTACTGGGTACACAGCGACACCGGAAACCCGTCACCGCCGATGAATGTGGCCGCACATGCGCCGCCCGGCACCGACGACGCGGCGACGTGCGCGCTCACCCCGGGCCCGGCGAACGGCGTCGAGTCCGACGACCAGAGATCGCCGTGCATCAGCGACGTCCCGACGGGACCGAGGCCCATCGTCGGGCCGGGAGCCGGTGCCGCCGAACCACTCGGCCGGGGAGCCGCGAGCGCGATTCCGGTGGACACCGAAACCACGCATACCGAGGCAACGAGCAGGCCGATGAGAACAGCAGTCCACCGACGACGCAGCAATGTCACCGGGTCACTGTAGACAGATAGGCGACGATGGCACCCACCATTCCCGCACGGGCGTCGTCAAGGTTGCCGTATGTGCCCAACGTGTGCTCGGAGATGAGTCCACGCATCGCTCCCGGGATGAGGGCTGCCATCTGGCGAACCTTCTGCGGGTCGAGGTCGAGATCGGCGAAAGCACGTTCGCACGCTGCATCCCAACTCGGTTTCCACGATGCCAATTCTGCTGCGGTGAGCGGGAATTCGCGCTCGAGTTCGGCGTGCTCGCGCGGTAGGGCCGCGCGTAGTGTCTCTATCGCGCGTGCCTCGGGCGTCGTCAGTCCGTAGAACATTGCGTCGATGAGGGCCGACACCCTCTCCTCCAATGTGCCACCGGGTTTGACGTTCGCCGGCAGATCGCCGCGTTCGTCCGCCGTGTGCCGAAGAACCGCCGCCCACAGACCGTCGATATCGCCGAACTGATACTTGACCACACCCCAGGTGGCGCCGATCTCGCGGGCGATGCGGTTGCCCGACACAGCGGTCGGATCACCTGTCGCCAGCGCCGCGATGGCGGCCCGGATCATGCTGTCGCGCGTCGCCTGACCGCGCTTGTTCGCGCGTCGGGGGGTGGTCGTCGCCTCGCTCATGCTGACCGAGTTTAACCGCCCGGCGATATTTACACAGAACCCTCTTGCATTCTTTCACAGAGGGTTCTACGGTTTTGCACATGGCACAGACCCCGTTGTCGATGGAACCGACCGGCTGGTATCAGGTCGCCTGGTCGAACGAGATCGCGATCGGCGACGTCCACACCATGAAGTACTTCTCACGTGACATGGTCGCGTGGCGCGCAGCGTCGGGGAGATTGTCGGTGTTCGACGCCTACTGCGAGCACCTCGGCGCGCATCTCGGATACGGCGGTCGGGTCGAGGGCGAGAATCTGGTGTGCCCGTTCCACGGATGGCAGTGGAACGAACAGGGACGCAATGTCTGCATCCCGTACGAGAAGCGCCCCAACAAGGGCAGGCGCATTCGCAGCTACCCCGTCGTCGAGCGCAACCATGCGGTTTGGATCTGGTTCGACGTCGATTCCCGTCCGCCGTACTTCGAAGTACCCGACATGTTCACAGCCTTCGGCGACGACCCGAGCGACGCCGACAACTATTACCCTCCGATCCCCGGCGGCACGTTGTTCCACAAGCAACGCGAGCTCCATCCGCAGTACATCATGGAGAACGGTGTCGACTTCGCGCACTTCAAGTTCGTACACCAGACACCGTTCATGCCCGAGTTCACGCGGCACGATTTCGACGGCCCCGTCTCCTATGTCGACTTCACCATCGCTTTCGAAGAGGGCGTCACACTCGAAACAGCCTCCAGCGGCGTTTATTCCGTCAACGCTGGACTGGGTTGTTCGATCACGAAGTCATGGGGCATGGTCGAGAACCGGACGATGCCTGCGGTGACGCCGGTCGACGAATCCACCTGCGACGTACGCTTCACCGTCTGGATCGGCAAGAAGCCGGGTGAGGAACAGGCCACCGAACTGACCAAGTACGGCAAGGTGATGACCGACCTCGTCGTCGAGCAGTTCGACAACGACGTCGAGATCTGGTCGCACCAACGCTATTCCGACCCGCCCGCACTTTCTCAACGAGAGTTCAAGGGTTTCACCGCATTACGCAACTGGGCAGTGCAGTTCTATCCCGGGGGCGATTCCTCGTACGGCCGGGATCCCGCCCGGCCTGAAAGCGGCGCGATCGTTCCGCTGCATCCCTCGGCCATTGCCGCAACCGCCTGAGCACTACGTCCACACGAAAGGACCATCCATGAGTACCTCCCCCGCCATCCGCGTATTCCAGGTCGCCACAGGTAATTTGGGAACAGAGATGATCGGAAGAATCCAGAACCATCCCGACCTCGAACTCGTTGGATTGCACTGTTACACGGCCGACAAAGTCGGCCGCGACGCGGGCGAGATCGTCGGGCTACCACCGCTCGGCGTGACGGCCGCCGGTACGGTGGAGGAGATCATCGCGGCAAAGCCCGACGTGCTCACATTCCACGGCGTCTTCCCCGACGAGGACCTCTACGAGAAGGTACTCGAGGCAGGAATCAACGTCGTGACCACCGCCGACTGGATCACCGGGTATCACCGAGACACCAACTGGCAGCACCCTTCCGGACGCAAGGTCAGCGAGGTCATCGAGGCTGCGTGCCAACGCGGAGGTTCCACGTTCTACGGCACGGGCATGAATCCCGGACTCTGCCAGATCCTCGGTATCGTGCACAGCGCCGATGTCGCCGAGATCGAGAACGTCACCGTCACCGAGTCGGTGGACGTCTCATGCCACCACTCTGTGGACACCTGGAAAGCAGTGGGCTACGGATTACCCGTCGATGACCCGTCAATCCCCGATTCGCTGTACAAGTACACCGCGGTGTTCGCCGACTCGGTGTATCTCATGGCCGACGCATTCGGTCTGGAGCTCGACGAGGTGAAGTACTCTTACGAACTCGGCGCATGTACCAAGGACGTCGATCTCGGGTGGTACTTCCTACCCAAGGGATCTCTCGGTGCCAACTACATCAAGTATCAGGGGATGGTCGACGGGGTGCCGCGCGTCGAGACCCACCTCGAATGGCAAATGACCCCGCACACCGATCCGGCGTGGGATATCAAGGCCTGTTACATCACTCAGATCACCGGCGACCCGAGCATCTACAGCAAACACATGATCTTCCCCAGGGCGGACATGGACCTGTCCAAACCCGAGAACTTCGCCTCCATCGGAATGACCGTGACCGGGCTACCCGCTCTGAACTCGATTCGGTCTGTGGTCGAGGCGCGGCCCGGCATCATCACGAGCAACGATCTGCCCCTGCGCGCGTTTGCGGGGAGTTTCAAGATCTGAGCACTCCGGCCTCGCACGCGGCCATCCACCTCTGCAGCGCGTCGACGTTCACCAAATGGCGTCACAGGTGCGCACTCAGGAGAACGATGGCCGCGTGTCTCCGAATGAACGGCCAGCCCGACGACAGCGCAGCAACCGCCACAGGCAGATCGTCGGCGTCGATCGGATACATCTCGGCGGGTGTCAGTCGGCTCATCAGTCGATCGTGAAGTCTCGGGCGCTCGAAGAGAATCCGCTCCAGGGGCTGATATGTCAGTCGCCCGTTCTTTCGCGTACCGAGGTATGGCCCGGCGATCGCGGCGAGCGCTTCACTGTCGGTGAACGACGCCAGATCGATCGAATCCAGCATCGAAAACGACACCGGTTCCGTGTCCACCCCGACGGTGACGTCCTGCTGCGCGACGACCCTACCGCCTCGGGCGGGCTCGATCGCGCCGATCCGCGTGGAACCGTGCCGACGAGCCGCCACCGCCGGAAACTCTCTGTCCAGGCGGGCGGGCGTCAGGCATGCGGCGACGAGCTCGTCGTCGCCCAGCGCCACCGCGACGAATTCCTCTGCGACAAGGTCCGATTCGATCAGTTCGGCACTCGCGGCACGACATCCCGAAGCGATGCCCTCGCGAAAGCCGTGGATGACATCTGGCCAGCCCGCCCAGCCCGAGCCCGCGTGGGCAGTCAGCCGCGCCGCCCACCGATCGGCCTTCCGCGTCGAATCACGTTGCGATGCCCACTCATCCGGCGACCACACGTCCTCGCCGGGTTTGGCCACTGCTATCGTCGGAAACAGGATCACCAGCCCGTCGGTGTGAAGGTCGTGAATCGCCGCGCGCTGTGGACGACACCCCGGCTCGTCCGCGACGAAATTCTCGACAGCGTCGACGATTTCGTCACGCACGAATTCTGCGAATCGCGTCCAATCAACCGCCATGACGCTCGCCTACGACAACGCCGGAGAACTTGCCGAACATGACTAGACACTAACCCACATCGGCGTATGGTCATCATCAGACAACCTCCGAGGAGGATTCACCCGATGACCACCAGCCCCGATGTCGCCACGCAGCCGACGCAACTCGATTGGCAATTGACCGGCCGCGCACTCGATCTGGCATTGTCTCAGACCACCGACATGGCCCCGGACATACTGCGGGTACCGCTCGACTACTACAGCGACGACACACTTCGCGATCTGGAGGAATCGAGCATCCTTCGGCGCGTGCCGATCGCCGTCCTCGCAACGGCCCAGATCCCCAACCCCTTCGACTATGTCGTGCGTTCGGTGATCGGCGACTCTCTTCTCATCACCCGCGATCGCGAGGGCACGGCACATGTCCTGCTCAACTACTGCCGCCATCGAGGGGCGATGCCTGCATGCGGGTCGGGGAATGCGCGCAGGTTCACCTGTCCCTACCACGCTTGGGTGTACGACAACACCGGCAGACTCAAGGGCGTCCCGGGGGCAGCGGGATTCGAGTCGATGAACCGTGATCAGTACGGACTCGTCGAGCTCCCCAGCGAGGAACGCCATGGCTTCATCTGGGCCGTGCTGACAGCCGAAGCCGAGATGGACCTCGATGCTCACCTGGGACCCATGGACTCCGAACTGGCACAGTGGAATTACCAGGCCTTCGGCTATCACGACGAGCGACTGTTGACCTCAGAGGTGAGCTGGAAAGGGGCGCTGGAGGCGTTCGCCGAGGGTTACCACTTTCCTTTTGTCCACGGCAACAGCGTGATCGGCATGAACACGTTGGCCAACACCCATGTGTACGACGAGTTCGGTGTGCATCACCGAATCGGTTTCCCGTTCAACTGGATCACCCAGCTCGAGGGCACCGAGCCCGCCGACAACTGGGACCCCGTTCAACAGATGGGCATCATCTACTGGGTCTATCCCAATCTCATCCTCGCGAATAGCCCGGTCGGAGTCGAAGTCATCGACATCCTGCCCGCAGACTCGGCGACGACCTGCACGGTCCGACACAGCTGGATGGCCCGCTACCCCGCGACAACCCCAGAGCAAACAGAGATGTACGACGGCATCTTCGCGCAGGTGCACGCAGCAGTCAGAGACGAGGACTTCACCATGTTGCCGCAGTGCGGCGAAGGCGTCCGGCGTGGCCAGCACGACCACATGGTGCTGGGCCGCAATGAGATCGGCGTCCAGCACATGGTGCGGGTGATGGCCGAGAAGCTCAAGATCTCATTGCCCTGAGGATCCTCTCGACAGCGGCCTACCGCGCGGGTGTGCCGTCTGCGGGCCCGAAGTCGACTGCGGGACCGAGCCAGCGTCGAAGATAGGCACGCAGTTGCTCCGGGCTCCGGGGAGGATCAGAGGGATATTGCAGAAAGGACATGAGTACTCGCAGCATGAACTCTGCGAGACCGTCGAGCTTCTCGTCGTCGTCGAATCCTGCTGCAGCCCAGTCGATCGGGAAGCGGCGCAGTACCGATGTCCCGAACTCCATCGCACGTGACGACGTCACTCCCCAGCTGAAGAGTTCGTTCTCCCCGACCTGGACGAGCAATCCGATGTACGGCTCCTCCGGCAGTCTGCCGAGCGTGTAGACGATTGCCTCGGCGAGGGCATCGCGCGGCTCAGTGATGTCGGCGACGTGATCAGCGAGTCGGTCGAGGAACTGATCAGCGCCCGCCTCGCCCACAGCGGTCAGTAGATCCGCTGTCGTCGGAAAGATGCGATATACGGTCTGTCTGGTGACCTGGAGCTCAGAAGCGACGTCGGCGAGTGTCGCCTTGGCCGGACCGGATCGATCGATACACCGCATCGCGGCAGCCACGATACGCTCGCGCGCTTCGTCTTCGGTGCGCGGTAGGTTCCCGCCCCACCCTCGTGTCCTCATCGGTCCATCGTCGCATGTGCTGTTCCACGAGAATTCGCGAAACCGGTCATACATATTGCACACACTCGTATGATCGGGCTGTCGGGTCACGACACCACCAATCCTGAGGTGCACGATGCAGACATGTACAGCCGAGTACGCACGATTGTCGGCCACTCTCCACGGCGTCCGGTGCGACGGTAACCCGTTCATCACCATCACCAACCCGGCGGACCTGGACAACTGGACCCTGCCCGTCATCGAGGCGACCCTTGTGATCGGACTCTTCGCATGCTTGGTCCACGCCGTACGCTGGTACCGGTCGCAGCACGACGCGTCGAACCTCGTGGTGTGGTGCAGTGGCATCCTCGCGCTACTCGTAGTCGAGCCGATCGCCTACTTTCCGCAGTGGTTCGGTATCGAGGACGAGCTCGGACTCACGTTCGCCCACAACCTGTTCACCGTGCAGTTCCTCTACGACCGTCTGCCGCTGTACATCATCGCGATGTATCCGGTGTATCTCTACGTGGCGTACACGCTCGTCCAGCGGACCGGGATCTTCTCGCGCAACAACATCTTCGTGTCGGCGGCGTGCGTGGCCTTTGTCTTCCACTGCCTGTACCAAGTCGTCGATGGTCTAGGGCCGCAACTGAAGTGGTGGGTGTGGAACCAGGAGGTCTCGACAGCTCACCCGTCGCTGAGTGGCATCCCTCTGTTGAACATGAGCGCGTTCAGCGTGATGCTCCCATTCGGCATCGCGTTGGTGACCCGGTGGCTGTGCGCAATTCCCCACCGCAGCGGGTGGTATATCGTCCGCGACGTCGTGGTGACGAGTGTGTTGGTGTGGCCCGTACTGTTCGTCGGATCGATTCCCCCGACGATCGTCGACCTTCTCGGCGGTTCACTGCTGGTCGGCCGCGCTGCCTCGGCGTGGGCCTATGTCGCGATTCTGGCGATCATCACCGCTGTGGCCTTCTATCGCGCCTACCGCGCACGCCGGACCGATCCTGCCGCACTACCCGAAGCCCTTGCACGCGAATGGTTTCCGGTCATCTGCTGCGTGATCTACCTGCTCGTCGCAGCAGTTCTCTGGATCAGTGCACTTCCCGACTACTTCGCAGCGGTCGACGGCGTGGCCCCCAGTGGCGGTCGGATCGGACCCCTGCCCTACGCGCTCGCCGCGTACGTTGCGAGTGTGCTGCTGGTGATCGGGTCGTCCATCGGGGTGCGGCGTCGTCAACCTGACCGCGTCGCTGAACACCACGCCGACCATGAAAGGGTCGGGCCTCGCCACCAGACCTCATCCACGGCATAGTCTCACGGCTCGATCAACGACGATGCCCCCGGCCTGAGCGGTCGTGGGCATCGTCGTGTCCGTCGTCAGATCAGTTGTTCAGGTGCGCAAGAAGGAAGTTCGTCGCGGGCAACAGCGTGGCCACCATCGGCAGCGCATGGTTGACGACGAGTCCCGGGAAGATCGGCGGAATCGTGTTGCTGATCATCTGGACATCGGCGCCCTGCGCCCGCCAGTCACGATCGAGTTGCGCGACCTGACCGTACGGGATGACGTCATCGTTGATACCACCCTCGAGCAGGACCGGCGCATTGGGCTTGAGCCGTCCGATTCGCTGCTCGTCGACGATCTTCTTGACGTTCGCATGCCTGTTGATGACCGCCGAGAGTGGCTTGCCGTCACGGGTCCACGCACTGGTTCGCTGGAATCCGAAGGCCAGTCCGGTGTCGGCGATGCACTGCGTCGACAGTTGCTTCAGCGCCTGCCGCCCCCGAGGATTCGTCTCCTGGTCGATGACGCTCTTGAGCTCCGGATACCGGGCCTCGAGACCGTTGATCGCATATCCGATACCGCCCACGATGAATGTGCCGTCGATCTGGTTGATCACCTTCGACAGATCGGCCGGCGGTGCACCGGCGTAGCTGGCCTTCACATTGAGCTCTGGTGCATACGTCGACGCCAGCTCGGCCGCGGACGCCGACGCCCCGCCACCCTGCGAGTACCCGGAGAAGGCGATCGGAGCGTTGGCCGGGGCCTTCTCGACCTTCAATGCCGCGCGAGCAGCGTCGAGCATGGCCTGTCCGGTCTCGACCCTGTTCACGTATGTGTGGATGCCGGGCGTGCCCATCCCGATGTAGTCGGTGATCGCGACGCGCACGCCGTTGATCAGCAGGAGGTTCATCTCGAGCGCGGTGTAGTTGATCGCGAGACTCGGCTTGGCGGGATCGATGGCCACGGGCAGGTTCATGAGCTTCGATCCCGCGCACTGATCACCCTGGCCGATGGTGCCCGGTCCGAGGACGACTGTGGGTCGTGGCCCCTTACCCTTCCACGGCGCGGTCGGCTCGACGACGGTCCCGGTCACCGCTGCAGGCAACCCGTTCTGATAACGAGAGGTGTACATGATCCGGGTCGCCGTTCCCGGCCACTGATTACTCAAGCCCGGAATCTGCAGCAGTAGCGGGCTGGGCTCGCTGCGGATGATCGCCCCCGGGGTCGCCGAGAACTGTGCGGGTGGCGTGTAGAAGTCGGCCGCGTGGGCGGGGCCGACCGCCGCTGTCGCTGCTCCGAGAGCCAGCGCCCCTGCCGTGAGCGCCACCGTGGACCGTCGCGTCGCACGACGAACCCGCCAACCTGAGATGAATCCCCGAATCCGTGTCATGGCCAGTAACCTACCGCACAGTAATGTGGGCGTGTGAGCCAGGACTCCATCGCGGACCGGTATGCCGGAATTGCGCATACGCGCTCATAGTCATAGTTCTCGCCGTGGCGTCGCAGGGCGGACTGTTTTCAGCGCGCCCTGCCGAGTGTGAAAGTGCCCGCCGACGAGGCGGTTTAAGCGAAGCGGACGTTCATCGTCGCCAGGCCGAAGATCTTCCGTCCGCCCGACTTCGCCACGACCAGAACGACGCCGCTGCGGGTCTCGGGATCGAGCGACTTGATCCGGCCGGTGAACTCGATGTCGCCGCCCTCCGCGGCCGACACCACAGCCACCTGCGAGAGTCGGACCGAGTAGCGGGTCACCGCACCCGGATCTCCCGACCACGCTGACACGAACCCCGCGCCGAGTCCCATGGTGAGCATCCCGTGTGCGATCACGTCGGGAAGACCGGCAAGCTTGGCGATCGACTCATCCCAGTGGATGGGGTTTCCGTCTCCTGACACCCCGGCGTAGTTGACCAGGTCTCCACGCGAGAGGCGAGCGTGACGGACAGGCAGTTCATCGCCGACGCTCAGTGAATCGAAGTCGAGTGCACCGGACGACCGTTCGATACCCGCAGTCGAAATAACCTGCACACCTTCGGGTCTCACTGTCTTCTGATATGCGGCATCCGACGCGTCGGCGGATAGGACGTTCACGTCGTGCACCATGATGTTGCGAACCGCGTCGTTGATCGACGGGTCGACCTCGTCGGCGTTCACCCCGACGACGGTCGTGTGCATCGTGTGCACCACCTCCCCTGCCGCATCGGTGAACGTGTTGGTCACGGTGATCAGATCGCGCCCGGCAACGCGCCGGATGGACGACAACTCGACGTCGGTGGTCAGTTCGTCGCCGGCAACGATGGGTCGGTGCTGCTCGAAGACCTGCTCGGTCTGTACGTAGGTCTCGTACCCTACGACGACCGATTCGAACAGATCCCGGTTGGCCGCCATTGCCGGGATGGCGGTGAACGTCAGTGGCGCAACGAGTCCCGAGTAGCCGAGCCCATGCGCGGCAGCCTCGTCGCGGTGTGCGGGATGGTGGTCCTGTACCGCACGCGCGTACTCGCGCACCTTCTCGCGACCGACCTGATAGGGCTCGTCGATCTTGTAGTAATGGCCGAGCCTGTCGGCAACCGCTGGGGTGTCTGTGGGCGTGGACATGAAATGACCCCAATCGGGCGGTTGACGGCCTCGGACAATCCGGACCGTGGGTGGAAATCGACTATCGGACGAGTAGCTCGGCGATCTGGATAGTGTTGAGCGCCGCACCCTTTCGCAGGTTGTCGCCGGAGACGAACAATGCGATCCCGCGACCCTCCGGCACACCCGGGTCCTGCCGGATACGGCCGACCAGCGAGTTGTCCTTACCTGCAGCCGCCAATGGGGTCGGTACGTCGACCAGCTCGACTCCTGCTGCGCCGGAGAGGATCTCGTTTGCCTGTGCAGGGGAGAGTGGTTGTGCGAACTCGGCATTGATCGACAGCGAGTGCCCGGTGAAGACCGGAACACGCACACACGTGCCGCTGACCAGCAGGTCGGGCAGACCGAGGATCTTGCGGGATTCGTTGCGGAGCTTCTGGTCCTCGTCGGTCTCACCCGACCCGTCATCGACCAACGATCCCGCCATGGGCAGGACGTCGAAGGCGATGGGCGCCACGTATTTGTTCGGAGCCGGGAAGTCGACCGACGAGCCGTCGTACACCAGCTTCTCGACGTCGTCGATCACGGCACGCGACTGCGTCGCGAGTTCCTCGACACCTGCGAGGCCGCTTCCCGAGACCGCCTGATACGACGACACGATCAGTCGTTCCAGTCCGGCGGCGTCGTGCAGCGGCTTGAGGACCGGCATCGCTGCCATGGTCGTGCAATTGGGATTGGCGACGATGCCCTTGGGCGGATTCTTCGCGAGCTCGCCGTTGACCTCCGAAACCACCAGCGGCACATCGGGATCCTTGCGCCATGCCGACGAATTGTCGATGACGGTCACGCCTGCGGCGGCAAAGCGCGGTGCCTGCTCACGCGACATCGTGGCACCGGCGGAGAACAGTGCGATGTCGAGTCCGCTCGGATCAGCCGTCGCGGCGTCCTCGACGACGATCTCGCCGTCGCCCCACGGCAACTTCTTACCGGCCGACCGCGGTGATGCGAAGAAGCGGACCTCGTCAGCGGGAAAGTTGCGTTCCGCCAGCAGGGTTCGCATGACGCCGCCGACCTGACCGGTGGCTCCGACAACTCCGATACGTACACCCATCAGTCACATCTCCCGTCGCTTCGTGGTTCCTGAGCTCCGTCGAAGGGCTCGCCCATGTCAGCGCCCCGTTCCTGCGTAGACAACAGCTTCTTCATCTCCGCCGAGGTCGAATGCCTCGTGCAGTGCGCGCACGGCGTCGTCGAGTTCGGTGTCGCGGCACAACACCGAGATACGGATTTCCGACGTCGAGATCAGCTCGATGTTGACCCCTGCGTTGCTGAGCGCCTCGCAGAATGTCGCCGTGACGCCCGGATGGCTCTTCATGCCGGCGCCCACGAGCGAGACCTTGCCGATGTGGTCGTCGTAGAGGACTTCGGTGAAGCCGATCTCGTGCTGCAGCTTGGTGAGCTTCTCGACGCCGAGCGGACCGAGTTCGCGCGGGAGGGTGAAGGTGATGTCGGTCTTTCCGGTGTCGACCTTCGAGATGTTCTGGAGCACCATGTCGATGTTGATCTCGGCGTCGGCCACCGCGCGGAACACCTTGGCCGCGTATCCGGGCTGGTCCTCGAGGCCGACGACGGTGATCTTGGCCTCGCTGCGGTCGTGTGCGACACCGGTGAGAATCGCTTCTTCCACGGGAATGTCCTCCATAGAGCCGGCTACGAGCGTGCCGGGTTTGGTCGAGTACGACGAGCGCACATGAACGGGAACGTTGTATCGGCGGGCGTATTCCACACACCGGAGCATCAAGACTTTCGCGCCACAGGCCGCCATCTCGAGCATCTCCTCGAAGGAAACGGTCTCGAGGCGACGTGCGTCGGGCACGATGCGCGGGTCGGCGGTGTAGACACCGTCGACGTCGGTGTAGATCTCGCAGACATCGGCCTCCAACGCCGCCGCGAGCGCGACGGCTGTCGTGTCCGAACCGCCACGACCGAGCGTGGTGATGTCCTTGGTGTCCTGTGAAACGCCCTGGAAACCCGCGACGAGCACGATCTTTCCCTCGTCGAGCGCACTGCGCACACGCCCCGGCGTGACGTCGATGATCTTGGCCTTGCCGTGACTACTCGTGGTGATCACGCCAGCCTGCGAGCCGGTGAACGACTGTGCCTGCGCACCCAACGAGCTGATGGCCATGGCCACGAGCGCGTTGGAGATCCGCTCGCCCGAGGTCAGCAGCATGTCCATCTCACGGGCGGGCGGCGCGGGGTTGACCTGCTGCGCGAGGTCGAGGAGTTCGTCGGTGGTGTCACCCATCGCCGACACCACAACGACCACGTCGTTACCTTGCTTCTTGGTCTCGACGATGCGCTCGGCGACCCGACGGATGCGCTCAGCTGTCGCAACCGATGATCCACCGTATTTCTGCACGACGAGTGCCACGTAGATAACCTCCCAGCAGGGTTCGACGTCGGGTTTTCCGCTTCACTGCCGAGACAACCTTACCGACGACGCTCCGCTGGCCCACGGCGTGGTGGCGACGGGACGCCTTACCCGTGCTGCAGACCACACATGTCACCTAACATCGCTGTGGTGACCAGCGAGACCGAGGTCGGGAAGGTGCGCACGCACCGCAGGACCCCACGCATGCCTTCCACTGGTCGAGCCGACGCAACCCTCGACGCCGGTCGCGCCGACGCACCCCCGTCGACTCGATCCGACGCACCCTCCGCTGGACGAGCCGACGCGACCACCGAGCGTCGAGTTGAGACCACCGACGGCCGCGGCTACGACGATTCCCTGCCCTACTGGGTCTCGGCAATCGGGGTCTTCATCGCTATCCGGCTCGTCGGTTTGCTGGTTCTCGCCCGGTTCGCACAGCTACGCGACACCACGGTCGGCAATGCACTCTCGGCGTGGGACGGCAAATGGATGCTCGCGATCGCGGAGCACGGTTACGGCGACGTCCCGTACACGCTCACCGACGCCCGCGGCTTGCACACCGCCGACACCGCATATGCCTTCTTCCCCGGCTACCCCTACCTCGTCGGGTGGATCGCCAAGCTGCCGTTCGTCACGCCGTTCGGTGCGGCGATCTCGCTCAACGTCGTGCTCGGTTGCCTGACCGCCGTCGGAGCCGCGCGCCTCGGCGCCGATTGCGTGCGCACCATGGGCAACCGTTCACCGCTGACGCGCGGGGCGTCGGTCAATCCGGAGCGGGTCGGCCTGTATCTCGTCGCGATCCTGGCGGCCACGCCGATGTCGGTGGTGCTGAACATGGCCTACACCGAGACGCTGTTCTGCGCGTTGACGGTCTGGGCGTTGGTGGGCGTCCTCGAACGCAACTGGCTGCTCGCGGGAATCGCCGCGTGTCTCGCGGGCACCGTCCGCCCGACCGCCGTCGTGATGATCGGCGTGGTCATGGTGGCCGCAGCCCTGACACTGCTGCGCGATCGTGACGCGAGGTCGTGGCGATCACGGCGCGGCAGCGGTGTCTACCTCTGGTTGGCGATCGTGATCAGCCCGCTCGGGTACCTCGGGTATCTGGCCGTCGTCTGGGCACACACGGGATCTCCGACGGGCTGGTTCCGCATCCAGACCGAAGGGTGGGACACCCGGATCGACGGCGGAGTGGTCACCTTCAACTTCGTCAACGACGCCCTGGTGAACTCCGGCGAGGTGGCGTCGGTTGCGACGGCGTGGATCATCATCACGACGCTCGTCATGGTCGTCGTCGCGTTCTGGGCCCGCCTGCCGTGGCCCGTGCTGGTCTACGGAACGCTGATCGTGGCGTCGATCGTGTTGTCCAGCGGCCTGATGATCAGTCGACCACGATTACTGCTCCCCGCTTTCGTCCTGCTGTTGCCGCTGGCCATAGCGCTGGCTCGGCAGAAGACCTCGGTCGCCATGGCCGTCGTCGTCCCGATGGTGATCGGCAGCGCATGGTTCGGCGCGCACATGCTGACGGTCTACCCGCACGCGATGTGAGGGCGGGGTTCCGGGCGGGACTCTTGCGGCGCTGGTGGTCGTGGGTGGTCGTGGGTAGCCGCGGCGCGGTGCGGTGCGTTTCCGCGGGCTTCCGCACGCCGGCGCGGGCTTTCCGCGGGTTTCTGCACGCTGGCGCGGGCTTTCCGCGGGTTTCTGCACGCTGGCGAGACTCTTCCGCGGGTTCCTGTCATTTCCCCGAGAAACAACTAGCGGAAGAGCGCAAAAGCAGCGGAACAGGCCCTTCCCCTACTTTTGGCGGGTTCCAGCGCCGCGGCGCTGTCGCGGCGCTCAGCCACGCCACGAAGCCCCTTCGCGCGTTCAAGCACATTCGGCGCAGCTCTTCCGCGCATTTCGGCGCGCTCGGAAGCTGTTCCGCTAGTTTCGTCGCGCACCCTGCAGCCGTTCTGCGAATCTCGGCCGAGCAGCAGTGTCCTTTCCGCGGGTTTCTGCACGTCGGAGCGACTCTTCCGCGGCTTCCTGCACGCTGGCGCAACTCTTCCGCGGGATCCTGCACGCTGGCGCGGCTCTTCCGCGAGTTCCTGTCATCTCCCCGAGAAACAACCAGCGGAAGAGCACAAAAGTAGCGGAAGAGGCCCTTCCCCCACTTTCGGCCGCACCGCGAGACCCTTCCGCGACTCCCAGCCCCGCGCCGCAACCCTTCCCCCACTTTCGGCCGCACCGCGAGACCCTTCCGCGACTTCCAGCCCCGCGCCGCAACCCTTCCCCCACTTTCGGCCACGCCAGCGAAGCCGACCAGCACCCCGAGCGAGCGCGGGCCCAAGACCCTACGACGACGCCGCTCTCGCCTCGAATCCGGCGCATAGATAGTCGATGCCCGCGTCGAGCAGCGCGCGCGGATCGTTGAGGCGTGCCGCCTCGGGGGCGTCGGACAGCGTCGAGAGATGCGGCAGGCGTGACGCGACCCGACCGTCGATGAGGTCGGCGAGCCCACTCGGACGCTCACCCGGCGTTGTTTCGAGCAACTGCTCGCTGACCTGCGCGAGCGCGACGCCGTTGACGTAGTTCCACACCGCGAGCGCCATTTCCGTTGCCGTCGCGATGTCGACGCCGAGTTCGGTGAAACCCGCGGCGAGCCAATCGAGTCCCTCGAGCGCGTCCACGCCGAAGCTGTACCTCGGCGCCGAGTAAGCCAGCACCACCCAGGGGTGACGCCGATACAGTTCCCAGTCGACGTCGACCGCGATGGCCACCCGCTCTCGCCACGTCCACGTGCCGGTCTCGTCGACGGGATACGGAAAGCGCCGACCAATCTCCTCGGCCATGGCCTCGAGTAGCGCATCCTTGTCCGCGATGTGTCGATACAGCGACATCGCACCCACGCCGAGCTCCTCGGCGATACGTCTCATCGAGAGCGCGGGGAGGCCGTCGCGGTCGGCGACGGAGATCGCGGTGTCGACGATGAGCGAAGCCGTCAGCTTCGGTGCACGCTCGTCGGACACCCTCGCTCCTCTATCTGCGGGAATAACTCACTTGCGTACAGCGTACTCATGACCGTACCGTCGATGCGTACGGCGTACGCGAGTGCCGCGATGGCCACCACGCGTCGATGCATTCATTACCTATTCCGAGGAGAGCAGTAGTCATGTCCGTCCGCATCCGTCCGTCCGAGAAGCGCACCCGCGAACAGCAGGGCGCCGATCGACGTGCGTGGTGGGGACTGGCCGTGCTGACGCTCCCTGTGCTGCTGGTGTCGATGGACTTCTCTGTCCTCTACCTCGCGATCCCGGCGATCACCGATGCACTCGATCCGAGCGCAGCACAGCAGTTGTGGATCCTCGACATCTACGGCTTCCTCATCGCCGGCCTGCTCATCACGATGGGCAACGTCGGCGACCGCATCGGCCGCAGGCGCATACTGCTGGCTGGTGCCGGGCTGTTCGGTATCGCCTCAGTGATCGCCGCATTCGCCCCCACTGCGGGCATCCTCATCGCGGCGCGCGCTCTGATGGGCATCGGCGGTGCGACGCTGATGCCGTCGAGCCTGTCGCTGATCGCCAATATGTTCCCCGACGCCAAGGCGCGGGGCCGTGCAATCGGCGTGTGGACCGCGGCGTTCGCGGGCGGATCGGCCATCGGCCCGGTCGTCGGAGGCGTTCTGCTGCACCACTTCTGGTGGGGCGTCGTTTTCCTGATCAACGTGCCGGTGCTCGCGGTGCTGTTCCTGCTCGCACCAAAACTCATTCCGGAGTATCGCGCAGGGACAGGTGACCCGTTCGACTTCGTCGGTGTCGGTCTCTCACTGCTCGCGATCCTGCCGGTGGTGTACTCCATCAAGACCATGGCGTCGGAGGGCGTCACCGCTCCCGTTGCCGCCGTCGGCGTGGTCGGCGTCGTGATGTTCGCGATCTTCCTCGTCCACCAGCGCAGCATCGCCGCACCGCTGCTCGACCTGAAACTGTTCAAGAACGTGCAGTTCAGCGCAGCGGTGTCGGTGGCGCTGGTCGGGATGATGGCACTCGGCGGCATGTCGTACCTCACGGGCGTGTACCTGCAATCGGTGAGAGATTTCGATGTCCTCGACGCCGCGCTCGCCGGACTGCCCATGGCGATCGCAGTCGCGGTGTTCTCCATCGGCGCCACCCGAATCGCTGTCCTCGTGGGTATGCGCACCGCGTTCGTCGGTTCGGTCGCGCTGGCCGCCGTCGGCAATCTCGGCCTGCTGTGGCTCACCACGTCGAGTCCGTTGTGGATCTATCTCGTGTTCACCTCGATCGCGGGCATCGGTTACGGCATCCAGTTCTCGCTGGTGTCCGACGTCGTCGTCGGATCGGTACCGGCGGAGCGTTCGGGAGCGGCGTCGGGCATCTCTGAGACGAGTTTCGAGTTGGGCACTGCTCTCGGGTTGGCACTTCTCGGCTCGCTCGCGACCTTGATGTTCCGTGAGCACGACAACGGTTGGTCGTTCGGCGACACGCTCGGCGAGACGCTGCATCGATCCCACGACATGGGGTCCTCGGGCGGAGCACTGGCCGACGCCGCCAAGGAGGCGTTCGTCAGCGGCATCCACGCGGCGTCGCTGGCTGCGGTGATCGCGCTCGGCGTGCTCGGCGTGATCCTCGCGGTGGTCATGCGTACTCCGCGATCCGTCGGCCAACCGGAGCAGGATGCGTCGCCCTCGGCGTGACCTCGCCCGCCTCTGACCGATCCACCGCACCCCGCCGTCACCGCACCTCGACAAGCCCCGGCCAGTACCGTCGTCACGGTGCACGAACTGATACGGCAGCGCTGGAGCGCCCGCGGTTACGACCCTGTCGCCGCGGTCTCGGCCGACGACGTCGTCGAGATCCTCGAGGCAGGGCGCTGGGCACCCACGTGGGGCAGCATGCAACCGGTCCGTTTCGTCGTCGGACTGCGCGGCGACGAAACGTTCGACGCCTTGACCGCCGTCCTCAACCGAGGGAATACGACGTGGGCGCCCGCGGCGGGTGCGCTGATCTTGTTGTGTACCACCGACGATCCGTCCGACCCGAAACCCGACCTCTACGGTGGCGTCGACCTCGGTTTGGCGTTGGCGCAGATGATCCTGCAGTGCGGGGCACTCGGTCTCAACGGCCATCCGCTCGCGGGGTTCGACAAGGGCGCCGCGAGAACGGCTTTCGACATCCCCGACGACAAGAAGCCGCTCGCGATGCTCGCCGTCGGACAGCTGGCCGACCGATCCACCCTGCCCGACGAGATCCGCGAACGTGACGAGCGCCCACGTGAGCGGCTACCGCTCGACCAGATCGCGTTCGGTAGACGCTGGGGAGACCCGTTCGAGGCCTGACGGATCGCTGTCGATACACGTGTTTCTGACGAATGCGAGCGAAGTTCGCCGTGCGTGTGTCAGAAACACGTGTATCCGCGTGCTCGGCTATCCGCTGCAGGCCTCCAAGGCCTTCTTGATCGCTGCCCGGTGAGCGGTGCGGTCCTTCTTGGCGAGACCGTGGTCGCGAAGAAAGTTCTTGATCTGCGCACGCTCGGGGTGTGACTTGTGCATCTCCTGACGGCGATGCTTGCGCTGCTGCGGTGTCAGGACGATCGTCTTCTCGAACCGCTCCTTGGCGCGTGGATGGGACTCGATCTCCTTCCACAATGTGGGGTCCTCCTTGGCCAAGGCCTTCTCGACCCCGGCCAGCGTGCACTTGGTACCGGGCACCGGCGTCGTCTGGGCCGGAGCCTGCTTTGTCGGTGCGGGCGCTGGCGCAGCCGTTGCCACACCGCCCGTGGCGATCGCGCTCGCAACGCCGACGCCGGCCAGCGCCAGGGTGATGCGACGTGCCGCCGCTCCGGTGAACAAACGTGACATGTCTCTACCTTTCTCGGCACACACTCGCAGTCGAGTGGGGGCGACCGGCTTTCCGGCGACCACTCGAAGCAAACTCGCAAATACTAAGTGCCAGCTGAGAATTCACAGTGCTAATACCCAGTAATGCTCAGGCAAAGAGACTTTCAGCCGAAAGGAATGTACTATTCGTCGCTTCCGTAATCCGACATAAGGGACTTACGGATTCTGGCTGTTGGGCAACGACATCCATTCGTCAGGTTTCCTGCCGCAGGTGAAATCGACCTCGTCGAGCACTCGAGGCGCCGCGATGGATGTTCGACGAGCCCACATGTGCGATTCTCAACCTCGCGGTCGGCGGCGGGTGGCCTGGAGCGACCGAACACTGGACACCGAACCCGGACACGCTGGCTGCCGACTGGATGCGCCGCACCCCCCTGGCCGCTGGAATCGTTGCCGCGCGACGGCACCACGACGCCGCCTAATGTGTGAGCGGTGAACGCCCCGCTGCCACCACCACGACCTCGGGCCACACGGATCCTGTTCGCAATTCCCGACGTGCGCGGGCGATGGCCCGCCGCGATTCGTGCAGGGCTTGCGTTCGCCGTACCGGCAGCCGTGTTGTTCGCCGCGGGCTTCGAGCGCGATGCCCTGCTCGCGGCACTCGGCGCATTCGCGGTGCTCTACGGCGAGAAGCGTCCTTACCGTGTGCGCTGGCGGGTCATCGCGCTCGCAGCCGTCGTGCTGATCGCTGCCGCGACGATCTTCGGATTTCTGGGCGATCTCGCCGGTGCCCACCCGAGTACGACCGCCTCGCTGATCGTGGTTGCCGGACTCGTCGTCTGGGCGTCGGCGTCGGTGTTCACCGTCAACGCCATGCGTCTCGGACCACCTGGGCCGTTCTTCTTCGTGCTCACCGCCTGCATCTCGTCGGTGGTGACCAGACATGGCGTCGACGTCTCAGACCTGGTGATCGCGACGTGTGCCGGCGCCGTGGGTTCACTCGTGGTCGGGATGGCGCCTGCGCTCTGGCGACCCGACGGTCCGGAAACCGCAGCGACACTCGCCGCGATCGAGACGATCGACGCCTACCTCGCCAGCAATCAATCCACCGACCCCGCCCACCGACACGGTGTGGCGATGTCGACGCTCAACGCGTGGACCGTGCTGCACGACGCCGCTGCCACCGACACACCGCTCGCGCAACGTCTCTGGACCTCGCTACATCAGTTCCACGTGGCGCCGCCGGGTCCGCTGTCGCCACCGATGCGTCGACCGTCCGTGCGACACCGGATGGCTGCTGCACGTCGCAAGTACAGCCACGCGCAGGTCACGACCGTGCGGGTGGCGGTGACAGCGCTCGCGGCGGGTGTCGCCTCACTCGCGGTGGGACTCTCACGACCCGACTGGGCGATCCTGGGCACCGTTCTTGTTCTCCAACTCGGACCGGATCGAATCCGCGGAGTCGTGCGTGCCACCCACCGGCTCGCGGGCACCGTTGTCGGCCTGGTGATCTACGTCGGCCTCCATCAGCTCGGTCTGACGACCGCCTGGCTCATCGTGGTGATCGCGGTGCTCAACGTGCTCATCGAACTGACCATCGTCGGCAACTACGGTGTGGCCGTCTCCTTCATCACTCCGCTGGCCATGCTGATGGGCACCCCCGACTCCGACATCACCATCCCTGTCCGCGACCGTTTCCTGGAAACGCTGCTCGGCGTCGGCTTGGCCGTCGCGGCGCTCTTCTGGCTGCTGCCGCACGCTCACCGCCACACGTGGGCACGGGCAGACACCGACGTTCTCGATCATGTCGACCGTCTTCTCGACCGCTCCGCACGCGCGCCGGTCGGTTCTGCACCGCTGCTCGCGATACGGCGGGACCTGCAGTGGGCGCTTCTCGAAGCGGAGATGAGCGCAACGGACAGCGCCAGTGACGAGCCTCGCTGGTCAGCGCCACGCTGGCCACGACACATCAGACTGTGCCGCGTGGGCTACGAAACGCTCGACTGGTGCCACCGCACCGACCAGTCGTCGCCGATCCCCGCCGACATTCGCGCGACACTGTGCACTCATCGCGCTGCGGTCCATGCACCCACAGAGCCCTGACATGCGGGTTCTCCCCGGCGCGCACGTGCCCCGTCCGTTCGACCCTCATTTGATCGACGACCGGCCCGGGGAGTACATTCATTGCCATGCAGCGTGCACTCCTTCTCGGTTGCCGCGGCGGGGTCTGATCGACCGGCCCTCCGTCGCGGGGCCTCATCACGCGCCGGTCACTCCCCTCGATATCACCTTCGGAGATTGACCATCATGGCACCAGCAGACACTTTCACCTCGGGCGCGAGCCGCATCGTCGAACCGGCGGGTCCGATCCCCGCAGACCAGCCCTCCTGGAATCCGCAACGCAATTCCGCGATGCCTGTGCATCGCTACCGGCAGTTCGCCGACGAGGTCGAGAAGATCTCGCTCCCCGACCGCACCTGGCCCGACAAGGTCATCACCAGGGCTCCGATGTGGTGCGCTGTCGACCTGCGAGACGGCAACCAGGCACTGATCGACCCCATGAGTCCCGCCCGCAAGCGCCGGATGTTCGAACTGCTTGTGCGCATGGGCTACAAGGAGATCGAGGTCGGATTCCCCTCGGCGAGCCAGACCGACTACGACTTCGTCCGCGAGATCATCGAGGACGGCGCCATTCCCGACGACGTCACGATCCAGGTGCTCACCCAGTGTCGCGACGAACTGATCGAGCGCACCTTCGAGGCGTGCCGCGGAGCGTCGAATGTGATTGTGCACTTCTACAATTCGACGTCGGTACTGCAGCGGCGCGTCGTGTTCCGCGCCGACAAGTCGAAGATCACCGAGATCGCAACGCACGCCGCGCACAAGGTGCTCGAGGAGGAGAAGAAGTTCCCGGACACCAACTGGCGCTACGAGTATTCACCGGAGTCCTACACCGGCACCGAGCTGAGCTACGCCAAGGAGGTGTGCGACGCAGTCAGCGAGATCATCGCCCCCACACCGGACAAGCCGCTCATCATCAATCTGCCGGCAACCGTCGAGATGGCCACACCCAACGTGTACGCCGACTCCATCGAGTGGATGAGCCGCAACCTCGAGCGTCGCGACTCGATCATCCTCAGCCTGCACCCACACAACGATCGTGGAACTGCCGTCGCCGCAGCAGAACTCGGCTACCAGGCAGGTGCCGATCGGATCGAGGGCTGCCTGTTCGGTAACGGCGAGCGCACCGGAAACGTGTGCCTGGTGACGCTGGGCATGAACATGTTCAGCCGCGGCGTCGACCCGCAGATCTCGTTCTCCGACATCGACGAGATCCGGCGCACCGTCGAATACTGCAACCAGCTCGGCGTACCCGAGCGTCACCCCTATGGCGGCGACCTGGTGTACACCGCATTCTCGGGCAGCCACCAGGACGCGATCAACAAGGGCCTCGACGCGATGAAGGTCGACGCCGACGCAGCCGACTCCGATGTCGACGACATCCTCTGGCAGGTGCCGTATCTGCCGATCGATCCCAAGGACGTCGGCCGCAACTACGAGGCCGTCATCCGCGTCAACAGCCAGTCGGGCAAGGGCGGCGTCGCCTACATCATGAAGGCCGACCACGGCATGGACCTGCCGCGACGCCTGCAGATCGAGTTCAGCCGCGAGATCCAGAAGATCACCGACGGCGAGGGTGGTGAGGTCTCTCCCAAGGAGATGTGGGACGTCTTCGCCGACGAGTACCTGCACCCGATCCGTCCGCTGGAGCGTATGCGTCAGAAGGTCGACGCCTCCGAGGTCGACGGCGGCGACGACCACATCACGGCAGTGGTGAAGGTCGACGGCGCCGAAAAGGAGATCTCGGGCAGCGGCAACGGACCACTTGCCGCGTTCGTCGACGCACTCTCGACCGTCGGCTTCGATGTCCGCGTGCTCGACTACGCCGAGCACGCTCTGACCGCAGGTGGCGACGCGAGTGCTGCGGCCTACGTCGAGACCGAGGTCAACGGCGAAACCGTGTGGGGTGTCGGCGTCGCGTCGTCGATCACCACCGCGAGCCTGCGTGCCGTGGTCTCGGCGGTCAACCGCGCCTACCGCGTGACCGCACCGGCGCCCGCTGAGACCGACACCGCGCCGCGCACCTGGGCGCCGTAAACCTCTCTCACCGAAGAACTCACGGGACAGCGGGTAACCCCTGGTGTTCGGCGTGACTGGCATGGGCCGGAATCCCTTGCTGTGAGCGGGCGATCCTCGCTTCGCAGGGGTTCCGGCCCATTCTGTCGTTCACGAGAATCTACCTGGGCCACGCCGAGAACGTGTCACCCGTACCATTTGTGAAACTGGCTACCTTACGCCTGGTCAGCGCGACGGCACGGAAATATGGGCGGACCATTGGCGGTATGCAAACAGTGGTTCTCCTGGTCTCTGTGCTCGTTGCGCTGCCGCTCATGGTCGCGGGGATCGGGGTTGTCATCGGTAAGGCAGTGAGCGTGGAACGCTGACCTCCGGCACACGGATGCTCGCTGAACGCGGGTAGCGTGACGCAGGTGGAACGTATCGTCGTGGTCGGCGCAGACGCCGCCGGCATGAGTGCTGCTCACCAGGCACTTCGGACCGCAGAGGTCACTGGGCGCGGCGTCGAGGTGATCGCACTCGAGCAGACGTCGGACACCTCCTACTCGGCCTGCGGCATTCCCTACCTCGTCGGCGGCCTCGTCGATTCGGACACCGACCTCATCGCACGGAGCGCGCAGCAGCACCGAAAACTCGGCGTCGACCTCCGCATGAGAATGACGGTCACCGGCATCGACCGCGAGCGGAAGCACGTCTCGGCGACGTCGGAGTTCGACGAATCGTCGGAGATCTCTTATGACCAGCTCGTATTGTGCACCGGTGCGCAGGCCATCGTCCCAGCGTGGGCTCGCGACAGCACCGGCGCGTTGATCGAGGGCGTCCACCCGGCCAAAACCCTTGACGACGCACGCTATTGGCTTGATCTGATCGCAGGCTCCGGTCGTCGAGGAGTGGTGATCGGCGGCGGCTACATCGGCGTGGAGATGGCAGAAGCGTTGGCCGAGCGTGGATTCGACACGACCCTCGCCACGCGCACCAGGGTGATGAGCAAGCTCGATCCGGAGATGAGTGATCGCATCGAGGACGGCATGCGAGCCGCGGGTGTCACGGTCCTGACCGACACGGTCATCGCGAGCGCCGAATCCTCGAGTGGGAGGATTCGCTCTGTCACAACGGTTTCCGGGAAGACAATCGAGGCTGACGTCGTGGTGCTGGCATTGGGCGTCCGACCGTCGACGTCTCTGGGTGCAGCTGCGGGACTACCGATCGGAGTCCACGGCGGATACCTGCCCGACGACCATCAACGCCTTGCCGACGGTATCTGGGCAGCGGGCGATTGTTGCGAGTCCGTCGACAGGATGACCGGGGAGCGTATCTTCGCGCCGCTGGGCACACACGCCAACAAGCAGGGCCGGGTCTGCGGCTTCAATCTGGGCGGCGACGAGACCAAACGCTTCGCCGGGGTGCTCGCGACCGCCATCACGCGATTCTCCGCGGGCCCGACCTATCTCGAGATCGCGCGGACGGGAATGAACACCGAGGTCGCCGGACGATTCGGCCACGACGCTCTCACGTTGATCACGCAGAGTGACACCGCAAGCGGTTACATGTCCGAGGCCGCACCGATCACCGTGCTACTCACTGCGGACAAGAGCACCCGACGCATCCTGGGCGCGCAGATCGTCGGCGGAATGCAATCGGGTAAGCGCATCGACACCGTCGCCGCGGCACTGTGGGGTGAGATGACCGTCGACGATCTCGCCGAGATGGACCTCGCCTACGCGCCACCGTTCGCAACGGTCTGGGAGGCAGTGCAATTGGCGGCCCGCCGGGTTTCCGAACGGATGTGAGGCCGGGTTTCCGAACGGATGTAAGTCAGCCGCTCACCGCACGTCAGTACTTCGCGCCACCACGAAGTCACGGAACCGCGATGCGACGTCGCTCAGTGGACGGCCACGAAACCACGTCAGACCGATCTCGCGCGATTCTCCGGCGAGCGGGATGAGTTCGACGCCGGGGTGTCGCACCGACTCCTCGACGGGTACCACCCCGACGCCGAGGCCCGCGGCGACGAGCCCGGACACCGTTGCCAACTCCGACGACTCGAACGCGATCGCGGGATTGAGATCGTGTGCTGCACAGATCTCGTCGAAGATCCGCCGCATGCCGTAGCCGTGCTGCATCACGATGAACTCCTCGTCGCCCGCCTCGACGATGCCGATCTGATCACGCCCGGCGAAGCGGTGCTCGCGCGGGACAACCAGTGCGAGCTTCTGTTCCGCGACACGCGCCCACGCCATATCGGTCCGCATCGGCCGGGGCGCGACGATCGCGAGGTCGGCCTCGCCGTCGACGACGTGTCCGACGACCGTCGCCGCGGCATCCTGGGTCAGTGTGAATCGGGCTTCGGGATTCTCGATGCGGAAGCCGCTGATGAGTTCGGGCACCAGTCCGAGCCCGAACGAGTGCAGGAACGCCAGACGCACGGCGCCGCGTGCCGGGGCGCGCATGTCGTCTATCTCACGTCGCCCGGCCTCCAACTGTGACGCGGCGCGGCGCGCGCGGTCGAGGTAGACCCGCCCGAATCGATTGAGAACCAGGCGTCGACCATCCCGATCGAAGAGTGCTACCCCGAGGTCGCGTTCGAGTCGTCCGAGGAAGCGGGAGAGAGTCGGCTGCGAGGAATGCACGCGGTCGGCCGCCGCGGTGAGGTTCTGCGTCTCTGCGATCGCGATGAACCAGCGGAGGTCGTCGTACATGGAATCGATCCTAGCTGCTGTTATTCACATATGAATTGATATGTCGCTAAACATTCATTTCCACATAGCTGCTTACCCGGCCACAGTGGATCCGGTGACAACCACCGCCCTGCGCTCCACTGCCGCCGACCTCGCGCCCGTCAAACACGTTCCCGGTTCCCCCGGTTATCGACGCGCGACGCTGTCGCTGTTCGCGGCGGGCATGACGACGTTCATGGCCTTGTATTACGTCCAAGGGCTGCTACCGCAGCTGTCGTCGCACTTTCAGGTGTCGCCGACGACCTCGGCGCTGGCGGTCTCACTGACGACCGGCCTCCTTGCCGTCGCGATCATCCCCGCGAGCGCGCTATCGGAGCGGTATGGCCGTGTGCGGCTGATGGTCGGCTCCGCAGTGGCCGCGTCGGTCATCGGGCTGCTGCTCCCGTGGGCGCCCTCGATGGAGTTCCTTCTCGCCGGTCGCGCGCTGCAGGGCCTGCTGTGTGCCGGGGTACCCGCGGTGGCCATGGCATATCTCGCCGAGGAGGTCGACGGCGGCTCGCTCGGTGGGGCAATGGGCAAGTACGTGGCGGGCACGACGATCGGCGGACTGGTCGGGCGCCTCATCCCGGGGTTCGCGGTCGACGTGGTGTCGTGGCAGTGGGCGCTGGAGATCGCGGCCATCGTCTCGCTCGTGTTCGCAATCGCGTTCTGGCGCATGGTCCCTCGCTCACAGTTCTTCACCCCGCAGCCCGTCTCGCTGCGTGCCACCGGACGCAATCTCCTTGGGCATCTACGTGATCCGGGCCTCCTGTCGCTGTTCGCACTGGCCTTCGTGCTCATGGGCGGTTTCGTCACCGTCTACAACTTCATCGGCTACCGGCTGCTCGGTGGGCCGTTCGGTCTGCCCGCGGGGGTCGTCGCGGCGATCTTCCTGATGTATCTCGCCGGAACCGTGTCATCGGCGTGGGGTGGCCGCCTCGCCGACCGCCTCGGACGACGGCGCGTCCTGGTGGCTTCGACGTCGATGATGTTGACTGGCCTGCTCATCACACTCCCCGATCACCTCTGGTCGGTGGTCATCGGGCTGTTCCTGTTCACCGCAGGGTTCTTCGCCGCGCATTCCGTGGCGAGCGGTTGGGTATCGGCGCGGGCGACCGAACACCGCGCAGAAGCGTCGTCGCTATATCTCTTCCACTACTACCTCGGCAGTTCGGTGGTCGGAGCGCTCGGCGGGCTTACCTACTCAGCCTTCGGCTGGGCCGGGATCACCGCCTACGTGGGGGTGCTGGTAGCCCTCGGCATCCCGCTCGCAGCGATGCCTCGAGGGCGGCGAGCTACCACGGCCTGAAATCGAAGGGTTCATTCCGCAAGGTCGGCTGCCGCAGCCGCAAGGGTGTCGACCACCGCCGCGACTGCTCGACGCGGTCGAGGCCTCGTCAGCGCCTCATAGACCCGTGCCGCTCGAACACCCTCCAGGACAAGCGGTTTCACGCCGGGGTGCCGTGACGCGTGCCGAGGCATCAACGCAATCCCGTGTCTGGCCGCGACGAGCGCCTCGATCGTGGTGAAGTCGAGCATCCGTTGTGTCACGCGCGGAGCCACGCCTGTGACCGCCGAGATCGAGAGCAGCACGTCGTCGACAGGGAATCCTCCCTCGACACTGATCCAGTCGTGGTCGGCAAGCTCGGCGACCGACACCGAATCACGCTGTGCAAGAGACGACGTACGGGGGACGACGACATCGAGGGGCTCGCGCATGAGTTCTGTGACGCGCACCCGCGGTGAGGCGACCGGAGCCGTGCGCTCATCGCGGTGTGTCACCACGACGTCGAAATCGGCCAGCGCAGGTGGGGCATCGGGATAGCCGACGTCGAGGTGCGAGGCGTCGACCGCGATCTCGTTGTCGGCAGCGCGGTCGAGGACGGCGGGCAGCAGGAGCGTCGAGCCGGACGGGAACATTGCGAGCCGCACCCTCGACCGGCCGGAGCGGTACGTGGCCATCTCTTCCTGCGCACGCTCGACCGCGGCGATCACCTCGTCGGCGCGCAGGACGAGCGCCTGCCCCGCGCGGCGGTCAGCCGCACCCGCCTGCCGTCCGCCTCGAGTAGTTCGACACCCGCCTCTCTGGCCAGGACCTTGAACTGCTGGGAGACCGCCGACGGCGTCATGTGCATCGCGTCAGCGACCGCGCCCACCGAACCACGGTCGGCAAACTCACGCAGCAGCCGCAGGCGCTTGACATCCATGAAGTGATGCTACGACGATTCCGCAGATCGGGGTCATCCGGCTTAACGGTCTGGACGAAGCGCCGACGGCACCGCGACGAGCGCCGACAGCACCGAAAAACCCGCCCACGGCACCGAAATCTGCGCCGACAGCACCACGGAAGACCTTTACCGCCGGAATAATCGGACCATGGTCCGGTTGTATATCACATGACCAAGAAAATCGGCTTTTTGTCCTTTGGGCACTGGTCGGCGTCTCCGGGTTCGCAGGCCCAGACGGCGTCAGATGTCTTGCATCAATCCATCGACCTCGCCGTGGCCGCCGAAGAGCTCGGCGCCGACGGCGCGTACTTCCGCGTGCACCACTTCGCACGCCAACTCGGGTCACCATTCCCGCTGCTCGCGGCGGTAGGCGCGCGAACCAACAGCATCGAGATCGGCACCGGCGTGATCGACATGCGCTACGAAAACCCCATGTACATGGCGGAGGACGCGGGCGCCGCCGATCTCATCTCCGACGGTCGGCTGCAGCTGGGCATCAGCCGGGGATCCCCCGAGCAGGTGATCGAGGGCTACAAGTACTTCGGCTACGTACCCGCCGAAGGCGAGACCGACGCCGACATGGCACGTCAGCACACCGACGTGTTCTTGAAGGTGATCGAAGGAACCGCCTTCGCGCAACCCAACCCGCGGCCGATGTTCCCCAACCCGCCGGGATTGCTTCGCATCGAGCCCTATTCGGAGGGGCTGCGCGACCGCATCTGGTGGGGCGCCGGTAGCCGTGCCACTGCAGAGTGGACCGCCGAGAAGGGCATGAACCTCATGAGCTCGACGCTGCTCACCGAGGACACGGGCATCCCGTTCCACAAGTTGCAGGCCGAGCAGATCCAACGCTTCCGTGACGCGTGGGAGAAGGCAGGACATGACCGTGAACCGCGAGTTTCGGTGAGCCGCAGCATCTTCCCGCTGACGACCGACATGGATCGCGCCTACTTCGGACGTGACCGCGACGACCAGGACCAGGTCGGCCACCTCGAGGGCGGACTTGCGAGATTCGGCCGTAGCTACGCGGCCGAGCCCGACAAGCTCATCGAGGAGTTGCGTGAGGACGAGGCCATCGCCGCCGCCGACACACTGCTGTTGACCATCCCGAATCAACTCGGCGTCGAGTACAACGCCCACGTGATGGAGTCGATTCTTAACGACGTCGCTCCTGAGCTCGGCTGGCGCTGACACATCGCTCGCTGACAGCACCACATTTAGCGTCGACGGCACCGAACCACGGTGCCGTCGACGTTCTTTTTGATGCCGTCAGCGCTGTTCCCGGTGCCGTCGGCGTTGTTCCCGGTGCTGTCGACGAACCTTCCGGCGCTGTCGACGCGACCTGAGCAGCAGGATTGTGCAGATCTACTACATTGTCCATCCAGTTAATTTCGATTGTGCTTCACGGATGAGACCTCGACGATAGACACATGACAACGCGTGATCGCATGCTGGCACTGACCGTCGTGGTGCTATGGGGATTGAACTTCATCGCGATCCGTCTCGGACTCGACCACTTCCCGCCGTTCTTCTTCGCCGCGCTCCGCTTCGCCGTGATGGCGGTTCCGGTGGTGCTGTTCGTCCGTTTCCCCCGCATGCAGATCAGGTGGTTCTTGTTGTATGCGTTCGGATTCGGCGTCGGGCAGTTCGCGTTTCTCTTCCTCGCGATGAACATCGGCATGCCGACCGGCCTGGCATCACTCGTGTTACAGACGTCGGCTCCGTTCACGGTGCTGCTCGGCGTCGTGTTCCTACGTGAACGCCTCGTTCCCGCGCAGGTCATCGGCATTGTCATCGCAGTCGCAGGAATCGTGCTCATCGGTGTCGACAGAGCGGGTCACAGCGCGCTCGGCATCGGAGTCGTGGTGCCGATCGTGCTCACCGTCCTGGCCGGACTCTCGTGGGCGTTCGGCAACATCGGGAATCGCCTCGCGCTGCCACCTAATTCGGGCGACGCACTGCGTATGACCCTGTGGATGACGGTGGTGCCGCCCATCCCGTTGTATCTGCTGAGTCTGGTCGTCGAGGGCCCCGCGGCGGGCTGGCACTCGATTGCAACGGTTGGTTCGGCATCGGGCCTCGTAGCACTGGGCGGTCTCGCGTATGTGGTGCTACTCGGAACCATCGCGGGTTCGGGCCTCTGGACGTCGCTGATGCAGCGCTATCCGGCCAGTCGCGTCGCGCCGATGTCACTGCTGGTTCCGGTCGTCGGAATCACCGCGGCGTGGCTCTTCCTCGGTGAGCAGCCCACCTACTTCGAACTCGGTGGGGCAGCCCTCGTCATTGCCGGGTGCGCGGCCGGTGTGCTGGCGACGCCTCGATCACGCGCGCGCATTTCGCCGTCTCCCGCTTCCAGCGAACCAGGCACCACACCACCGCCACGAGCCCAGCTCGCTGCGAGCGTGTCCGATGTCGACTGACAAGGGCGCGACGCTCCGGCGATTCAGTACGCCGGCTCGGGGATCGGGCTCTTTCCGACGCTCGCGGTGAACTCGACCTCGCCGTTGCCCTGCACGTTGGTGGCCGTCACGTTGACCGGAAGCCAGCTACTCCCGGCGCGGAGGGCACACGTCTGCGTTGCGCCCGGCTCGGCGACCAGCATTCCCTCGCATCGGACCTCGTCTGGTGTGCGCCCGGTGCTCTTCGTGAGCTCTTCGGACACCGACTTTGCGAGGAGCTGCTTGCTCATCCCCGACTTACCATCCATGTTTCCCTCCGGAGCGGTGGATGAGCTACCAGTGGTGTCGATCTGCGACGCGCTGCCCGTCGTGGTTGGCTCGGCCGTCGACGATTCGTCCGACGAAGAGCACCCCACCATCGATACGCACGCCACAGCACAGAATCCCGTCAGGATTCCGACCTTCATTCCACCCTTGCGCATTCGTTCAATCCTCACTTCGTTGTCTCCGCACAGTGACCGAAGACCTCCCGGCCGCCTGCGATCGTCGGGCGGGCACACGCCTCGGGCTCCGGCATTGTGCAGAGATGCGGGCACAATACGATGTCCCGCGTGAACATACCCGAGAACTCAGCGGCAGCCATCCAGCGCCTGCTCAGCACCCAGCACGTCACACCGGGTGTCACCATCGAGCAGCTCGCCATGAACGAGATCGCGGCCCGCGTCAACGACGAAAGTGCGCTCATCACCTTCGACGACGACAATCATCAGTTCACCATCTCCGATTACGACGGCCTCGTCCAACGCGTCACCAGTGTCGGGGACGACTTCGCGGGCGGCTACGCCCGAGTCGGCGACTTCGGGTTCGCACGATCGGTCATCCTCGCCGGGCACGGAACCCAACTGTCCACAGCCATCGTGCGAGAGCCCGCCACCGGTAAGTGGGAGATCCAACCCACCGGGCCGCTCTCGCAGTACTTCTACGACAACCTCGTCCTCCGCGGGTGGCACCTGCACTCCGAGAACCACCCCGCCCGCACGCTCAAACTCGTCATCGGCATCTGGGCCGCCATCATGATCGGCGGTTCGCTGCTGGTGGCCGGCATCGTGAGCATCGTTCTGCTGGCGTCGTAGCCGACCGCGACGACGCCACAGCGACCCGCCACGCGGAACGCCCTACTATCAGTGGTCGAACCGCACAACGCACGTCTTCGGACACCTGAGGGGATGATGAACGAGATGTCGCATGCCGAACACTCGCAACCAGCGTCGTTGCAGACAAGCGGCAACACCGATCATCGGATCGGCCCCCACATCAGCGAGAACCAGGAGCAGGCCGAGCCACTCTCCTCGCACACCTCTCGAACCGCTGATGACGACCGGGTCGCACCGCCCTGGATAACCCCGCAGCCTCCGGTCACCGGGCCGTCATCGCCAGAATCTCAGCCATCGCCACACTCGACGCCGCAACCGCCCGTCGAGCGTGACTGGTATACGGGCAAGACCAGCGGAATCCAGCAGCCGGCAGGTGCTCCACCTGCAGCCGTCGGCCAGTACACCGCACCGCAGCAGCCACCACCCGGTCCCGCCGTCGCCGACCGGTACCAGCCGGGGTCCGCAGCCCCGTACCCATCCGGATCGATGACCCCACAGGCCGGTTATCCGGCACAGGAACACTTCGCCACGCAACCACCTTCTGGCCAGTACCCGATCGCCGGGCAACGGGCCGTCGGGGCGTACCCGGGAGCAACTGCACCGGGATACCCGAGTTCCGAACCGTCCATACCATTCTCGGCACGTGGAGCCGGATGGCGTCGAGCACTCAGTACCGTGTCGGGCGGTCTGATCAACCTGGGTCAGAGCAAGTCGCAGCAGCAACTCGACGACATGATCGCGCGCATCCGCCGACCGATCGCGGGCGACTTCCGTCTGGCCGTGCTATCGCTGAAAGGTGGCGTCGGAAAGACCACCACCACAGTCGGGCTCGGGTCGGCGTTCGCATCGCTACGCGGCGACCACGTGATCGCGGTCGACGCGAACCCCGACTTCGGTACGCTCGGGCGGCGCGTCCCGCAGCAGACCGGCTCGACGGTCCGCTCGCTGCTCAACGATCCGAGCATCACGCGGTACGCCGACGTCCGGCGCCATACCTCGCAATCCACCAGCCACCTGGAAGTACTTGCGTCCGAACGTGATCCGGCCGTGTCTGAATCGTTCAGCGCCGATGACTACCTCGAGGTCATCGGGATCCTGGAGAACTACTACAACATCATCATGACCGACTGCGGGACCGGACTGATGCATTCGGCCATGGAAGGCGTCTTGAGTTCGGCGACCGCCATCGTCCTTGTCACGTCACCCGCTGTCGACGGGGCCGAAAGCGCTGCGGCCACGCTTGATTGGCTCAACGCTCACGGCTACCAGCGACTCGTCCAGCAAGCCGTGGTGGTGGTCTCGGCGTCGAAGCCGGGCAACGCCCCCATCGATCTGGACATGCTGACCCAGCACTTCCTGGGTCGCACTCGTGCGGTCCAGATCATCCCGTTCGACGACCATCTCGCATCTGGCGCACAGATCGATCTCGATCAGATGAATCGCGATACCCGAAATGCGTTCCTGGAACTCGCTGCGACGGTGTCGGATTCGTTCAATCCGGGACAACCCGGTCCCGGCTTCCCCGGGTTCCAGGGCCCACCGCCGGGGTATCAGGGGCCGCCACCCGGCTACCAGGGACCACCGCCCGGGTTCCAGGGCCCACCGCCCGGCTACCAGGGCCCACCGCCGGGGTATCAAGGACCGCCACCCGGCTACCAGGGACCACCACCCGGCTACCAGGCGCAGTCACCCGGGCTGCAGGAATATCCGGCGACAAGACTGCCCGACGGGCTTCCCCCGCAGTATCCTGCTGCACCCCAATATGATTACGAGCCGGCGCCGCCGGAGGCCATACCACCGGCCGACCACCGTTTCTGAACTCAGTTGCTCGGCGTGACGCCGCTGAGCTTTCCGATCTGGTCTGGACAGTAGGTCTGTGTGGCGAGGCCGACTACCTTGCCGGAGTCGGTCTCGTCGAGGCCGTTGCCCACCTTGCCGATGGCATCGACGAGCCCGTCTCCCGCAGTCAGGTTCGTGCACACCTGCTTGCCCGCACCGACTGCTGCCTCGTCACTGGGAAACCGCACGTTGAGTTGCTTGAGCCCCGCCAGGTAGAGCTGATCACCCTGCAGCGGGACCGCCGCCGCAGTGTCGGGCGCGGGCGGACTCGACTGTGTCGAATCCGAATCACTGCCGCCGCCACCGCATCCCGTGAGTCCCACAATCGCCGCGGCCGCGGCGGGGACCATCGCCCACCCGATCATCACGCGCCCGCTTTTCAATCGACTCATTCCATCCCCCAAACGTCACACGTGTGGTCGCACCCCGAACCGTTGATCACTCTACTGAGGTACGACACCGCGTCACCGCAGGGCGTCGGACACCACGCTGGTGAACCGCGAGATCGCTTGATCTGCAACAGGACTGAACCCGGCCATGTTGGCGAAACCGTGGATCAGTGCGCCTTCTCGCTGCAACGTCACAGGCACACCGGCACTACCGAGTGCGTCGGCGTAGGCGATGCCCTCGTCACGCAGCGGATCGAACCCGGCGACCACCACGTGTGCCGGCGGCAGACCTGAGAGATCCTCTGCCAGTAGCGGAGAGACACGAGGATCGGCCAACTGCGCCGGATCGGGCACGTACACCTCCGTGAACTGGTCGATTCGCTCGGCCGTCAGGAAGTATCCCTTGCCAAATTCGCGGATCGAACCGTACTCACCGACGGAATCGACCTTCGGATACAGCAGGAGCTGTAATGCGGGTGTGACCTCCTCGCCACGAACCTGCTGGGAGACGACCGCTGCGA
>NZ_BAFB01000036.1 GCF_000248075.1 Gordonia otitidis NBRC 100426 | reverse complement strand
TTCAGGGGCTGGTTCTCCGCGATCGTGATGCCGTTGAAGATGCGTTCGATCGTCACCGCTGTGGGATCCGACGCCGCTGTGGACACGTACAGCACCGGGGTGTCGGCCTTCGGCTCGAAGGCCGCCGCAATCTCCCGGTGTTCGATCGCATCCCTGGCCTGGTCGGCGGTCGCGATGGTGCGAATCGACACGTGGTCACCGAGATCCTGTTGCAGCGTCTGCGCGATCACCTGCGTCGACGCGCCGGTACCGACGACATCCACGCGCAGGTCGTGAGGATCGGGCTTGTGGAACCCACCGAGGTAGGCCAGTGCCATGACGGCACCGATGACGAGGGGAACGGCGACATGCGACGCGATCGTCTTGATCGACAACGCGTGGTTGGGAGCAGCGGACATCGATTACCTTCTGGGGCTGAGGGGAGAGCAACTTACTTGGTTGCAAAATGCAACACGAATAGGTTGTAATATACAACTATGGTGTCACCCGGGCAACCCGACGCTGCAGAAGTGGTCGGTCAAGAACTGGTCACGCTGTCGCGCAGGTTGCGCAACGGCGCCCGCGAGATCTACGCGGAGGGAGGGCTGACCTTCGTGGAGTACTCACTGCTGGCACTCATCTCCGACAGTCCCGGGATCAATGCCGCCGCGCTCGCGAAAGCAGCGAGCATCGACAAGTCGACGGCGAGCCGCCAACTCGCAGAACTCCGACGCCGCGGACTGCTGCGCCGTTCGCCCGAGTCGACGTCGTCGAGGTCGCAGTCCCTCGAGCCGACACCGGAGGCGCTCGACATCCTCGGGGAGATCCGGCAGCGCAGTGGAGAGGCCATCGCGGCCAGACTCGAGTCGTGGACCCCCGAGGACCTCGATCTGTTCGCCACTCTGCTGCATCGCTACAACAACGCCGATTCCGAATGACAGGGATGGCCTGATGAGTCGGGTCGCGGTGACGACGGCACTGTTCGGCCCGGTCGGTGCAGCGCAGCGCGCCGCGACGCTGGCTGACGCAGGAGCGTCGGGCGTCTTCACCTTCGAGGGACCGCACGACGTGTTCACACCGCTGGTCGTGGCCGCGTCGGTACCCGACCTGAGCCTGCTGACCAATGTCGCCATCGCGTTCCCACGCAACCCGATTCATCTCGCGCATACCGCCAACGACCTCCAACTCCTGTCCGGTGGACGCTTCCGCCTCGGCCTCGGTACCCAGATCCGTCCACAGATCGAGAAGCGGTTCGGCGCCGAGTTCGACGATCCCGTCGGGCGAATGGCCGACAAGGTCGGCGCAATCAACGCGATCTTCGACGCCTGGGAGACCGGTGCCCCACTGCGCTACGAGGGCACCTACCACCGCCACACCCTGATGACACCGACGTTCAACCCCGGCCCCAATCCCTTCGGGAGGCCACCGGTGTTCGTCGGCGCACTGGGACCGCTGATGACACGCGCCGCGGCGACCTACGCCGACGGTGTACTCGTGATGCCGTTCAGTACCCCGGACTTCCTCACCTCGACGACGATCCCCAACATCCGACGCGGCCTCGCCCGCCGAGCACACCTCTCCCCTCGCGGCTTCACCGTGATACCTGAGGTGATCGTGTCCGTGGGAAACGACCACACCGCAGCACGACGTCTACTCGCCTTCTACGGATCCACACCGGCCTATCGCCCGGTTCTGGCCGCGCACGGTGCAGCGCATCTGCAGCCCGAGCTGAATGCGCTCTCCAAGCAGGGGCGCTGGAGCGAGATGCCCGAGCTGATCGACGATGACCTGTTGCACACCATCGCCGCCTGCGGCAGCGCCGAGGACGTGGCACGCGGCATCCGGACGCGCATCGACGCGTTCGACGCCGTGCGCGACCTCGACGTCAGGGTCGACGAGGTGTGTGTCTATCAGCCGACACCCATCGACGCCGAGCAGCTCGCAGCCGTGATCGACGCACTCGCTTAACAGCCTGCGCACATGAAGTTACGGTACCGTAGCTTTCGTGAACCCCCTCCTGGTGACTGCTGTCGCCGACAGACCTCGACTCCGAGGTGTCATTCATCAGTGGTCGGCGTTCATCGCGCTCGCCGCAGGCCTCGCCCTGGTCATCGGTGCAGCATGCGCACGCGGCCCCGGCGCCGCGGTCGCCTGCGCCGTATACGCGGTCACCGTCGTCGGCTTGTTCGCGGTCTCGGCGTCGTATCACCGCATCGCGTGGAAGTCGTTGCGCGCCCAGATCCACATGAAGCGGGCAGACCACTCGATGATCTTCCTGTTCATCGCGGGCACCTACACACCGTTCTGCGCGATGGGCCTGTCCGCCCCGACGAGCTGGTGGGTGCTCGGCATCGTCTGGGTGGGCGCACTGGCTGGTGTCGTGCTGAAGATCGCGTGGCCGGCGGCGCCGCGCTGGCTGGGCGTCGTGTTGTATCTGGTGCTCGGCTGGGTGATCGTGGCTGTCGCTCCGGCGCTCGTCGCGCATGTCGGGTGGCTCGTGCTGATACTGCTCGCCGTCGGTGGGGTCTTCTACAGCGTGGGCGGCGTGCTCTACGCTGCCCGATGGCCGAATCCGTGGCCCGGGGTGTTCGGCCACCACGAGGTCTTTCACGCCTGCACGGCCGTCGCGGCACTGCTGCACTACACCGCGGTGTGGCTCGTCGTGCTCAGCTGAGTTCCGGTTGCGATTCGACGCCGAGCCACTTGGTCTTCATCCCGTGCTCACCGGACCGTCCGGCCACCGTCGAACACTCGATAACCGCCGATGATCGGGTGGCGGCATGCCGAACATGTCATGCCGCCCACCTGTTCTCGGCGAGCTTCGTCTGGACCGCGACAAGACCATCCACCTCGGCACCACCCGTCGTCGTTTCCTCACCTGGGCAGGGGTCGCCGCGGGCATCGCGACCGTTCCGTGGATGTTCACCACCGACGCCGCGTCGGCGCCGCCGCCCCGTCGCGGAAGCGAACTGTTCACTCTCGGTGTGGCGTCGGGAGATCCGCTGCCCGACGGCATTGTCCTCTGGACGCGCCTGGCGGCCGACCCGCTCGCACGCGGCGGAGGGATGGGCCGGGTGCCGGTACCCGTCGAATGGGAGATCGCCACCGACCACGCGATGCGGCAGGTCGTGGCACGCGGCGTCGAACTGGCCACACCCGAGAACGGACACAGCGTGCACGCTGACGTCCGTGGTCTGCGTCCATCGGCCGACTACTTCTACCGGTTCCGCGCGGGTACGGCGATCTCGCCGACGGGCCGTACCCGTACCGCTGCACCTCACGGAAGTCGCCTCGGTGAGCTGACTTTCGCGTTCGCATCCTGCCAGTCCTGGGCCGACGGACACTACCCCGCGTACGCCGATATGGCTGCACACGCACCCGACGTCGTGTTCCATCTCGGCGACTACATCTACGAAAAGCCCATTCCCACAGATGGCGGCCGACGACGGACACGGGCTACGCCTGCCTCAGCACACCGCGAGTGCGCAACACTCGACGATTACCGCGATCGATACGCCCTGTACAAGCTCGACCCGAACCTACAGGCCGCACACCTGGCCAGCCCGTTCATCACGATCTTCGACGACCACGAGGTCGACAACAACTGGGCTGCACGCATTCCCGAGGATGATCAGCCCATCCCCGACTTCCTCGCCCGCAGAGCCCAGGCTATGCGCGCATGGTGGGAGAACACTCCGGTCCGTGTCGCCCAACGTCCACGGCCGACCACGACAACTGATCTCTACGACCTGCGCGCCTACCGCCGGTTCGGTTACGGCGACCTCGTCGAGTTCAGCGTCCTCGACACCCGGACATTCCGCAGCGATCAGGCCAACGGCGACAACGACACCGCCCAGAACGCAGCCACCGCCGACCCCCGACGTACCATCACCGGCACCGCCCAGGAGAAGTGGCTGCTCGACGGACTCGCCGCGAGCCGGTCACGGTGGAACGTTCTCGCGCATCAGACGACCATCGCCGATCTCGCCCGCCGCAAGAACGGTACACGGGCGGTCAGCATGGACGGTTGGAGTGGCTATGAGGCCTCGCGCGCAAGGATTCTCGACGGCGCGCGCGAGTGCGGCGTCGGCAACCTGGTGTCGATCGTCGGTGACATCCACCGCAACGTGGTGTCCGAACTGCGCTCGACGTATTCGCGGCCCTCCCTGACCGTCGGCGTCGAACTCGCCGGCACGTCCATCGCGTCCGGCGCGGACGGCGAAGACAGTGACGCCAGCGACCGGCAACTCAAGGCCGCCTCACCCCACATCCACTTCGGTAACGCCCAGCGTGGCTACGTCCTCAACAGACTGACCGCAGACAACTGGGAGGCCGACTACCGTGTGAGCGATTCGATTGCGGCGCCGGATATCCCGCTGCACCGTAGGGCCCGGATCACCATCCCGACCGGACGCCCGGTGATCGACGTCAGCTGAGTGGCAGACGTTCCGCTACGAGCTGCGTACTGCTGCCCAGGGCAGATCCGCGCCGCCCGAGGCGGAATCGGCATGACGTCTGCCCCCTTCGCCACCGACGATCGACTCATGACAGAAGAACAGCACCACCTACCGCTACGGAAGCGCACCGCAGAAACCCTTTTCGGACAACGCATCCTGACACTGGACTCGGCACTCGACGACGACATCGGCACACAATTGTGCTCGCAGCTCGTCATGCTCTCCGACGACGATCCCGCCGCCGACATCGCGCTCTGGATCAACTCGCCGGGTGGTTCGGTGCCCGCGATGCTCGCGATCACCGACGTCATGGCGCTGATCCCGAACGACGTGATCACCGTGAACCTCGGTATGGCATACAGCGCAGGTCAATTCATCCTGTGCAACGGGACTAGGGGTAAACGCTTCATCGCACCGCACGCGAAGGTACTGCTGCATCAGGGTTCGGCAGGCATCGGCGGATACGCGCCCGACATCGAACTGCAAGCCGACGATCTCCGCCACGTCCGCGACACCGTCCTGACCATCATCGCCGAGCAGACCGGACAGACGTGCGAGAGAATCTTCGACGACTCACTCCGCGACCACGTGTTCACCGCAACCGAATCCGTCGAGTACGGATTCGTCGACCACATCGTCACCGACATCGCACAGATCCGCCCGAGGAGCGCCGCCGCAGCGGGTTTCGAGGTGAGTAACGCATGAGCACCTACACGATTCCCAACGTCATCACCCGCACACCGCAGGGCGAACGCGTGATGGACGTCTACAGCAGACTTCTCGACGACCGGATCCTCTACCTGGGCACCGAACTCGACGACGGCGTCGCGAACGCGCTCATCGCGCAGATCCTGCATCTGGACTCCGACAACCCCGACGCACCCATCGAGATCTACATCAACTCACCCGGAGCCTCGGTGACAGCGACCTTCGCGCTCTACGACACCATGCAGTACTGCCACGCACCGATCGCCACCACCTGTGTGGGACAGGCACTCTCATCGACGGCGCTGTTATTGGCCGCGGGTACACCGGGCAGGCGTTCGGTCTCCCCCATGCGCGTGTCCTGCTCCATCAACCGTCGGGCCAGGGACGCGGCACGATTCCCGATCTGATCCTTGCCGCCGAGGAGATCCTGCGCATTCGCGCAGAGATCGAGGAGGCACTGAGTCGACACACCGGTCGTGACATCGAGACGTTGCGGCACGACACCGACCGCGATCGAGTGCTGCGGGCCGCAGAGATCGTCGAGTACGGTCTCGCCGATCAGGTCATCGACACCAGGGGGCGACCAATGCGTTGAGCACCGGGATCGCGAGCGATCAGATCGGGTCGGTCACGCCGCCAGCGCGACCGGTCCACGCAGTCCTGCGCGAAACGCAGCGCGCGGCCGAATCGGTTGCAGGCCGGGCGAGAGCGAATGCAGCGCAACCGGTCCACTGACTGCAGATCCGCGCCTGACTCCCACGCTCTCGAGGCGGGCGAGTTCGTCGGCGACCTCGCGGGTGAGATCGAGAAGGCTCAGATCCACGGCACCTGCGACCGCCGCGAGCAACTCGGACGAGGCGTCTTTACGGCCACGTTCGATCTCGGAGAGGTACTGACTCGACACCCCCGCGCGCTGTGCGGTCTCGATGAGTCGCTCGCCGCGCTCGTGGCGGTGTCGGCGCAGCACGCGACCTGTGATCTCACGCCAGAGCGGTTCAGGCGCGTCGGGCGTGTGAGGATCGTTCGTCGGTGCCATGCGTTCGAGCGTAGGTCACCGATACCGTCAGCCGTCGGCCCTTCTGCTGTGAGCAGACAGGCGCCTCAGCTGCGCGCGAGATCGGCGAGGACTCGTGCGCTGGTTTCCCAGTCCATGCACTTGTCGGTCACCGACTTGCCGTACACGAGCGGCTGGGGGTCGGGCGACTCGGTATCAAGCGACTGGGCGCCGGCTTCGAGGAAACTCTCGAGCATCACGCCGCTGATGAGCGGTGGGTGACCCGCGGCGCGGCGTGTCCGAATCGTCGCCGCGATCTCAGCGGCGACCTGCGCCTGCCGGACGTGGTCCTTGCCGGAGTTGGCGTGGCTGCAGTCGATCATCACGCGTGGCGGCAGGGCCGCCTTGTCGAGTGCTGCGATCGCCGACGCGACCGACTCGTCGTCGAAGTTGGGGCCGTGCGTCCCGCCACGCAGGATGATGTGGCAGTCCTCGTTGCCTGCGGACTCGACGAGTGCGCCGTGGCCGAAATCATCGACACCGAAGAACACGTGTTGCGCTGCAGCGGCATTCACTCCGTCGATGGCGACCTGGACGTTGCCGTCGGTGCCGTTCTTGAATCCGATCGGCATCGACAGCCCGGACGCGAGCTGACGGTGGACCTGCGACTCCGTGGTTCGTGCACCGATGGCGCCCCACGCGACGGCGTCGGCGATGTACTGCGGGCTGGTCGGTTCGAGAAACTCACATCCGACGGGGAGCCCGAGATCGATGATGTCGAGCAGAAGCGACCGCGCCGTCCGAAGTCCGCGCTCGACGTCGAAGGTCCCGTCCATGCCCGGGTCGTTGATGAGGCCCTTCCAGCCGACCGTGGTGCGCGGCTTCTCGAAGTACACGCGCATCACGATCTTGAGCCGGTCGGCGTAGTCGTCGGCCAGCGGGGCCAGGCGGCGTGCGTAGTCGAGTGCAGCGATGGGGTCGTGCACCGAGCAGGGGCCGACCACCACGAGCAGACGGTCGTCACGACCGGCGAGAATCGCGGCGATCTCGTCGCGGTCGGCCTGCACCCGGAGCGCGCGGCGCGCGGTCAGCGGGAGCTCGGTGCGGATGGTGTCCGGCGAGGGGATGGACCGGAATGACCTGATGCGACGATCCGATGTCGACTCCGAGGCGGAGTCGGTTCCATGCAGCGATGTGGCGGTCAGGTCGGGCAGGGTGGTCACGTCGTGTTGCCTTTCGCGGGTGGTGGCCTGGTCTCTGCGACTGGGGACACCCGCTGTTATTGACGCCGGAGGCCCCTGACATGAGAAAAGCAGCGACCTCGTGGTCACTGCTCGGGCTCCGGGTTTTCTGTGCGACGCAGATTCAGCGCTTCATCGCAGGCTCACCCGGAGCCTCGATAAAGAAACGCCAATAGGCGCGCACGTTGCTGGTCACATCGGACAGGTTAGCACGGCTTCACGGATGCCCGACAAGTCGCCGGCCCGTCGAGGTCACGGGTGCCCCCTGTCGATCAATTGGCTCAGTACGATGATCGACTCACTGCGATCGACCGGTCCCGCTTGTCTGATGCGTTCGAGCGCATGCTCGAGGTGGTGGACGTCGCGGGCCATCACGCGCAGGATGGCGTCGGCCTGGCCCGTGATCGTGGCAGCGCTGACCACCTCGTGAATCGGCTCCCACGCGGCGGCGAGCTCCTCCGGCGAGATGTTGCCCCGACAGAAGACCTGCACGTACGCCTCGGTGGTCCACTGCATCGCAGTCGAATCGATGACCGTCGTGAAGCCCTTGATCACACCCTCGTCGACGAGTCGATCGACTCGACGCTTGACTGCGGGAGCCGACAGACCGACTTCGTCGCCGATCTGTGCATACGTCGCCCGTGCGTCACGGGCCAGGCATTCGAGCACCTTCTCGTCGAGTTCGTCGATCTGACGCAACTTTTCCACCCTCTGCCACCCTCATTTAGGGATTACTTAAGCAAATGCGCAATTTACGGCGATTGCTTGCGCCATACGCCGACGATACCGTCGAAATATGACGTTGACGAGTCCACGGTTTGCCGCGCGCACCGAGCGCACCCCCCGCACCCGCACCTATGCGATGACCCCTCCTTCCCACTACACCGTCAGCTACACCATCAACCCCTGGATGGATCCCTCGATCCCCGTGGACACCGCGCGGGCCATGGCCCAGTGGGAGTCGCTGCGGGCGATCTACGAATCCCTCGGCCACTCCGTGACACTCGTCGACGCTCAGCCGGATCTTCCCGACATGGTCTACGCGGCCAACGGCGGATTCGTCGTCGACGGAAAAGCCGTGGCTGCGCGCTTCCTGCACCCCGAGCGCGCACCGGAAGGCGAGCACTACACGGCATGGTTCCACACCTGCGGCGTCGACGCTGTGCATGAGACCGTCGGTGTGCAGGAGGGCGAGGGCGACTTCCTGCTGGTCGGTCGTCGCATCCTCGCCGGCACCGGGTTCCGAACGCATCCGGACACGCACGTCGAGGTCGCCTCCATCACCGGACTGCCGGTCGTCACCCTCGAATTGGTGGACCCGCGCTTCTACCACCTCGACACCGCGCTCGGCGTGCTCGACGACGACACGATCGCGTACTACCCGATGGCCTTCTCCGCGGCATCGCGTGCTCTGCTCGCCGACCTCTATCCCGACGCGATCATCGCGACCGAACGCGACGCGGAGGTCCTCGGGCTCAACCTCGTCTCCGACGGTCGTCACGTGGTGATGACCGACGCTGCTCCGGACTTGGCAGCACGACTGCACGAGGCCGGCTACGTCCCGATCACCGTCGACCTCTCCGAGCTCCTCAAGGGCGGCGGCGGCATCAAATGCTGCACCCTCGAATTGCGAATGCCCACAGCAGGCGAGGGCACGACGACCGGCATTGACCGCAAGACCACGCATCCACTCTCCGAACCCCATGTGGCGCACAACTACTCACCACTGCCGGTCACCGCAGCCACCGCCGACGGCGCATGGATCACCGACGTCGACGGTCGACGGTATCTCGACGCACTCGGCGCCTACTCCGCGGTGAACTTCGGCCACCGCAATCCGGAGATCGTCGCCGCGGCGAAGGCGCAGCTCGATCGGGTCACGCTCACGAGCCGCGCGTTCGGTTCGGATACGCTCGAGCCCTTCTGCGCGGCACTTGCGGCGCTGTGCGGCAAAAACATGGTGCTACCGATGAACACCGGTGCCGAGGCGGTCGAATCCGCCCTCAAGGTCGCGCGCAAATGGGGCTACGACGTCAAGGGCGTGGCGCCGGGCAAAGCGAACATCATCGTCGCGGGAGGCAACTTCCACGGGCGCACGATCAGCATCGTGAGCTTCAGCGACGACGAGGACGCCCGAGGCGGCTTCGGTCCGTTCACACCGGGGTTCACGCGCGTCCCCTTCGGAGACGCCGCCGCACTCGCCGATGCGATCGACGACAACACGGTGGCCGTCCTCATCGAACCCATCCAGGGCGAGGCCGGGATCATCGTCCCACCCGACGACTATCTGCCCGCGGTTCGGCGCCTGTGCACCGACAGCAACGTGCTGATGATCGCTGACGAGATCCAGTCCGGGTTGGGCCGCACCGGTACGACATTCGCGTGCGAGCACTGGAACGTGGTGCCCGACGTGTACGCACTCGGAAAGGCGCTCGGCGGCGGTGTACTTCCGGTGTCGGCCGTGGTGGCCGACCACGATGTCCTCGGCGTGCTGCATCCCGGACAACACGGTTCGACGTTCGGCGGGAACCCGCTTGCGGCGGCAGTCGGACACACGGTGGTACGGATGCTCGCCGAGGGCACCTGGCAGGCACGTGCTGCCGAACTCGGCGCACACCTACACACGCGTCTCCGTGAGTTCGTCGGACACGGCGTCGTCGCGGTCCGCGGTAAGGGGCTGTGGGCGGGTATCGACATCGACCCCGACCTGGGAACCGGCAAGCAGTTCTGCCTCCGCCTCGCAGCACGTGGCGTACTCGCCAAAGACACCCACGGTTCGACGATCCGCCTCGCTCCACCCCTCGTCGTGACACACGACGAGATCGATTGGCTGATCGACAGATTCGCACTTGCACTGCGTGATTGAGTCCGTCCCGCCATCCCGCCATCCCGCACGCTGCCGCGATGCGGCGTGTCGACAGCAATGCAGAGCAACGTTGCTACGTTGACAAGCATGCTCTCCGAAAGGTTGCGGACACTCACCAAGACGACCATCGATCATGCCGCGCGTTGGAACAATGGGGACGGCCACACCGTTGCAGGTGGCGTACTGACCGAATCCGGACAAGTCATTCTCGGGCTGAATACGTTTCATTTCCTTGGCGGACCCTGCGGAGAAGTCGCCGCGTTGTCCAACCACGCCTCAGCGCATCCCGCTGACCCCATCGCTGCCATTGCCGCCGCCTATGGCCCGACTCGCGCAGTGATCGCGCCCTGTGGGAAGTGTCGTCAGGTCTTCTTCGATATCTCACCTGACATCCAGTTCGTGATCCGCGAGCCCAACGGGCTGGCGACGCGCACAGCGCGGGAACTCCTTCCCTTCGCCTACGACTGGCGTGACACCGAGCGCCGCCAGCGGCTCTACATGTGGGAGGGCTACGAGCAGATGATCCGGTCCGGCACGAAACGCCAGACGATTCGCGTCGACGATCCTTTCCGGCCGGGCCCCGCCGAGATCGTTTTCGAGAAGACAGACGGCAAAACAGTCGTCGTAGACGCCACAATCACTCAGGTGCGTTCCGTCCCGCGAGATGCGCTCACCGACGAGGACGCCCGAGAAGATGGATTCGACGACCTCGGTGACCTCCACCGAGCACTCGACCAGCACTACCCCGGTCTGTCCGGATCGGACGCTGTCGACGTGGTGTCTTACGAATTGCTCACGGAATCAAGCGCATGAGCAACTGACGCGTGCGCCCACAGGACGGTGGATAGGCGTGCGGCGACACCGCAGACGCCACTAGCATCGGAGCGATGAGCGACTCTCCGCGCGACGACGCCACCCACCACGTGCTCCTGATCCGCCACGGTCAGACCGAGTGGTCGCTGACCGACCGGCACACCGGTCGCACCGACATCGATCTGACACCCAAGGGCGAGGAGGATGCGCGAGCGTTGAAGGGCATAGAAAAACGTGCGGGCCTGACCAATCCCTGGGTCATGGCGTCTCCGCGCAAACGTGCCCAGCGGACGGCGGAACTGGCCGGGCTGCATGTCAACGAGACGAGCGAACTGTTCGCCGAGTGGGACTACGGCGACTACGAGGGGCTCACGCGGGCACAGATTCACGAGCAGTACGACCCGGACTGGACAATCTGGACCGGCGGCGGCCGCAACGGCGAATCGGTGTCGCAGATGACCACGCGTGTCGACTCCGCCGTCGACCATGTCGAAGAACGCTTCGCGAAGTCCGACGTCATCGTCGTCTCGCATGGCCATTTTTCGCGGTCGTTCATCTGCAGGTTCCTCGGGTGGCCCATCAGTCAGGGCGCCAACATCGACCTGCGTCCCGCCGGCAGCGCACTGCTCAGCGACCACGCGGGCGATCGACGTCTGGTCGAACTGCGCGGCCCCGAGGGTGCCCGGCCACGCCGCACGTCGTTGTGACCGCCTCGAGCACGCTGGTGCTCGGGGGCGGCGGATTGCTCGGAATCGGCTGGATGACGGGCGTCCTCGCCGCTCTGGAGGAGTCCGGGAGTGTGGTTGCCGCTCTCGGGTGACACCCCTTTCGACCCCGATATCCGCGGTCTCGCAGCGACTCTCGGCTACGACGACGGAGTTGCGGCCACGTCGGCGTTCGACTGATCCGTCTGTCGAAAACTTCGCAAGATTGCCCAGTGGACAACGGGAATCACCAATTCGACGGGAATCATCACCTGGTAGAAGACGCTGGGAGCTCCACTCGCCATCCAGGCGAGAAGCCGCGCTACACCGCCGAGAAAGAACAGCAGCCCCAGCAGATTGATCAGCGTGGCATACGTCCGAGGATCCCGTGCCGTCCAGATGAACACGCATCCGTACGCCAAGAACAAGACGTTGTAGAAGCGAAGGTCAGAATCCATCGTCGCATTGACCGACCCCCCGCCGATGTAGGTGGCCTGCCCACCGAAGAGGTGGGCTACCGCGATCGCTGCCACGACGAGCCCGAAGATGACCAACCAGACCTGGAATGCCTTCACCACGGTGACCCCTATTTCACTCTTGTGTAATAACGAAAGGCTAAGCCTCGGGTGTGATCCGGTCAACCATCTACGATCAACCCATGTCGACGCGACAACGCATGACCCCCGAAGCTCGGCGAGCTGATCTACTCGACGTCGGGATGCGCGCGTTCAGCTCGACCTCCGACTTCGAGGCTCTCTCGATGGCCGAAATCGCAGCACAGGCAGGCGTCACCCGTCGGCTGATGTATCACTACTTCCCCACCAAGGCAGAGTTCTTCGGCGCGATCTGGGAGGCGGCACACTCGGATCTACGCCACAAGGTATCGACGCTGACGGCGCCGACCGTGCGTGACCGTATCAGTGCGGCACTGGACGCCTACCTCGACTTCTACGACGAGCATCTGGCGCTCGTCATGATCGCCAATCGCAGTTCGATTTCTGCCGATCCGGCGGTTCGCGGCCCGATCGAGCGCGACATGCACAGCCTGTGCAACGCCTTTCTCGACGCTGCGGGGGCACACGGACATGCGCGAGAGCTGGGGATCGTCGCTTTCTCCGGTTGGATCGCGTTCGTCCGCGCGAGTTCGGTCGGCAGCATCGTCGACGGCCGGATCACGCGCGCCGAGAACCATCAGCTGTGTATGTCCGTGATCGACGCTGCCGTCGGCACCTACGTCGACCTGTCCCGGCCTCCTTGCTGAACGGGTAGCCCCCTCACCCCAGCTTCGACGCCAGCTCGGCGGCTGAGGTGGTGGGTAGGTCGCACACGGTTCCGCGGCAGACGTAGACGGCATCGCGCCCGCCTACCGGTCCCCTACCGTCGAGCAGTGGTTGCTCATCACGACCCCCGGATACGATGATCGCCCCGCCGGGTGCGAGTCGTCGTGCAGCCCTTGCCAACTCCCCATCGGTGCGCGAGTCCTCGGCCACCACGATCTGGAGCGGGCCGCCTTGCCGCGCCTCGGCAACCGCCAACCAGTGGCCCGCCGAGCGCGGAACCTTCGCCAACAACACGGCGCCGCGCGCCAACGTCGCATCGACGATGCTCGCGTAGCGCGTCGCCGGCCCCATCCGTGCGATCGCCGACGCGATCAGTGCGGCCTCGGCGATCAACGACGCCCCTGCCGGGGTCGCACCGTCGGCAGGGTCCCGGGGACGAGCGATCAGCGAGTCCGACGCGGCGTCGAACCAGGCGCCCTGCTCGTCGGGGTCGGCGAAAGTGTCGATCGTGGTGTCGAGCAGCGCCAGACCCTGCTCGCACCACCGCTGCTCCCCGGTGATCTGGTACACGGTCAGCATCGCAGTGATCAGCGCGGCGTGATCGTCGAGCGCGGCGACCGGTGTTCCGACCAGGCCACCGAGGGACGACCTGCGGAGCACGCCGTCGACGAGGTGGTTGTCGAGCAGCTCAGTGAGCACCTCGACGGCCAGTTCGACCCAGTCGGGATGCCCCGACGCCGCGCCCGCCTCGGCGAGTGCGGTCACCGCCATGGCATTCCAGGCGGTGACGACCTTGTCGTCACGCGCCGGCTGCGGACGCGCGGAGCGTGCGTCGAGGAGTCGACGTCGGATATCCGCGTACCGTGCCGAATCGTCCGGGTCCTGGCGCAACTGCAGCGTCGACGTGCCGTGCTCGAAGGTGCCGGCATCTGTCACACCGAAAAGCGCTGCGGCCCAGTTCCCGTCGTCGTCGCCGAGTACGTCACGCAATTGTTCTGGAGTCCACACATACGTGGAGCCCTCGACGCCCGCCGCGTCGGCATCGAGCGACGAAGCGAAGCCGCCGACGACGCGCAGATCCCGGCGCAGGAACTCCACGATCTCCTCGGCGACGCGACCTGCCAGCGGATCGTCGACGATCCGTGCCAGGTGTCCGTAAGCGCGGAGTAATTGTGCGTTGTCGTAGAGCATCTTCTCGAAATGCGGGACCACCCAGTCGTTGTCGACCGCGTATCGCGCGAAGCCGCCGCCGAGCTGGTCATAGATGCCGCCCCGCGCCATCGCGTCGGCGGTGCGCATGACCGACTGCAGCGGCGCGGCGTCGCTCGTGCGTTCGTAGTGGCGCAGCAGCCCTTCGAGCAGCGCGGACGGTGGGAACTTCGGCGCACCTCCGAATCCACCCGCGGTCTGGTCTTCGTCGCCGAGCGCGCTGGCGACGGCGTAGTCGAGCAGACGTTCGTCGACGACGACTCCGCCGTTCGGAAGCGCCGACGCGGCGTCGGACAACGCCTCGCGGACACGTGAACCCATCGATTCGATCTCACTTCGCCGAGTGGTCCATGCCTCGGTGACTGCGGCCAGGATCTGTCGAAACGAGGGCATACCGCCGCGGGGGGTGTCGGGAAAGTAGGTGCCGCAGTAGAAGGGGTCGCCGGCCGGGGTCAGGAAGCAGGTCATCGGCCAGCCTCCCTGCCGCGTCATCGCGACCGTCGCGTTCATGTAGATCGCATCGATGTCGGGTCGTTCCTCGCGGTCGACCTTGATGCACACGAAGTCGCGGTTCATCTGAGTCGCGGTGTCGACGTTCTCGAACGACTCGTGAGCCATCACATGGCACCAGTGACAGGCCGCGTAGCCAACCGAGAGCAGGATCGGCACGTCACGATGGACCGCTTCCTCGAGGGCTGCGTCGCTCCACTCGCGCCAGTCGACGGGATTGTCGGCGTGCTGCCGCAGATAGGGACTCGACGATTCGCTCAGTTGATTCGGCATCTGCGGTTCACTCCGTCGCGCGAGTCGTTGGGTGGTGCTGCCGAGCGGGTCAGGGGTGGTCGGAGTCCCGTCGGCTGTCGCGGTCGGCGTTCGTATCCGCCGTGACCGACACTCCGTCCTCGGGTGTCGAGCTCTCCGTGACGCCTGCACCTGCGGCGTCGGTCCCTTCGTCGAAGGCCTGATCGGCCTCGGGATGATTGGCGTCGAACGACTTCGGCAGCCTGCGGAGCCGTTTGTTCATCGATCGGATGAGCAGCGCGGTGCCGATGAGCAACACCACGATCACCAGGAGACCGATCGGCGAGGCTTTGCCGAACTCGGGGCCCTGTGGTTGCTGCGCGGCGAGTACCGCGATCGTCGAGAACGTCATCTTGTCGCCTGCTCCCCCACCTCGACCGACTCGTCGTCGTCGAGCAATACACCTGTGAACAGGTCGGTTTCCGGAATCGCGGTGGTCACCCGCGTCTGCGCCAGCTCGTACTCCTCGGTCGGCCAGAGTCGCTGCTGCCACTCGAGCGGAACAGCGAAGAACATGCCGTTGGGATCGATCTGCGTGGCATGGGCACGCAGCGCATCGTCGCGTTGCGGGAAATACTCAGCGCATTCGACCTGCGTGGTCACGCGTCCCATCAGGTCGCCACGGCTCGGGTCCCACTTCGACAGCCATTCGGCGAAGGGACTCTCCTGACCGTTCTTCTCGAACTCCTCGGAGAACAGCACCATGCGGTCGCGGATGAAACCGTGCGTGTAATAGAGCTTCGACACCGTCCACGGTTCACCCGCGTCGGGGAAGGCTGCCGGGTCACCCGCTGCCTCGAAGGCGGCGACCGAGACCTTGTGACACATGATGTGGTCGGGATGCGGGTAGCCGCCGTGCTCGTCGTAGGTGATCATCACGTGTGGTCGGAACTCACGGACCAACGCGACGAGTTTCTCGGTGGGAACCTCGACCGGCAGCGTCGCGAAGGATCCCTCTGGCAGCGGGGGTAGCGGATCGCCCTCGGGCAGGCCCGAGTCGACGTACCCGAGCCACGTCTGCTCGACGCCGAGCGCTGCTGCGGCCTTCGCCATCTCCTCTTTACGGACCTCGCTCATCCGCTCTTTGATCCCTGGACGATCCATCGCAGGATTGAGAATGTCACCGCGCTCGCCACCGGTGAGGGTCACGATGAGGACCTCGTTGCCCTCGGCGGCGTACTTGGCCGATGTGGCCGCACCCTTGCTCGACTCGTCGTCGGGATGGGCATGCACTGCCATGAGACGGTAGCCGCCCTGCGTGCGCGATTCGGTCACGGTTCCTCGCCTTCGGATACGTACTCCTCTCATGGTAGGTATTGACCCGTGAACAGTTCAGACGGGGGCACGCCGCAGGAACCCGACCTGCACAAACAGCCGCAAAGCGGACCCCGTGCCACCTATCCCGTCGCGCAGTCGGCCCGCAGCCGGCGTCTGTGGTTCATCGCATCGGCCGTTGCCGTGGTGGTCATCGGTGTGATCCTCGCCGCTATCGGATACAACAAGTTCGCCGATCCCGACGTCAGCGGACAAGCCACCGGCTACGAGATCATCGACAACTCGTCTGTGGCGGTCCTGTACACGGTGACCAGGAAAGATCCGACCCAACCCGTGTCCTGCGTCGTCCGCGCCCGCGTGAAGGACGGTTCAGAGGCAGGCCGTCGCGAGGTCCTCGTACCACCCGGCACCCAGCAGGAGGGTCTGCGCACCGTCGTGAGGACGTCCGGACCACCGGTGATCGGCGAGGTGTTCGGCTGCAGTACCGACGTCCCCGCATATCTGACGTCGACGACCTCGTGACGGACCACTTCTCGTGACAACGACGGACAAACGTGGCAAGGCTGTCTTCGCGTCGCTGAGCAGCCCGTATTTCCCCGCACTCGTGGCGTTGTTCATCGGCGTCATGCTGATCAGCAACATCACCGGGACCAAGGGTGTCGTGCTGTTCGACAGCTGGCTGCACCTCGACGTCGGTCCGATCCACCTCAACGGACTCGTCACCGACGGAGCCTTCTACCTGTTTCCCCTCGCCTATGTGCTCGGTGACGTGATCAGCGAGGTCTACGGCTTCAAGGCGATGCGTCGCACCATCCTCGCGGGCTTCGCCGTTCTGCTGCTGGCGTCGCTCTGCTTCTGGGCGACGATCCATCTGCCCGCCGCCGACTTCTACGACGGTCAGGACGCCTTCGAACGCGTGGCCGGTGTGGTACCGCAGTTCCTGCTCGCCGGGCTGGCCGGCTACCTCGCGGGTGAGTTCCTGAACTCGTTCGTGCTCGTGAAAATGAAACAACGCGCAGGCGAAAAGCGGCTCTGGGCGCGACTACTCGGATCGACGGTCGTCGGAGAATTCGCCGACACACTCGTCTTCTGTTCGATTGCCGCGTCCGCACTCGGGATTTCGACCTGGGGCGACTTCGTCAATTACACCGCCGTCGGATTCATCTGGAAGACACTTGTCGAAATCCTCGTCATGCCGATCACCTACGCGGTGGTCGCATGGCTGAAAAAGGCCGAACCGAGCTATCAGCAGGCGCTGACCGAGGTCAACACGGCTGACGTGTGATGTGCCACATCGGTCCGGATTTGGTATCCTGACCTAATACACGGCTCCGTGAGGGGTCGTGTTGCTGCATTTAGAGCAGTCCACAGGTTCCGGTTCGAGGCGATGTCCAGGTATGGGTACTGCCCCGGTTCGGAAAAATGTCCCGCTCTGGGACAGTGCCCCGGTTCAGACACTGCCGGGGAGCGGACAACACAAAGGAGTGACCGATGACCGACACCCAGGTGACCTGGCTGACCCAGGAGTCGCACGACCGCCTCAAGAGCGAACTCGACTCCCTCATCGCCAATCGTCCGGTCATTGCTGCCGAGATCAATGAGCGTCGCGAGGAAGGCGATCTCAAGGAGAACGGCGGCTACCACGCCGCACGCGAGGAACAGGGTCAGCAGGAAGCACGCATCCGGCAGCTTCAGGAGCTGCTCAACAACGCGAAGGTCGGCGAGGCGCCGACCCAGTCCGGCGTCGCCCTTCCCGGTTCCGTCGTCACCGTCTACTACGACGGCGACAAGAGCGATGAAGAGACCTTCCTCATCGCCACGCGCGAAGAGGCACAGGCCGGAAAGCTCGAAACCTACTCACCGAGCTCGCCGCTCGGTTCCGCACTCATCGACGCGAAGGTCGGCGACACCCGCGAGTACACCGTTCCCAACGGTTCGGTGGTCAAGGTGACGCTCGTCAAGGCCGAGCCGTACCACGGCTGATCCCTCTCCGGACCACAGCGCATCGAAAGGTTGCTGTGGGGTGCGGTTTCCGCACCCCACAGCAACCTTTTGCGCTACAGATTCCAGGGTTGTGCGTCCTGGCCGACGTCGCACCTCGTGGCGTAGGGACACTCCCCAGTGCAGGGTCATCAGTCGAGGCGGACCTTCACCGCCGAACAATCACATCCACGGCGTCCCGTGAGTCACGTGGAGTGTTCACCATCTGAGACGACTTTGTCCAAAACGTCTCCCAGCGATGCTTCGCAGTGCTAAGACCATGGTATGAAACCGCGCTTCTCACCGCGCCGGGTCGGGGTCATCACCGCTGTTGCGGCACTTGGACTTCTGGCCTCGGTCTTGACACCTGCCCTCGCCGACGCCGCACCGGCATCCGGCACCCTGAGGTACGTCAATCTCGGAGACAGCTACGCTGCCGGCTCGGGCGTATCCCCCACCGCACCCGACAAGCCAGGCAGTTGCTCGCAGTCGAGCAACAACTTCGCGCACGTCATCGCGAGACGCAACGGCTTCTCACTGCGGGACGTCAGTTGCGGCGGGGCACAGACAAAAGACTTCTTCACCCGCCAATATCCAGACGTAGCACCGCAATTGCACGCTCTGAGTGCCGACACTCAGTTGGTCACACTCATGATCGGCGGTAACGACGGCAATGTGTTCGCCGGCACGGTCGCGAAGTGCATCGCTGCCGGAGTCGCTGCGGGATTCCGCGGGACTCCGTGCAAGGACCAGTACGGCGCGTCGATCGAGAAGGAGGTCCGCACCGCGACCTACCCCAAGGTCGTGAACGCGCTCAAGGCAATTCGCACGAAGGCTCCGCGGGCGAGGGTGGCGATCGTGAGCTATCCGCTGATCATGCCCGCGACGGCACAGACCTGCACCAACCTGCCTGTCGCCGCGGGCGACCTGCCCTACGCTCACGGTATCCAGACCACGCTCAACGACGCCGTCAAGCGCGCAGCCGATGCGACCGGCGTGACCTACGTCGACGCGACCACGCCGTCGATCGGCCATGACGGTTGCCAACCGGTCGGTGTCCGATGGGTGGAGCCGATCTTCGGCACCGTTCAGCCGGTCCCGGTGCACCCCAACACTCTTGGCGAACGCGAGATGGCGGGCATCGTCAGCCGGACGCTCGCTCTCGCACGCTGAGAGCCGCGACCACTCGACCAGATGTGGGTCCGCTTGCTGGCGGCCGAGGGGTCGCTCATGCCGCGTCGTCGACTCCCATCGTGAGCGTGCCCGACTCCTCGGTGACGCGAAGGTCGCTGTGCTCCAACGCAACCCCCAACGTGCCGAGCATCTCGAAGAGCGACCTGCCCGATCCAGCCCTCGACATGTCGTCTGCGGGGTCGACGCTGTAGTTGGTCACCTCGGTCAGCACCGACAGCCGCCACGCCTCGCCGCGCAGCGGTTGTAGGTCCCGACTGCGGGTCAGCGGTTGAACCTCGATCGACGTGCATTCCGTTGTGTCGTCCTTCTTGCACGCACCACCTACTCCGATGTCGGCGAACTCTGCGTGCGACCACCACAGCACGGCGTCGACGTCGACGGTCGGTGTGACGATCCCGTTGGGTAGAGGCCCTTCGGTCATTCGTGTCAGCGGCTTCTCGAAGATCAGCAGACCCGCGGCACCAAGCGTGGGGAGTACGCGAACATCTACCCTGCCGACTTCCCCACCGGCCGACTCGTCCGCGGCGACCGTCGAACCGGTCACCGTCGCCGGCACCCAGATCGGCGACACCCGCGCGAGAACCTCTGCGGACGTATCGGCGCGGCCGAGCATGCCGCGCAGCATTGTGTAGAGGTCGACGACGTCGCAGTACTCCTCGGCGAGGTCGACGTACTCCTCATCGGTGAGGTCGAGGAGTCCGTGTCTGTGGCGGTCAACCCTTTCGATCGCATCCAGCATCCGCGCGCCGGCGGGCAGAATGTAACCCGCCCATTCCTCCGCGAGTCCGCGGAAGGCGTCGATGAGTGCGGCCTGAAGGTCGGGTACGCCGGTCGACGCCCATGGAATCCGATTGAGTCGTCGGCGCGTTGCGGCGTGATACTGCCGCCCGCTTCCCGTTGTTCTGTTGCGCGTGTGTCGGCCGACAGTTGGCTTCGGCGACTTGTGATTTCGTCTCCCCATGCGCTGCACGCTAAACGCATCCCGGTGGCGAGTCACCGAGTCCATCCACAGGCCTCGGCATCGAGTACACGGGGCCACAGGTTATCCACAGCTTGGCCCCAGACCGTCGCTAACCTGCGCGTTCATCGTGTAGTCAGAGCTACAACGATCCGAAGGAGGACGGACCCATGAGAATGCACAAGCCCAGCCCCGACATCCCGCTCGTCGTCCTCGACGACGAAGCGCGCGTCGCGCAATACGCGCAGGCGCTGTTCGACGAGGGCACCCCGGTGGCGATCGTCGGCAGCAACTACTACGACGTGGTGCCTTTCATGTTGCGCAACAACGGGCACACCGTCGCGCTGGTCGCCGACGTCGACGACATCACCCAGCTCGCGGAGGCGATCACTGTCGTCGAACGTCGACTCGGCCACGTCGGATCGGTCATCCGGTATGAAAGCGATCTGGCGACCGCTCCTCATCAAAAAGAGTCGAGTCACCCCGCAACTGCGGCGTGACACCGGTACCAACCCGGTCGTCCACGCACCGGGCCACCGTGCTCGGCGACCTGTCAGCGGCGCGATGCCATACCCGCGACCACGGAAGGTGCACGATCAACATCGCCACCGCGATGACTGCGGCGATCGCGGCAACGTCGAGCACGTAGTGGTTGGCTGTGCCGATCACGACGAACGCGATCATCGAGGGATAGATCGCCCCCAGTATGCGAACCCAGACGTTGCGCGCGTAATCCGCAGCCTGCGATCGTCGCGGCGGAGCGGCCGCGTGACACGACGAACGGTGACGTGACCGCACGACAGATGACGTAAGCCGCACGACAGCGACCTCGTGCAGGCTCAACGACATGACTACGACAACCACCACCAGTTCGATGTCAGGCGTGGCGAGCCCTCTGGGGTCCGACCTCGCCATCGACGCGCGCGGACTGGTCAAGCAATTCGGCTCGAATCGCGCCGTCGACGGCGTGGATCTGGCAGTACCGACCGGCTCGGTGTACGGCGTCCTCGGACCCAACGGTGCGGGCAAGACCACCACCGTCAGCATGCTGGCCACGCTGCTGCGACCGGACTCGGGTTCGGCGAAGATCTTCGGCTACGACGTCGTCCACGACTCGACCGCGGTGCGCTCACTGGTCGGCGTCACCGGCCAGTACGCGTCGGTCGACGAAGACCTCACGGCGAGGCAGAATCTCGTCGTCTTCGCACTACTGCTCGGGTTCTCCCGCAAGGCGGCGAAGACCCGCGCCGACGAGTTGCTCGACGAGTTCTCTCTGACCGAGGCGGCCGACCGGCCACTCAAGGACTTCTCCGGCGGCATGCGTCGGCGCCTCGACCTCGCCGCGAGCCTCATCGACACGCCACCGCTACTCTTTCTCGACGAGCCGACCACCGGTCTCGATCCCCGGACACGCGCCCAGATGTGGGAGACCATTCGCCGACTCGTCGCCGACGGCGCCACTGTCCTGTTGACGACCCAGTACCTCGACGAAGCCGATCAACTCGCCGATCGCATCGCGGTGATCGACCGTGGACGTGTCATCGCCGACGACACCGCCGACGCCCTGAAGAGCTCGGTGGGGGCGGCGACGCCCCAGCTCGCCCCGCTCGAACGGGCCGACGCCCCGAGAGTCGCCGAGATCGTGGAGCGTGTCCTCGACGAACCCGCGACCCTCTCGGCCGAGGCCGGGCGGATCTCGGCTCCCCTCCACCGTCCCGATCTGGTGCCCGACGTATTGATCGCCATGCGGGCCGAGGGCATCACGGTCGACGAGATCAACGTCCAGAAGCCGAGTCTCGACGAGGTGTTCCTCACCCTGACCGGCAAACCGGCAGAGACCGACGATGGTGCCGCCGAGGCCGGCGACCCGAACACCGACGCAGACAGCACTCACGAGGAGAACAACTGATGACCACGACACTTTCCCAGGTGCCCGCGGCGCGATCCATCACGACAGGAGCCATCCGCGCTCGCGCGAAGCAGTCGGTGTCGCTGGCGGAAACGGTGCGGCAATCGATCACCATGGCCTACCGCGGGGTGCTCAAGCTACGGCACAACCCGGAGCAGCTCTTCGACGTCACTGTCATGCCGATCATCTTCACCGTGATGTTCACCTACATCTTCGGCGGCGCGATCAGTGGCGACGTCAAATCCTATCTGCCGGTCATCATCCCGGGCATCCTCGTGCAGACGGTCGTGATGAGCTCCATCGTGACCGGAACGCAGTTGCGTGAGGACATGGACAAGGGCGTCTTCGACCGATTCCGGTCGCTGCCGATCGCGCGGATCAGTCCGTTGGCGGGGGCACTGCTCGCCGATGTGATCCGCTATCTGGTCGCCAGCGTCATCACCGTCGGGATGGGGCTCATCATGGGATGGCGCCCGAACGCCTGGGGCGTCATCGCATCGGTCCTGCTGGTGATGGTCTGCAGCTTCGCGGTGTCGTGGGTCTTCGCGCTCATGGGCTGCCTGATGAGCAAAGCATCTGCGGTGCAAGGTGTTTCGATGCTGATCGTCTTCCCGCTCACGTTCATGTCCAACGCGTTCGTCCCTGTCGACACCATGCCGGGCTGGTTACAGGCATTCGTCAAGGTCAATCCGGTCAGCCACCTCGTATCGGCGGTACGCGAACTGACCGTGAACGGCCACGCCGGAATGCACGTGGTGTGGGCACTTGTCGGAGCCGCCGTGATCACCGCCGTCTTCGCACCGCTCGCCGTGCGGGCGTACATGCGCAACGCCTGACGATTCGACGCGGCGCGGCGGGACACCTGCGACCGGTATCCCCCGCGCCGCGTCTGTGTGAGCGGTTCGAGCGTCAGCTCGACGTCCTCGACGCCAGCGTGCTGACGAGCTCGTCGATCGCCCGGCGCCGAGGCATGGCGGGGATGTCGCCGGTGGCTTCGTCCCACTCGCGTCTTGTCAGCGTCGACGCGGCCACCGGGTCGCTCAGGACGGCGTAGTAGCCCGGATAGTCGACGCGAGCGTTCAGTCGCTTCCCGAGCATCATCAGCCGGGCACCTTCGCGTCGGGTAATGCTGTTGTCGCACAACACATAACCGGTCGACACCGCCATGTTGGCGGCCTGTGGAATATCGTTCCAGCCGCTCGGCGACAGGGTCTCGGCCAGGCTGCTCGCGAGAATCGGCAGCAGGTCGCGGGCACGGCCGGCCTGCCCGGTACGCATCAAACCGATGGCGGCGACGCCGATCAGCATCGACGCGCCCGGGTCTCGCGCGGCCATCGGATGCTCACGCATCAGTAGGTCGGCTGCCCTGGCGAACATCGCCGCGGCGTCGGCGTGATATCCGCGCGCGAAATGCAATTCACCGAGCGCCAACATCATTCCGGCGAAGACCTCGGGAAACCCGCGCGGATCCGGATCGTCCGGGGTCCACCCGTCGGCGACCCGCGCGAGCTCGTCCTCGGCGGCGTCGAGTTGCCCGAGATTGATCAGCGTGACCGCGAGGTAGCCCCGCGCCTGCATTTCATCCTCGAAGGAGCCGAGCCGGACGAGGTCGTCGATTCCACCACGATAGAAGCCGACAGCCCGCGCCCAGTTCGCCTGCTGGCTGTGTATGCCACCGAGACTGATCTTCGCCATTGCCGACATCCAGTGATCGCGTCCCAGCCGTGATCGCCGACGCAACGTCTCGCCGTCGCGTTCGGCCTTGTCGAGACGTCCCAGATTCTCGGCGAGATTCATGCGTCCACCGAGTGCTGTGGTCGCCACGCGCTCATCGGAACTCATGGTGCCACGCACCACGTAGCGGATCGCTTCGGTCGTACTCCGACTCAGCACGCAGGCGGTCATCAGCTCGGTCGGCTCGACGTAGATCCGATCCGGATCGTGCAGCCGTCGCAGATAGTATCGGGCACGAGCGAGTGCGCGGAGGTCCTGCCGCAGCATTTGATGTGTCATCGACGCGAGAACGGTTGCCTCCCAATCACGTCGGCGCTCATCGGAGAGTTCGAATGGCGGTGACGGCAACACCTCGAGCAACCGCGAACCCCAGTTCATGACCTCCGCGTGCAGACCTCGGGCCATCCAGAATCCAGCCAGAACCGGGAAGATGCGCACCGCGCAGTCAACGGCGTCCGCCACCTTGGGCGAGCCGTCCTCACCGTGCACTATCACCTCCGAGCAATGGCGGAGCACCCAGACGAGATTGTCGACATCCGCGGCCACGCGGCTCATCAATGAGGCGTCGACACCGCTGTCGTAGCTCGCAACCATCTCGCCCGCAACGGTCTTACCCCACTCACGCATCGCCGAGTTGACCGCCGACGACAGCCCGGGTTCTGCGGCGAGTTTCTCCTCGCCGAACTCACGCACCATCTCCAACATCCGGTAGCGCACCCGACCGTCGGCCTCGATCACGGTCAGCAACGACTGGTTGACCAGCGATGCCAGTGTGTCGTCGAGGCGAAAACCTCCATGACCCAACAGGATTCTCGCGGCCTCGGCCGTGAACCCCGCCGGGAACCTGCACAGCCGCCGCAACGCGTCTCGTGCGTCGTCGTCGAGGAGGTCCCAACTCCAGTCGATCACCGCCCGCAGCGTGCGGTGCCGGTCGGGTGCACTGCGGTCCGATCCGCGCAGCAGCGCGAATCGTTCCGCCAACCTGTCGGCGATCTCCTCGACCGTCATCGTACGAATTCGCGCCGCGGCGAGCTCGATCGCCAACGGCAGGCCGTCGAGATGTCTGCACAGCTGCGCGACGGAGTCGCGCGCCAGATCAGCGTCGGGCCGCACTGCGCTGGCTCGGGTGGTGAACAACTCCACAGCCGCACCGTCGTCTGTCACGTCGAGTGTCGGCAGCAGAAAGATCTGCTCGGCGGGCAGCATCAGCGGTGCACGGCTGGTGACGAGGATCTTCAACGACGAGTCCGCAGCCAGCAGGTCTGCAACGAGCCGCGCACATCGCTCGATGACCTGCTCGCAGTTGTCCAGGATCAACAGCGCATCCCGGCCGCGCAGCGCATCGACGAGCCGATCCTGCAGGTCGCCGGTCGCCGCGATGCGTGGGCGTGCGTTGGTGCCGAGATCAGACTCGCCGACGCCGAGAGTTGCGGCGATGGCCGGCACCACGTCGTCGTCGTTGCGGATCGGCGCGAGCGGGACGTAGTAGACCGACGCCCCCTCGTCGACCAGGCGGTGTCCTACGCGGTTGGCCACCCGCGTCTTGCCGACGCCGCCGGGTCCCTGGATGGTGACGAGTCGATGTGTCCGCAGTTGATCGATGATGGACGCGACGTCACCGTCGCGTCCGATGAGGTCGCTCGTCTCCACCGACAGGCCCACCTGGATGGTCGACCGTCGCGCGTTCGGGGCGGTCCGTCGAACATCTAGGTCCCCCTCGGCGAGCAGAGCGGCGTGCACCTCGCTGATCGTCGCGCCGGGGTGGACGCCGAGCTCAGTCGAGAGCCGACGCCGCAGTGCGGCGTACACGGCGAGCGCGTCGGCGACCCGGCCCTCACCCGCAAGCGCACGCATGAGTTCCAGTGCTGCGGTCTCATCCAGAGGATCACGAGCACAGCGCTTTTCGGCGATCACGCGGGCCGTCGCGTAATCCTCGGAGTTCATCGCGACGGCACCCCTGGCGCGGTCGAGGGCGTTCTCGGCGCGGGTTGCGCGCGTACGAACCTCGGCGATGAGCGACCCGGCGTCGTCGCCGAGGTCGTCACCGGGTTCACCCCGCCACCACGACGCCGCGTCGTCGAGCGCGGTTGCAGTGCCCTCGGCGATCAGTTCATCGACGATGTCGATGTCGGTACGACCGCCCACAAGTCGATATCCACCACCTGACGCCTCGATGCGTCCGGCGCCGAGAATGGTGCGCAGGCGCGATATCTGGGTGTGCAGGGCCGCACCGGGCGAGCGGGGCGGTTCGTCTGCCCACACGTCGTCGATGAGGCGCTCGGCCGACCTCGTTCGTCCACCGCCGAGCGCCAACGACGCCAGCAGTCGCTTCGCGCGGATACCCGGGATCGTCACCAGGTCCTCCGGTGCCACCGGCGAACCGGGTGTCGCGGAGACGCCTGTGGCGACGGGACCGAGCAGACCGATCACGGTGGTTGCGGGGACGGGCACTGTGCCAGGTTAGCGCCCGCGCTCGCACGTACCGCCGAGATACGATGTGGCGCCGTGCTTGAATGGCACGATGGCGCGCAGCTACCCACTCGAATCCTTCGACCTCGACTTCTTCGACTCGGCACCCGTGACTTATCGAATCGACGTGAACCTCCCCGTCACGCCGGAACGTGCGTGGGCCGAACTGACCCGCCAGCACACACTCGACTGGTGTCGGGCGATCAGAGGTATCGAGTTCACCTCACCGCCGCCGTACGGCGTGGGCACGACCCGTCAGGCCAAGCTCGGCCCGGGCGTTGCGCTCTCCGAGTACTTCTTCGACTGGACCGAGGAGCCGGGGGATCATTACTACCGCAACGCCTTCCGCGGAACGTCGGTGACGGTGCCCGGGCTCACGCGATTCGGCGAGCTGACGGAAGTCAGCGCCGCCGACGTCGGATGTCGGCTCGTGTGGAGATTCGCTCTCGAACTCAACACCACCGCCAGACCCGTCAAGCTGTTCAGCGGTCCGACTGCTGCGTCGGTGTTCAAGACCGTCGAGAACGACACCATCCGTCTTTTCGCGACGCTCCGTCCACAGGTCTGATCCGCGACGTCAGCGTAGGAAACCCGCGTCCGCGAGCGCAGTGCGCACCGCCTCCTGATGCTCTGCTCCCCGCGTCTCGGCGCTGACCGTCACCTGTACCTCGCCGAGTTGCAGATCGTCGGCGACACGCGAATGCACGACGTCGACGACGCTCGCCCCCTGATCACGCAACAGTTCGAGCAGTGAGATCAGCCCGCCGGGTCGGTCGGGAATGGTCGCGGTGACCGTCAGGAACCGACCGGACGCAGTCAACCCCGCCGTGGTCACGTGGCTGAGCACGAGCGGATCGATGTTGCCGCCGGACGCAACGACACAGATCGGTCCCGGCAGGTCGAGGTCGAGGTTCATCAGCGCAGCCACAGCAGCGGCTCCGGCGGGCTCGACGAGCAGCTTGGCGCGCTCGAGCATCAACAGCAGGGCCGTCGCCAACTGCTCCTCGTCGACGGTGACCACGTCGTCGACCAGTTCCCGGACGTGCGCAAAGGGAACGGCGCCGGGTAGCGCGACCGCAATACCGTCGGCCATGGTCGACATGTGTTCGGCCGCGACCGGCATGTCCTCCTGCAGCGAGGTCGGCCACGCCGCTGCCCGTGCCGCCTGCACGCCGACGATCCGCACGTGTGGCCGTCTGGCCTTCACCGATGCCGCGATCCCGGCCAGCAGTCCGCCGCCGCCGAGTGGTACGACGATCGATCCGACGTCAGGCATCTGCTGACAGATCTCGACGCCGACCGTCGCCTGTCCCGCGACGATGTCGCGGTGGTCGAACGGATGGATCAGGGTGGCACCGGTGTTCTCCGCGAACTCGCGTGCGGCGACCAACGATTGGTCGATCGTCTCACCCGTCAGCACCACCTCGGCCCCATATGCCTTGGTGGCTGCGAGTTTTGGTAGCGCCGCACCCACCGGCATGTACACGCGTGACGTGATGCCCAGGTGCGCGGCCGACCATGCGACCCCCTGTGCGTGGTTGCCTGCACTGGCCGCGACGACACCTGCCGCGCGCTCGGCCGACGAGAGCCGCGAGATCCGATAGAACGCGCCACGAGGCTTGAACGATCCTGTGCGCTGCAGGTTCTCGCATTTGAGCCAGACGTCAGAGCCGCTGCGCTCGGACAGCACGCGCGACGCAACCAGCGGCGTGCGCCGCATCACGGGCGCGAGTGTGGCCACCGCGTCGTCGATCTCGGACTGTGTGATCAGCATGATGAGCGTCAACGTACGCGGTCGCCGCGGCCCCTGCAGCACGACCGCACCCGGTCTGACCTACTGCAGCGCTTGCTCCAGGTCGGCGAGGATGTCGTCGATGTCCTCGATACCGACGGACAACCTGACGAGATTCTCGGGAACCTCCAGCAGCGAGCCGGCGGTCGACGCATGGGTCATCGCACCCGGGTGTTCGATCAGCGATTCGATCCCGCCCAGCGACTCGGCGAGCGTGAACACCTCGGTCCGCGCGCAGAACTTCTTGGCCTCCTCGATGCCGCCGGAGACCAGCACCGAGACCATGCCGCCGAATCGCTTCATCTGCTTGGCAGCGACGTCGTATCCCGGATGCGAGGGGTCACCGGGATAGAGGACGCGTTCGATCTTCTCGTGACGGTTGAGGTAGTCGGCAACCTTCTCCGCGTTGTCGCAGTGGCGCTCCATCCGCACCGCGAGCGTCTTGATGCCGCGCATCGTCAGGTAGGCGTCGAACGGTCCGGGCACCGCGCCTGCGCCGTTCTGCAGGAACGCGATGTCGGCGTCGAGTTGCTCGTCGTTGGTGACCAGCGCACCGCCGACGACGTCGGAGTGGCCGCCGAGGTACTTGGTGGTGGAATGCAGTGCGACGTCGGCGCCGAGGTCCAGCGGACGCTGGAGATAGGGCGTGGCAAAGGTGTTGTCGACGACCAGCTTTGCCTTCGCCTCATGCGCGACCTCGGCCAGCCGCTCGATGTCGCCGACGTTGAGCAGCGGGTTGGTGGGCGTCTCGACCCACACGAGCTTGGTCTTGGGCGTGATCGCCGCACGCACGGCGTCGATGTCGCTGACCGGCGCCACCGAGTAGTCGATGCCCCACTGTGTGAAGACCTTGTCGATCAACCGGAAGGTACCGCCGTAGGCGTCGTTCGGGATGACGAGGTGGTCGCCGGGACGCAGCGACGCGCGCAGCATCGCGTCGGTGGCCGCCATCCCGGAGGAGAATCCGCGCCCGTACGTACCGCCTTCGATGGCTGCGATATTCGCTTCGAGCGCCCGGCGGGTCGGATTTCCGGTACGTGCGTACTCGAACCCGTCGCGCAGCCCCCCGACGCCGTCCTGTGCGAACGTCGAACTCGCGTAGACCGGCACGTTGACGGCTCCGGTCTGCGGGTCGGGCTCGTAACCCGCGTGGATGGCGTCTGTCGAAAAGCCGCGTGGCCGCTGGTACTTCTTCACGTGAGAACTCCTCGCTGAGTAGAAATCTGGACGCTTGCCGGCTAGCCCGCGGTGATCGTCGGATGGGTGCTGACGAACGCCAGCAGATCGTGTCGGGTGATGACGCCGATCGGCTTGCCGTCCTCGACCACCATGAGGGCATCGGACTCACCGAGCGCCTTGGTCGCTGCCGACACGGGCTCGCCGGAACCGATGAGCGGGAAGGGATCTCCCATGTGCGCCGACACCGGGTCGGCGAGACTCGCGCGCCCCTCGAATACCGCGGAGAGCAGGTCACGCTCCGTCACAGCACCCGCCACCTCGCCCGCCATCACCGGCGGCTCGGCACCGACGACCGGCATCTGCGAGACGCCGTACTCGCGAAGGATCTCGATGGCGTCGCGCAGGGTCTCCTGCGGATGGGTGTGCACGAGGTCGGGCAGTGTGCCTGTCTTGCCGCGCAACACATCCCCGACGAGCGGCTCGGGTTTGCCGCCGTCGAGCGGTGTGCGCAGGAACCCGTAGCTGCTCATCCACTCGTCATTGAAGATCTTGGCCATGTAGCCACGTCCGCCGTCGGGCAGCAGGACCACGACGACGGAGTCGGGTCCCTCCCGCTCGGCCACCTGCAGCGCGGCGACGACCGCCATGCCGCACGAGCCTCCGACGAGCAATCCCTCCTCGCGGGCGAGGCGTCGGGTCATGTCGAACGAATCGGCGTCGGAGACGGCGATGATCTCGTCGGGGATGCTCGGGTCGTAGGCCTGCGGCCAGAAGTCCTCACCGACCCCCTCGACGAGATAGGGGCGCCCGGTTCCGCCGGAGTACACCGAGCCCTCGGGGTCGACGCCGACCACCTTGACCTTCCCGTCCGACACCTCTTTGAGGTAGCGGCCGGTGCCGGTGATGGTGCCGCCGGTACCTACCCCTGCGACGAAGTGGGTGATCTTTCCGTCGGTGTCACGCCAGATCTCGGGACCGGTGGTCTCGTAGTGACTCTGCGGACCTGCTGGGTTGGCGTACTGGTTGGGCTTCCACGCGCCCTCCACCTCGCGGACCAGCCGGTCGGAGACGCTGTAGTAGCTGTCGGGATGCTCCGGCGCGACGGCGGTCGGGCACACGACGACCTCGGCGCCGTAGGCACGCAGTACGTTGCGCTTGTCCTCGCCGACCTTGTCGGGGCACACGAAGATGCACTTGTATCCGCGCTGCTGCGCGACAAGCGCCAACCCCACCCCGGTGTTGCCCGACGTCGGCTCGACGATGGTGCCACCGGGGCGCAACTCTCCCGACTTCTCCGCGGCGTCGACCATCCGCACGGCGATACGGTCCTTGCTGCTGCCGCCGGGATTGAGGTACTCGACCTTGGCCGCGACCAGCCCGGAGTCGGGCGAGGTCACCGAATTGAGCTTGACCAGTGGTGTGTTGCCCACCAGGTCGACGACGTGATTGGCGATGCGCATGCCTCCATGGTCCCAGAGCGTCGCGAGACGTCCACAATCGACTTACCGCTAAGCTGGCAATCGTGTCCGATTCGCGTCACGTCCTCCGCGATGTCGGTGCCGCTGCAACCGCGACAGCCGCGGGAGCCGGCGCCACGTGGGCGGCTTACAACGTGCTGGTCTGGCAGGCACAGCAGGCCAGAACCACCATTCCCCATCGCACCGACAACGCACCCAACGGTGACGGCATCTACCTCCCCGACGGCGTTGGACCATTGCGCGTCACGCGCGACAGCCCCGGCGAGCTGCACCTGACCGTCTTCGGCGACTCGACCGCCGCCGGTCTCGGCGTCGACTCGGCCGACGACACCCCGGGGGTGCGCGTTGCGCGCCGTGTCGCAGCCGACACCGGCCGAGTCATCCGCTATAGCAACAAGGCCATCGTCGGGGCCACGTCGAAGGGACTCGCGGCACAGATCGACGCGATGCTCATCGCGGGACATCAGCCCGACGTGGCACTGATTCTCGTCGGCGCCAACGACGTCACCGCGACCAACGGCATCCGGGCGTCCGCGAACCGTCTCGGCGCCGCCGTCCGCCGACTACGCGACACCGGCGCCGTGGTGGTCGTGGGTACCTGTCCCGATTTCGGTGTCATCACCGCAATCCCCCAACCCCTGCGGTCCGTCCTACGGATCTGGGGCTTGCGTCTCGCGGCCCGTCAGGCGTCGGCGGTACGCGGCGCAGGAGGGGTGGCCGTCCCGCTCGCCGATCTGCTCGCCGAGGAATTCAAAGCCGAGCCCGACCACATGTTCTCACCCGACCACTACCACCCCTCGGCAGCCGGGTACGAGCTCGCCGCTGCGATACTCACGCCACCGGTACTCGAGGAGATCGGCGAGTGGGGCCCCGCACCGCTGCCCGAGCCGCCGGAGATGTCGGAGACGGTGCCGACGAGCAAGTTCATGACCCGACTACTGCGGCGCGCACGGACCGTCACATGACGGCGCACGTCGACCTCAACAGCGACGTCGGTGAGTCGTTCGGCCGGTGGCAACTCGGCGACGACGACGCCGTGCTCGAGGTGGTCACCAGCGCCAACGTCGCATGCGGATTCCATGCGGGCGATCCGAGCACGCTGGCACGGACCTGTCGCAGCGCACGGGAGAACGGTGTCAGTATCGGCGCCCAGGTGAGCTACCGCGATCTCGCCGGCTTCGGGCGACGCTTCGTCGACGCCACGCGGACCGAACTGACCGACGACGTCGTGTACCAGATCGGCGGACTCCAAGCCATCGCCCACGCTGCCGGCAGTGCGGTCACCTATGTCAAACCCCATGGCGCGCTGTACAACACAGCCGTGCACCACGAACAGCACGCGCGAGCCGTCGTCGACGCGGTCGCCGCGGTGGACCCTGCCCTCCCGATACTCGGACTCCCCGGCTCACGGCTGCTCGAGATCGCTGCTCAACGCGGAATCCGCACGGTACGGGAGGCTTTCGCCGATCGGGCCTATCACTCCGACGGCACGCTGGTCTCCCGACGCGAGCCCGGCGCCGTCCTCGACGATCCGGAGCTCGTCGCCGAGCGCGTGGTCCGGATGATCACCGACGGCGTCGTCGACTGCGTCGACGGTGAAACCATACGCATCGACGTCGACTCGGTGTGTCTGCACGGTGACAGCCCCGGGGCGGTGGCGATGTCGATCGCGACCCGTGCATCCCTGGTCGCTGCGGGCGTCGAGATAGTTCCGTTCACCTGAGTTCCGGCCGAGGCGGCAACGCGAGTGCGACGACCGCGCCGAGCACGGCGAGGACCACCGACCACCAGAAAGCGGCGGAGAACCCCGCACCCACCGAGGCCGCCGACACGACCACCACGGCGAGAATCGCCGTGCCGAACGATCCACCGAGTTGCTGCGTGATCCGGGTGAGCATGCTGGTGTCCTGACGTGCGGAATCGGGTACACCGATGAATCCGGCAGCCATGATCGGCGACAGCAACAACCCGAGACCGAAACCTCGGAAGAGTAAAGCCACCATCAACCAGAACGGCGATGTACCAGCATCCGCGACCGCGAACGGCACGGTCGCAGCGGCGACGATCAGAAATCCGGATAGCGCCACCCAGCGTCCGCCGAAACGATCGGTGAGCCGCCCTGCGAGCCCACGGGTCACGAAGGCGCCGACCCCCTGCGGGATCAGATAGAGCGCGGCGCGCAGCACCGAGTCGCCATATATCTGTTGAAAGAACAACGGCAGCAGAAACATTGCGCCGAACGAGGCGATGCCGAACGCGAACAGTCCAGCAGCCGACGCAGCGACCGCGCGGTGGGCAAGAACTCGGATATCGACGATTCCGGCTCGCTGCGACACAACGCCACGTGCCACGAACGCGCCCAGCGCACTCGCGCCAAGGAGTACCGGGACCAGCACGCTCACCCGCAACAGGCCCGTGTGCGCGTTGGAGAGCCCGAGAAGGACGAGCGCAAGCCCCGGTGCGAGCAGCAGTAGCCCCACGATATCGAGTCGTGCGTGATGGTCGTCGGCGTCGGCCGTCGAGCGGTCGTCTGGGATGCGGCGTGCGAGATACAACGCAACGGCGACGATCGGAACGTTGATCAGGAAAAGCCACCGCCAGTTGAGCCAGTTCAGTATCACGCCGCCGAGCACCGGTCCGAGGATCGGTCCCAACGCCGTCGGCATGGACACCAGGGCGATCACCTGCCCGAGTGCGACGCCTCGACTCGCCGTGACCAGGATTGACGTCATCAGCGGCATGATCAGCCCGGCACCTAGACCCTGCACGACACGAAAAGCTATGAGCGACGGCGCGTTCCACGCCACTGCACACAGCACGGACCCCAGCAGGAAGATCATCAGCCCCGCGATCCAGGCCGCCCGCGAACCGAATCGGGTCGCCGCCCAACCCGCGAGCGGCACCGCGACAGCGAGTGCCAGCAGGTAACCCGTGCTCACCCACTGGATCGTCGACACCGGGACATCGAGATCCCGGCCGAGCGTCTCGAGCGCGATCGTGACGATCGTCGTGTCGAGGATCGGTGCGATCAGGCCGACGATCACCGCCCACGCAACGCGACGCGTCGCCGGGTCGATGGTCTGCGCCGGAGACGCTGTCGCAGTCATGACGACCTCCTTAAGAAACAGTTATGTATCTTATCGCGACGCTAGCTGGGCGCGATAAGATACGCAAGTGGACCTTGAGGACAATGCGTCTACGGTGACCCGACGCCGGGGCGCCGAACTCGAAACAGCAATCCTCGACGCAGCGTGGGACCAATTGCTCGAGCGCGGCTACGCCGGTCTCACGTTCGAGGCGGTCGCCGACCGCGCGGGAACCAGTAGGCCGGTGCTCTACCGCCGGTGGTCAACGCGAGGCGAGTTGCTGCGCGCGGCGATCGCGCACCGCGGGCGCCAGGTCACCGTCGACGTGCCGGATACCGGGAACCTGCGCGACGACGTGCTCGCCGCACTGCGCGACATGAACGCCACCCGCGCAGATTTCGTGGTGATGATGGCGTCGAGTCTCGGCGAGTACTTCGCCGAGGGGGACACCAGTCCACGTGAGGTCCGCGCGTTGTTCGTCGGCGATCGCGTCTCGATCATGCCCACCCTCATCGACCGCGCCGTGGCACGTGGCGAGATCGATCCGGCGCACGTGACCGAGCGCGCCGTCGCACTCCCAGCCGACCTCTATCGGTACGAGGTCCTCATGTCGCTGGCGCCCGTCTCCGACGACGTGTTGCGTGGCATCGTCGACGACGTGTTCCTTCCGCTCGTCCAACCCGGCGGCGCGCCGACATCCGCGCGGAACCTGCGGCGCTCGAGTGACAAATCCGGCTCATCTGGCGTCGACGACGTGCAGTAACGTGTTTCACATGACTGAAGCCGTCATCGTTGCCCATGCCCGCTCCCCGATCGGCCGCGCCGGTAAGGGATCCCTCAAAGACGTCCGGCCGGACGAACTCTCGCGCCAGATGGTTACCGCACTCCTCGCGAAGGTCCCTGAACTCGATCCCAAGGACATCGAGGACATCCACTGGGGCATCGGTCAGCCCGGTGGCCAGGGTGGCTACAACATCGGCCGTGTCCTCGCCGTCGAACTCGGGTTCGACCACATCCCCGGCGTCAGCGTGAACCGCTACTGCTCGTCGTCGTTGCAGACCACCCGCATGGCCCTGCACGCCATCAAGGCGGGCGAGGGTGACGTGTTCATCTCCGGCGGCGTCGAGAGCGTGTCGAGCTTTGCCATCTCCGGCGGAGCCGACGGCGCACCGGACTCCAAGAACCCTGTCTTCGACGAGGCCCTCGCCCGCACCGAACGCACCGCGGAGGGCGGCGCTCCGGCGTGGCACGATCCGCGTGAGGACGGCCTGCTGCCCGACGTCTACATCGCGATGGGTCAGACCGCCGAGAACGTCGCCAGCTTCACCGGCATTTCGCGTGAAGATCAGGACCACTGGGGTGTTCGTAGCCAGAACCGCGCCGAGGAAGCCATCAAGGCGGGCTTCTTCGAGCGCGAGATCGACCCGGTTACCCTGGCCGACGGCACCGTCGTCAGCACCGACGACGGCCCACGCCCTGGGACGACCTACGAGAAGATCTCGCAGCTCAAGCCGGTGTTCCGCCCCGACGGAACCGTCACCGCAGGTAACGCCTGCCCGCTGAACGACGGCGCTGCGGCACTGGTCGTCATGAGTGACACCAAGGCCAAGGAACTCGGCCTGACCCCGCTGGCCCGTGTCGTCGCGACTGCTGCCACGGGATTGTCGCCGGAGATCATGGGTCTCGGCCCCATCGAGGCCGTGCGCAAGGTGTTGCGGGTGTCGGGGATGTCGCTATCCGACATCGACCTCTTCGAGATCAATGAGGCATTCGCCGTGCAGGTCCTCGGTTCGGCCAACGAGCTGGGCATCGACCACGACAAGTTGAATGTCTCCGGCGGCGCAATCGCACTGGGGCATCCGTTCGGCATGACCGGCGCACGCATCACCACCACGCTGCTCAACAACCTGCAGACCCACGACAAGACCTTCGGCATCGAGACGATGTGCGTCGGCGGTGGGCAGGGTATGGCGATGGTGCTCGAGCGCCTGAGCTGACCGCACTTCTGGTTCGACGACCGAGGCCCTGCACTCCAGCGGAGTGCAGGGCCTCGATGTATGTCGTGCTGGAACTACTAGTTGTTGGAGTTGAAGTAGCTCAGCAGTCGCAGGATCTCGACGTACAGCCACACCAGGGTGACCGTCAGTCCGAGTGCCACTCCCCAACCTGCGCGTGACGGAGCGCCCGCACGGATGAGCCGATCAGCGGCGTCGAAGTCGACGAGAAAGCTGAACGCCGCCAGCGCGATGCAGACCAGCGAGAAGATGATCGCGATCGGACCGCCGTCGCGCAGCACACCCGCTCCGCCCGTGAACAGCCCGATGATCAGGTTGCCGATCATGAGCACCATCACGCCGATCAGTCCGGCGAACAGCATGCGCGTGAAGCGCGGGGTCACGCGGATGGCACCGATCTTGTAGACCAGCAGCATTCCGAAGAACACGCCGAACGTGCCGAGGACCGCCTGCCCGATCAGCGCACCCGCGCTGGTGTCACCACTGACCATCCAATTCGCGAACACGAACGAGATCGAGCCGACGAACAGTCCCTCGAAGGCCGCGTACGCGAGCACGATCGCCGGGTTGTCCTGCTTGCGACCGAACGACGCGACCAGCACGAGGACCAGACCAGCGATCGCACCGATACCCATGAGCGGGCCTGCCAGCGCGTTGTTGTAGCTACTGATGACGTAACTGACGATCGCCGAGATGGTCAGGACGCCGAGAGTGATCGCCGTCTTCGTGACGACGTCGTCGATGGTCAGCTGGCGTCCGGCGGCCTGCGGCGGCGCATACTGCGGGGGAACCTGCTGGCCGTACTGGTTGTACATAGCGGCTTGCCCGGCCCCGGCCATGTTGGAACCGAAGCCGGCGTATCCGCCGGGATTCTGGTTATCGCGGACGACGCCGCGCATCACCGGGTTACTGCTGTCTCGCACAGGTGCTCCTTATATGGACGTGTACGTCTCATCAACGGGGATCGGCCCGTTTCGGTTCCGACTTTACCTTCTCTTGACCAATCGGGGGATCCGACGTGGCGCTCAATGCGTCGAGAAAGCCTCGGACCGCATCGGGTGCACGATATTCGCGGATCGAGAGCACCGCGCGTCCGAGACACACCGAGCGCAGCGTCTGTTCAGCGATGGCAAAGTCATCACCCCACCCCAGACCGGGCTTTGCGATCATCAGCGACGCAAGACCGTGTGCGGCAGTCCACAGTTCCAGCACCACGTCGCCCACCTCGGCGGGCCTGAACACACCGGCTTCCGCGAGTTCGCCGACAGTCCCGGTGAACCGGACGAACGCCGATGCCGCGAGAACCTCGTCGACCTTGGTCCGCTGCTCGGCCGGGATACGTGATGGAAGGCCTCGCGGTACAGCACAGGGGTGTCGACCGCGAATCGCACGTAGGCCATCCCCATCTGGAGAGCCCGCTCCAGCGGGTCGTCGACCCCGATCGACGCCTCGGCCAACTTCTCGTCGAGCTGCTCGAAGTACCGTGCACACACCGCCTCGAGCAGCGCGTCCTTGTCGGCGAAGTGCAGGTAGATCGACGGCGGCGTGACGCCCACCCTCTCGGCGACCGCGCGGATCGACACTGCCGAGGCCGCCTCGGCGTCGAGCAGAAGCGACGTGGCGGCGTCGATGATCTCGTCTGCCAGCAACTCACCTGATCCGCGGGGCGATCGGGTCCTGCGAGAGGTCGGCGTCACTGTTCTCCTGTGTCTCGATTTCGTGGGTGGGGTTCGCGTCGGGGCGGGCGGGCGATCCCCGCTGCTCGTCCTCGACCTCCTCGGAGAGTCCGAAGCGGTCGTGCACACGGCGCAGCGGCGCGGGAGCCCACCAGTTCACGCGCCCGGCGAGTCGCATGAACGACGGGACGAGCAGCATCCGGATGAGGGTGGCATCCATCAGCACGGCGAGCGTGAGCCCGACACCGAACATACGCATGAACGACACCTCTGACGCCGCGATTCCCGCGAACACGATGCTCATCAGCAGCGCTGCGGCGGTGATGACACGGCCGGTCCTGGCAATGCCGAGCGCGACGGCCCGGTCGTTGGCCGCGCGTGATCGGTCCGACGAGAGCCACGATTCGCGGATGCGGCCGAGTAGGAACACCTCGTAGTCCATCGACAGACCAAACGCGATGCAGAACATGAGCACCGGCATCGTGGCCGCGAGGTACCCGGTTGCCGTGGTGCCCAGTCCCCCGAGATGGCCTTCCTGGAAGAACCACACCATGGCGCCGAAGGTTGCCGACAGCGACAACACGTTGAGCACCAACGCCTTCAGCGGCAGCACGACGCTTCCGGTGAACAGGAACAACAGGATGAAGGTGGCGATCGCAATCACCCCGAGCACCCAGGGCAGGTGTGCGTAGATCGAATCGACGGTGTCGACGTTGGTCGCAGCAGTTCCGGTGAATTTCGCTGTGAGACCGTCCGGTGCCGGCACGTCCCGCAGCTGGGCGAGCTGGTGCTCGCCGGCCTCCTGCATCGGTTCGAGGCTCGTGGCGATGGTGATCACTCCGACGTCGCCGCGCAGGTCCGCGGGGTTGACCGGTCCCACTGGCCGACCGTCGACGAAGGTGCCGCCCGCCCCCGACACCGAGTTGACGTCGGCCACGCGCGAGAGTTCCTGCGCGTAGTGCGCCCTCGTCTGCTGCGAGACATCGCCGGTGGTGACGACGGTGATTGTCGAGGAGAGGTTCTGGGCGAAGTCGTCGCGTATCTCCTGCTGGATCTGATGCGCACTCGCGCTCGTCGGAAGGACGCGATCATCGGGGAAGCCGAACTTGATGGACAGGAAGGGGGCGCCGAGCACCAACAAGATCGCGACGACGGTAGCCCCGACGGGCGCGGCCCGTTTCAGAACCCACGACGCCGCGCGGTACCACCAGCCCTGCTCGACCGGACGCGGTGTCGGCTCGGGTCGACCCAGGAGCTTACGAACTCCGCGACGCACGTCGAGCGAGTCGATCCGGTCGCCGCGGAGCATGAGGATGGCGGGAGTGATCACCAGTGAGGTCACCGCGGCGATCGCAACCACACCGAGTCCGGCGTAGGCGAACGAACGCAGGAAGTACATCGGAAAGATCGCCAATGCGGCGAGCGCGAGGGCGACCGTGATCGCCGAGAAGGCGACGGTCCGGCCAGCCGTCGACATGGTGCGCAGAATCGCGGACCGCCGGTCCCGACCGTCGGCGACCTCTTCTCGATAGCGAGTGACGAGCAGCAGCGTGTAGTCGATCGCGAGCGCCAACCCCATTGCGGTGGTGAGGTTCAGCGCGAAGATCGACACATCCGTGACGGTGCCGATCAACCGCAGCAGGGCGAACGTCAACACGATCGCGATGATGCCGACCCCGATCGGCAACATGGCCGCGAGAACTCCCCCGAACACGACGATCAGTACGAGGAAACTGATAGGGATCGCGATACCCTCGGCAAGCGCGAGGTCGCGGGTCGTCTGCTCGTTGACCTGCTGGAAAACCAGCCCCCCGCCACCGACACGGATCGAGATGCCGTCACGGGTCCCCTCGAAGCGGGAGGCAACCTCCTTCGCATGCGCGGGCGCGTCGGCCTCGCCGCCGTCGAGCGTGGCGATGATCAGGGCAGAGCTGCGGTCCTTGCTGACCAGACCGGGGGCGAGCGTCGGGTCCTGCCACACCGACAGAATCGGTTGCTGCACATAGGGAATGCCATCGAGCTCGGTGACGAGCGACTTGCCGACCGCGGCCGCCCGCGGGTCGTTTTCCATGTCGGTGCCTGCGGGGGCGTCGAGTTTCAGAACGACTTGTAATCCCCCACGCTGGAACGTGTCGTTGATCTGTTGTGCCGCTTGCGCCGATTCGCTGTTGGGGTCGGAGTAACCGCCGGCGAGGAGGTGTTGCGAGGCAGACGCTCCGTAGATCCCGCACAACACCAGCAGCACAAACGCCACCGCCAGAACACGTTTGGGTGCCGAAACCGCGAGTCGGGTGAGTCTTGCCAGCATGCGGTCCCCCTTGCGCCTGATGGTCACTTACCCGCGTTAAGTTATCGCCATTAAGTCAGAGCGTCAAGGGTGTAACGCTCGATGGAGATGCGCATTGGCCGGTCGCCGTCGCACTCTGCGCCATCCGTCCGACGGGCTACGATGGGGTGTGGTCTACCTCTCACTTGCTTTCGCCGCCGTCGCGGTCGGAGCCTGGGTGCTGTCCTACCACCGATCCTCACAGCCTCGCCGTAGTGCCGATCTGTTCGTCGCCCTTTCCGAGCTCAACGACTCGCGGGCCGACCATCAGCGGCACGCTGCCGAGGTGATCGAAGAAAAGCACCACCTCGAGGCGCACGCAGGCTGGCCATCAGCCGTCATCGGCTTGTTGTCGGTGATGGCTGTGGTCTTCATGGTCCAGGACCCGTCGAACACCGTCAGCGGCGACGCCCTGGTCTGGATGACCAGCGAACTGCTTGTGATCGCGTTGATATCAGCGGCCTGGACCGTCTGGTGCGTCCAACGCGCCGCCCGCCTGGCGGTACGCCAGGCGGGTCTGCATCGGTGAGTGCAGAACGTCACCCCCATGGGGCACTTCCCTCGTTTGCGCTGGAACGCGCATGGCATGCTTGTCAGCGCGCCCCTATAGCCCAATCGGCAGAGGCAGCGGACTTAAAATCCGCACAGTGTCGGTTCGAGTCCGACTGGGGGCACCCGCCGATAGTTGCGTGGGATCCCGGGGGGCATTTTCGTACCCCTGGATCCCACGCAACGTGGAGTCAGCTCGTCTCCAGCGGCCTTGCAGGATCAGATGTCCACGCGTTCATCGGGCCGTCGTAGACCGCGGCGTCGTCGCGTCCTACTGCCGACAGCGCGAAAGCGGCCGCGGTGGCTGCGATTCCGCCCCCGCAGTAGGTGACCGGGCGGGCACCGGCATCCAGCGCGCCGACGGCGTCGAAGATCTCGCGGAGCGCAGGCACGTCCTTGAGCCTGCCGCGCTCGTCGACCAACTCACCGAATGGGACGTTGACGCTCCCCGGAATGTGCCCTCCCGCGAAGGCGTCGCGGTCGAGTGCGTTGATCAGCAACACCGAATCGTCGTCGACGTCGGCAATCACCTCGTCGGTCGACTCGATCCGTTCGGGTCGTCGTCGTGCGGTGAAGTCGGCGGGCGGATAGCCGGATTCACCTCTGTCGATAGGGAAGCCGGCGTCGACCCACGCTTGGAGCCCGCCATCGAGCACGGCTATTTCGTCGAACCCTTCGAGGCCGAAGTGCCACCACAGACGAGTCGCCCAGATACCGTTCTCCGTGTCGTAGACGACAACGCGCGAATCGTCGCCGATGCCGGCATCCCCCACCACCGCGGCGAAGTCGTCGGACGAGACGACTGCGAAGGGCGCTTCACCGTCGGCGTCGGAGAGTGCGACCAATTGATCGATGAATGTAGCGCCCGGTATGTGGCCGGCCAGGTACGACTCGCGTCCGGACTCGATCTGGGGAGCGCCGTCGCCGAATCGAAGATGCACAGTCGCATCGACGATGCGCAGTTTGGGATCGTCGCCGAGTTCACGCAGGTCCGACGCAGTGATGAGGTGGGGAGTACTCATGGAGTCCACGCTACTGGTCCGTACGCGCGGCGACGTCGGACCGACGAGTCCCTACCCGCGCAGGTTCTCCAGCAGTCGCAGCCACACCTCGCTGACCGTCGGGTACGACGGGACGGCGTGCCAGAGCCGGTCGATCGACACCTCTCCGACAACGGCAACCGTCGCCGAATGGACCAGCTCGGCGATGTCGGGGCCGACAAACGTGGCTCCCACCAACACATTTCGTCCACGGTCGATGACCAGCTTCGCGCGGCCGCTGTAGTCGTCGCGTGCGAGCGCCGATCCCGCGACCTCGATGTCGAGCTCCGATGTGACAACGTCGAGCCCGGCGTCGCGGGCGGCGTGTTCGGTCAGTCCCACTGACCCGACCTGCGGCTCGGTGAACACGACCTGCGGCACGGCGGCATGATCGGCGGTGGCCGCGTACCGCTCGCCGTCGAGCGAACGTCCCTCCGCGCGTGCGGCGATCACATCACCGGCGACACGCGCCTGGTACTTGCCCATGTGCGTCAGCGGCGCGCGGCCGTTGACGTCACCGACGGCGTAGAGCCAGTCGTGACCCGCGATATTCAGACGATCGTCGACGTCGAGCTTGGCCTTCGGATCGATGCCGAGAGACTCGAATCCGACGTCGACGGTGCGGGGCCGTCGACCAGCGGCTACCAGGATCTCGTCGACCTCGAGCCTGTCGACGACGTCGCCGTCACCGTTGGCGAGGTCGACCGCCGCGGGGCCTCCGTGAATCCGTCCGTAGCCGGTGTCGTCGACGCCGGGGCGTGCCACCGACGCGAACGTGGTGCCGAATCGAATGTCGACGCCACGGTCGCGCAGTCCCGCAGAGACACGCTCTCCGACAAACGGTTCCATCGACGGCAGCAGCGCTTTGCCGCGGACCACCATCGTCACCTCGCTGCCGAGCTCGGCCAGCCAGGTCGCGGCCTCGCAGGCCACTACACCACCGCCGAGCACAGCGATCCGTGGCGGGACCTCAACGAGGTTCGTCGCATCGCGTGACGTCCAGGGTGCGGCATCGGCGAGTCCCGGGATGGGCGGAATCGACGCCTCACTACCCGTTGCCACGACGACGGCCTCGCCAGCCCGCAGGCGCCGGCCGGCCACCTCGACCTCCCGCTCACCGACAAGACGCCCCTCACCTCGTACGACGTCGATTCCGGCTCCGCGCGCCCATTCCACCTGAGATGAATCGTCGCGGTTCTCGGTGAACGAGTCCCGCCAGGCGAAAAGTCTCGCGGAGTCGGGCTGATCGTCGACCACACGGGGCCGCGAGCCGGGCAGCCCAGTCGCCGTGTCGAGCGCAGCGCCCGCACCCAGCAGCGCTTTACTCGGCATGCAGGCCCAGTACGAACATTCACCTCCGACGAGTTGACTCTCGATGAGTACCGCGCGGCGAGAACTTCCGCGGATCGCATAGTCGGCGGCGTTCTCGCCCGCTGGTCCAGCGCCGATCACGATGACGTCGTAACTGTCCGAATCTGCCATGAAATCCACGGTAGACGCGGATCGCATGTAACGGAGTCGATGCGCAAACCGACCACTTAGACATCGGGGACCACAGACGGCAGGAGCCACATGCCCATCCCACCCCATTCACCGAGTAGTGATCCGCGCGACCAGTGGACTGTCTACGACGACGCTCCGACGGCCGCCGAGCCGACGCCGACCCGTGCTCGTGGACCACGGCGTATTCGACGCCGCCTGATCGGCGTCGGAACGGTACTGACGCTGACCGCAGCACTACTCGGCCTCGGGACACTGGTCGGCAAGGACAATCGGGCGTCGGCCATGGTCGGTCATCCCGAGGTCCTGCGCGAGGGATGCATTTGGGATTCGTCGGGCAACTACGTGCAGAACTGCAAGGTCTGGTCGGAGTCCCAGCACAAGTTCGTCATCGTCCAGATACGCGCATCCAACGGCAGTGCGAAGGGGGTGTACCTGCTTGACGGCATGCGTGCGCGTGACGACCGCTCGGCGTGGACCACCGACGTCCAGGCTGCGAAGGTCTACGACGGCAGGAGCGACACCACGCTCGTCATGCCCGCGGGCGGGGCGTCGTCGTTCTACACCGACTGGGACGGCGGAGCGGGCGACAAGAACGTCACGATCAAGCAGGAGACGTTTCTGACCCAGGAACTGCCCGACTACCTCGCCACCAACTTCGGTGTCAGTAAATCCGACAATGCGATCGTCGGCCTCTCGATGTCGGCGGGGCCTGCGGTGACCCTCGCCGAGCGGCACCCGGAACAGTTCAAGGTCGTGCAGGCGATGTCGGGGTACTACCAGACCGACAATCCGATCGGCGCGCTCGGCGTACTCGCAACTCAGACGCTGGTGTCGAATTACACCAACGGCATCGTCAACATGTGGGGTGTCCCCGGCAGCGCCCGATGGACGGCGAACGACCCGTCGAAGAACATCGACAAGCTCAAGCAGAACGGCCAGACGTTGATCATCTCGTCGGGCAACGGGTTCCCGAGTCCTACCGACATGGCAAAGCTCTCGCAGTCGGATCTGATCAACGCGGTGGCGCTGGAGATTCTGTCGGCGGTCTCGACGGTGCTGCTGCAGCTACAGCTGGCGCAGAGCGGTGTGTCGGTGATCTCGCTGCCCAACTACGGGGTGCACAACTGGGCCAACTGGGACCGGGGGCTCGGAGCGGGCAAAGACGACGTACTCGCTGCGCTCAACAAGACTCCCGCAGTGACCGCGAAGACCCAACTCGTCAGCGCCGCGGGATCGCCGGAACCCGACGGCGTCGCGAAGGCCACCGCGGCCGCGCGCGTCGCCGCGGCTGCACCAGTGGAGACACCCGCGGTACTCGCCGCACTCTCCGGGAGCACTCAGGAGTCGACGACACCATCGGCATCAGAGTCCGCGGAATCGGCGACTTCTGCTACCGAATCGACGACGCCGGGCACCTCGTCGGTGACGACGACCACCACGACGCAGAATCCGTCGTCGTCGGTTGCTCCGTCGCCGTCCGCCGACTCGACCACCTCCACGTCGACGCCAGACGCGCCGACGACCACCACGACGACAACACCCGTCCCGACGCCGTGACGGTAACGCTGGGCGTCGGGGGGCCGAAGTAACATCTCGAAGGTCAACAGCGCGATCTGACATTTCCAGGGGGGAAATCGCATGCGGTCGAAGTTGGTGGGGTTTGTCTGTGCTCTGTGTCTGCTGCTGCCGGCGGTCTGGTTCGGATCGGCGACCGCGACAGCCGACACCGGCGTCACGGTGCTGACGGTCGGACCGAACCCGAACGTGGTGTCGGCACCGATGTCGAGTGAGTTGCGGGGAGTCATGTGCAAGGCGCCCAACACCTGCAAGTCGGTGTCGTACAAGACGTCGGGTCTGCTGAGCTCCGTCGTCGACAGCGGCGTGTCGGCACTGTCGACGGCGATTGCCGCCTCCCCGGGCAAGAAGGCCGTCATGGGTTTCTCGCAGGGTGCGCTCGTCGCGTCCGAATGGCTCAAACGCAATGCGGGGAGTGCGGGTTCGCCTGCGGCCTCCGACATGTACTTCGTCCTGTTCGGCAACCCTCAGCACCCGCTCAACGGACGCAACACGCTGCAGAGGACCGGCACCCCGACGCCCTACACGAAGTACAAGACCATCGACATCAGCCGAGAGTACGACGGCATGTCCGACTACCCGAACGACGTGGGGAACACGCTCGCAGTGGTCAACGCGCAGGACGGGTACACGTCGATCCATCCGAACTACACCGCTGTCGACGTCAACGCCTCGTCGAATCTCGTCACGCGCAAGGGCAACTACACGTTCGTACTCGTCCCGACGCAGTATCTGCCCCGGTATGAACGTATGCGCAACATGGGACTCGGTTGGCTGGCAGATCAGGGCAACAGCACATGGAAGCCGGTCGTCGACAGAGGTTATGACCGCAGCGGTTACGCGAAGCTCGGGGACACCAGGGTGCTGCCGATCGGCTGAATGATCTACTCGACGTATGACGCCGTCCTCGACACCGCTGGTTCTCGCCGCAGATCAGGGCGCGGTAGCCCTACTGACGTTGGCCATCGCCGTCTACTCCGCGGCGATCCTGATCTGTATCGGCGTCGGTATCAACGCGATCAACCGCGGGCGGCGTCGACTCGCGATCGTGATGGCCTGCTGCGTCGGGGTCCTGGTGATCGCCGGGGTCGTCGTCGCGGTCATGAGCAGCATCCACTGACGTCCACCTCCTCGACGCTCGGCGTACGCACGAAAGCTCGGCGGCATTCACAGTGCGGGTTTAGACTTCGGCGGTTACGCTCTGCCGCGGGGGACGCGCCCGGACACCTCACGGCACCATCGATCCACCAGGAGTGTGTATGTCGGAGATGCCTTTTGGCGGTCTGAGTCGTCGGGAGTTCCTGTCGAGAGTGGCCGCAGTCGGCGGCGGCGCGCTGCTCACGTCGTGGGCCGCACCGATCATCGACAAGGCATATGCCCAGGCAGACCCGGCCGGCACCGGTTCACTCGACGACATCGAGCACATCGTGTTGTTCATGCAGGAGAACCGTAGCTTCGACCACTATTTCGGCACCTACTCCGGTGTGCGTGGCTTCGGCGAGTCGACGCCCCTGTGGCGACAGCACGGATGGGCACCGGGCGTCGGGCCGACGAAGTCGGGATACACGATGCCCTTCCGCCTCGACACCGAGAACGACGCCAATCTCGACGGCGAGTGCATCAACGACCCCGACCACTCGTGGGCAGGACTGCACAAGGCGTGGAACGACGGGCGCAACGACGGCTGGCTTCCGATGTCGATCGAATCGGTCGGTCCCGCCAACGCGCCGGCACTCATGGGCTACTACGAGCGCGACGACATCCCGATCCACCGCACTCTCGCCGAGGCATTCACGATCTGCGACGCCTACCACTGCTCCGTTCTCGGCCCCACCGACCCCAACCGGCTCTACTGGATGAGCGCGACGCTCGACCCGGAGGGCGCACACGGGGGGCCACTACTCGAAACACCCACGCTGATACCGAAGTTCGCCTACAGCTGGCGCACGATGCCGGAGAACCTCAGCGACGCGGGGGTGAGCTGGAAGATCTACAACAACAAGGATCTCGGCCCCGTGTCGTCGGTCGTCCTCGACGGCATGATGGGCTGCTTCAAGCAGGCACAGGATCCCAATTCGGAGCTGGCCCGACGCGGTATCGCACCCACCTACCCCAACGACTTTCGCGCCGACGTCGCAGCGAACCGGCTGCCCAAGGTGTCATGGGTCGTTCCGCCCGCCATGGAATGCGAGCACCCCGCTCTGCCCGCCGCTCTCGGCGCGGTGGGCATCGTGCAACTCCTCGACATCCTCACGTCCAATCCCGCCGTGTGGGAGAAGACCGCTCTGATCATCAGCTACGACGAGAACGGCGGCTTCTTCGACCACGTCGTCCCGCCGACAGCACCGCCCGGCACCAAGGGCGAGTACGTCAGCGTGCCGAACATCAACAAGGTCTCGTCGTCGAAGGGCATCCGCGGTCCGATCGGGCTCGGCTACCGCGTGCCGTGCTTCGTGATCTCGCCGTACAGCCGCGGTGGGCTCGTTGCGCGCGAGACGTTCGACCATACGTCACAGCTGAAGCTCATCGAGAAGCGATTCGGGGTGGACGTTCCGAATCTGACCGCCTGGCGCAGACAGACCGTCGGCGACATGACGACGGTGTTCGATTTCGCACACCGTCCCAACTCGGCACGACCGCGGCTCGGGGACCCCAATCCCAAGGCGCAGAACGCGCTTGTCAGATGCGGTCCAAACATCGCCGCCGGTACAGCCGGGTACGGCAAGCCCTATCCGGTGCCGCCCAATCGTATGCCGCGCCAGCAGCCGGGCACACGCAGGTCACCGAGCGGCGTCGTCTGAGCCCGTTCAGGCGGCTGCCGGCAGGCGACCGCCGAGAACCGCTGCAACGGTGCGCGCGAAGACAAGTGCCCATACGACGAGGAGTACCGCGAACAGCACGACGGCTGCACCACGAAACATAGTGGACTGCAACGCGGTTCCCAGAGCAGCCAGTCCCGTCACACAGGTGCCGATCGGGAACGTGAAGCTCCACCACGTGAGGGCGAACGGCATCGAACGACGCACGTTGTGCACCGTGACGGCGGTCGCGAGCACGAACATCCCCGCACCCAAACCGGTGGCGGCGAGACCGTAACAGACGCCGACGTCGATCAGACCCATGCCGATCACATGCTGACCGGTGCGCCCGGCCAACGCGTTGTCGGCATGGGCAGCAAGAGAATTGGCCGCCGTGACGGACTGGCCGATCACACCCAGCGTGATCCAGATCGTCGGTGCGGCACTCCCGGTCGGCACACCTCCGCGCAGCAGCCGACCATAGATGAGCGTCAGTGTGAAGATCCCGAGGAACAGGCTCAGCCCGAACAGCATGTAACACAGCGCGAGGAAGCCGAGCCGCCATTGGCCGGCCGGGACGTGGTCGACGAGCAGCGCTCCCGTCGTCGCCGACACCATCGGTGGCACAACGGGCATCAGCCAGGCAGGGAGCGCGACGAGATCCGTGCGTCGATGATGACGCGTCATCATCAGATACGGCACCCCGATCGCCGTGCCGAGGCCCGTCAGGGTTCCGACCGACCACAGCACGGCGTCGACGGTAACCGCCGTCTCGGACCCGAGGGTCGACGATCCGACGGTGATCGTGCCCGCCCCGACGGTCAACAGCGCCATCGGGATGGCCCCGTAGAACTGCACCATGACCGGGTCCATCGCGTAGTGACGCGCGTGTACGGGATGCCGGAGCCAATGGGCGGCGAATGCCACGGAGACCAATACGAGCAGCACCACCGCCAGCAACCAGATCGCGGTCGCCAGCACTTGGACCGTCTGCAGCTGTCCGGCAACACTGATCGCCGACGTCGCGACTATCCCAGTGCCCATCACCGTCGCGAACCAGTTGGGGGTGATGTGCGCGAAGGCGTCGCCGATCCGACGCCCCGCCGACGACGTGTCGACTCGAATGTCGCGAGCACGCTGGCGGTCGAGGATCTCGGTCATTCTCTGAGCATGGGCCGTGACGCATACCGCCGGAAGATGGCTCGAAATTGTGGGGTCACAAGGCTCACTTGTGACTATCGATGCAGGCCGCGTTCCGGAGAGCGCCCACTCGGCAACACACAGCGCCCACTCGACCGGTAGGTGGTCGAGTGGGCGCTGTGTTCAGCCCGTTGTGCAGTCAGTCGACGGACATCTCCCCTAGCTCCGACCATCCGTCGGCGTCGACCGTCGTGTTGATGATCTCGGGAGTGGCGACGAGGAACTGCGGCAGGTCGGCCGTCGCCTTCTTGAAGTGATCGCTCGACACGTGCGCGACGGCGGCATCGTCGTCGAATGCCTCGATCAGGACGTACTCGTTCGGGTCGTCGAGGCTGCGTGACCACGCGAACCACTTGTTTCCCGGTTCCGACCTGGTGGCTTCGGTGAACTCGGCGACCAGCTCGGGCCACTGGTCTGCATATTCGGGTTTGATCTGCCATTTGGCGACGATGTGGATCATGCACCAAGACTAGGTCGACCACACGACAAGGCGGAATGGCCGCGACGTCTCATTGTGAGAACCGCTTCGACAGCACGTACCGGGAGGCGAGTCACCTCACCCCAATGGCCCGGGCGTAACTTTGGTCACACAGCACCACAGGAGGAGAAGCGATGCGCGAGATCACCACGTTCTACATCGACGGCCAGTGGGTGGAGCCCGCTGAACTCAATCTCATCGATGTCATCAACCCTGCGACGGAAAAGCCCGCAGGACATGTGGCGTTGGGCACCGCCGCCGATGTCGACGCCGCGGTCGCCGCGGCCCGACGCGCATTCGCGACGTGGGGTCGCACTTCGGTCGACGAGAGGGTCGCGGTCCTCACCGCGATCATCGACGAGTATCAGAAGCGTGCCGACGAACTGGCCGACGCCGTGACCGAGGAGATGGGTGCCCCGTCCGGGTTGGCACGCGCCGCCCAGGTACCGATCGGCCTCGGACACCTCATGACCGCCGCGGCGTCACTGCCCGAGTACCGCTTCGCGGAGGACCGTCGGACCTCACGGATCGTCAAGGAGCCCATCGGCGTGTGCGGCTTCATCACCCCGTGGAACTGGCCGCTCAACCAGGTGATGTGCAAGGTCGCCCCCGCGCTGGCAACCGGCTGCACGATGGTGCTCAAGCCGTCGGAGGTGGCCCCGTTCTCTGCCGCGATCGTCGCCGAGATCTTCGACGCCGCAGGCGTTCCGGCAGGCGTGTTCAACCTCGTGAACGGTGATGGCCCGGGTGTCGGTTCGGCCTTGGCTGCACATCCCGACGTCGACATGATCTCGTTCACCGGCAGCACGCGCGCGGGCATAGAGGTGGCACGAACCGCTGCGCCGACGGTCAAGCGGGTGGCGCAGGAACTCGGAGGCAAGAGCCCCAACATCATTCTCGACGACGACGATCTGGCGAAGAACGTCGCCGGCGGTGTGGCAACGGTGATGACCAACTCGGGACAATCGTGCAACGCCCCCACCCGCATGCTGGTACCCAACGCGCGTCTCGACGACGTGATCGAGGCCGTGAAGTCGGTCGAACCCTCGCTGACCGTGGGTGATCCGACCGGCAAGGTGCGTCTCGGCCCGGTGGTGTCCGAGCCGCAGTTCGAGAAGATCCAGGGACTCATCGAGCGCGCCATCGACGACGGCGCGACACCGGTCATCGGCGGACCCGGCAGGCCCGACGATCTGCCCAGCGGCTACTACGTACGACCGACTGTGTTCTCCGGTGTCACCAACGACATGGAGATCGCGCGCACCGAGGTGTTCGGGCCGGTGCTCGTCATCATCGGGTACGACGACATCGACGAAGCACTCGAAATCGCCAACGACACCGAGTACGGACTTGCGGGATACGTGTCCGGCAAGGATCTCGACGAGGTGCGCCGAATCGGCGAACGGATCAGGGCGGGATCGATTTCACTCAACGGCGCGCAACTCGACCCGTCGGCGCCGTTCGGTGGCTACAAGCAGAGCGGTAACGGCCGCGAGTGGAGCGATTACGCGTTCGACGAGTTCCTCGAGGTGAAGTCGTTGCTCGGCTACGAGTCCTAGATGTATGAGGCCTAGACGTCGGAACGTCCGGATGGGTGATACCCGGCACGGCCACCCATCCGGATGCAATGCGGCCAACGAAGAATCGGTGACAGTCGTACCAGGTCGACCACGCAAGGAGCTCCGATGACCGTTGCCCGTGACATCGCCGACGTGATCGAACGTCATGTGCGCGGCGAGATTCCCGTGCACCTCACGGCGTGGGACGGCAGTGTCGCCGGCCCCGACGACGCGCCGCACGTCGCGATCTACAGCGCCGATGCGCTACGTCGACTGGTGTGGCATCCCGGCGAACTCGGCGCAGCGCAGGCGTACGTCACTGGCGAACTCGACGTGCTCGACGACCTCGACGACGCGCTCACCCATGTGTGGGGCGTCGCGCGCGAACGCCACCTCGCCGGCATCCGACCGTCACCGCGAATCGTGGTCGACGCCGCGAGGTTGGCCTTGCGCTACAGGCTGCTCGGCCTTCCCAAGGCTCCACCCGCAACGCAAGCACGTGTGCGGGGACGTCTGCATTCCCGCGCCCGCGACAGGGCCGCGATCAGTCACCACTACGATCTCTCGAACGAGTTCTACGAACTGATCCTCGACGACCACATGGCGTATTCGAGCGCCTACTGGACCTCAGACGATCCCTACTACACGCTCGCCGATGCCCAGGCCGACAAGCTCGACCGGGTGTGCCGCAAAGTGGGCCTCGATACCCGACCCGGACAACGGTTCCTGGATATCGGCTGCGGCTGGGGTTCGCTGTCGCTCTACGCCGCAGAACATTTCGACGCCGAGGTGGTCGGTGTCACCATCTCGCGCGAGCAGAAGGCGTTCATCGACGAACGCATCGCACAGCGTGGGCTCGCCGACCGCGTCGAAATCCGCGTGCAGGACTACCGTGAGATCCCCGACCGTCCCTTCGACGCCGTGGCATCACTCGAGATGGGTGAGCATGTCGGTGAGCAGAACTATGCAACCTACGCACAGGTGTTGCACGACAAGGTCGTTCCCGGCGGCATGGTGTGCGTGCAGCAGATGTCACGACCGGAGGGCAAACACCCGGGAGGCGGCCCGTTCATCGAGTCGTTCATCGCTCCCGACATGTACATGCGGCCGGTCGAACGCACGATGCAGTACCTGACCGACGCGGGGCTACGAGTCGACGACGTCGAGGAGATGGCGGAGCACTACGTACGCACCGTCGACGGCTGGTACGACACATTCGAGAAGAACTGGGCGCGTGCCGTCGATCTGGTCGGCGACGAGATGGCCCGGGTATGGCGGCTCTACCTGGTCGGTGGGCGCATGGCGTTCCGTGACGGACGCATGGGCGTCGAACAGATTACCGCCACACGGCCGCTCACGTAGCGGGCACGTGCGCGTCGAGCCAGGAGACGACCGTGGTCAGCACCTTCTCCTGCTCGGGCTCGTTGAAGATCTCGTGGTAGAGGTCGTCGAAGATGACGAGGGTCTTGTCGTCTGAGCCTGCGAGCCGCTCGACCATCTCACTGCCCGCGGGATTGGTCAGTCGATCGGCTGAACCGTGCATGACCAGCAATGGGAGGCGCAGCGACCCCACCCGGTCGGGGAAGCTCTGCATGGTCGACAGCATCTCCGCACCGAGTCTGGCGGGAATTCTCGCGCGCGTGACCATCGGATCCGACTGGTATGCCTCGACGACGGCGGGATCACGCGAAACCGCCGTCGAATCGAGAGCGATCGTCGGCAGCCACGGGGCAACCTTGCCGAGGATCTGCGAGACCGCGATGACCGGGCCGGGCATGTCGTCGCCGGGCATCACGGCAGCGCCGGAGAGTACGAGTCCGTCGAGCATGTCCTGATGGTCGAGTGCGTAGTCGAGCGCGATACATCCGCCCATGCTGTGCCCGAGCAGGTAGGTGGGCAACCCGTCGATCGCGGTTTGTGTGATGACGGTGTCGAGGTCGTCACTGAACTGCTTGAATGACTTGATACGCAGCCGTTTTCCGCCCGATCTGCCGTGGCCGAGGTGATCGGGGATCGCCACTGCGTACCCGGCGCTGGTGAACTTCTCGGCGACGTGCGCGTATCGACCGCCGTGCTCGCCGAGCCCGTGGGCGATCACGACAAGAGCGCGCGGTTCCGCTGGGGTGAGGGTCGTGTAGAAGATCTGTTCGCCGTGCTTGCCGGAGAAGGTGCGCTCCTCCGTCGTGACGCCGGGCGTGCCGTCTGCGCTGTCAGCCATTGCGCCATTATTGCTCACCGGGCCGCTCGAACGACGACGATCACCACGGTTGATGACCGGGCGCCAGCGCCTCGGTCAGATCAGACTCTCCGACGCCGCCCACAATCCGTCGATGAGGTCGCGGCGCCGTGCCTGTCTGTTCTCTCTCCCGTTGGGCTTGAAGCGATCGAAGTACACACCGTTGATAGTCGGATCGGCACCACGCCGGGCCAGTTCGATGAGCGGTTGCGCGCCCTGCTCCGGTGTGATGGTGCCGACCCGCTTGAGTGGTGTGCGGTAGAACAACCCGATGAATGCCGAGTCTCTCCCGAAGCTGGACGCGACCACTCCGGGATGCACAGCGGCAGAGACTATCCCGTCCCCACGCCACCTCTCGGCGATACCGCGGGTGAACATGATGTTCTCCAGTTTGCTCGTTCCGTAACAGCGCAACTCGAATGGTCGCCTGCGTTCGTAGTCGAGGTCGGTGAGGTCGACACTGCCTGCGAGATTCCCGAAGCTCGATGTGTTGACCACCAGGGCACCGCCGTCGGCGGCAAGGCGATCCTTCAACAGCGTGGTGAGCAGAAAGCCGGAGAGGTGGTTGATCTGGAAATTCGGCTCATGGCCGTCGGCGGTGCGCTGCGATGGCGAAAAGGTTCCGCCTGCGTTGTTCAGGAGAACGTCGATCGATCCCGTGTGACTGGCGATCTCGTCTGCCAGCTTCCGGACGTCGTCGAGCCGCGAGTAGTCGGCGGTGAACCATGTCGCGCCTGTCTCTTCGGCCACGGCCTCGGTCTTCTCACGGGACCTTCCGACCACGATCAGGTCGGCATCGTCACCCGCGAGTTCCCTCGCCGCCACCGCGCCGATCCCGTCGCTCGCACCGGTGATCACGATCGTCGGTTTGTCTGCCACTGAGCCCCCTCCTCGGTCGCCGCGCGCGGCGTGAACACATGCACTCAGGTCTACACGTTGCTGCCGAATACGCGGAGTGGCCACGGTCGTCGGTCGAGGGTTCCTACACTCCGATCATGACCACACCACAGCAGCGCACCGTCGTCTCCGACATGTCGTTCACGGAATGCCCACGATGGCACGATGGCCGGCTGTGGTTCGTCGATTTCTACACGCATGCCGTCTATTCGGTGAAGGAAGACGGCTCTGAGCTCCGTACAGAGCTCGAGGTTCCCGCGCAGCCATCCGGGTTGGGCTGGCTCCCCGACGGCAGGCTGCTCGTCGTGTCGATGAAACATCGCACGATCCTTCGGCTCGAAGACGACGGATCGGTTGTCGTGCATGCCGATGTCAGTGCGCACGTCACCGGCCATCCGAACGACATGGTAGTCGACGGAGAGGGCCGCGCCTGGCTGGGCAACTTCGGTTTCGACCTCATGGCAGGCGCCGACATCGAACCTGCGTCACTGCTCCGTATCGACCCGGACGGCACCGTCACGTCCGTCGCGTCGGGACTCTACTTTCCGAACGGTAGCGTGGTGACACCAGACGGTACGACGCTGATCGTCGACGAGACTTTCGGAAATCGCATCAGTGCGTTCACGATTCATGCTGACGGCTCGCTCGGAGAGCGTCGGGACTGGGCGCGGTTCGGCGACCAGCCGTCGTCTCCCTCCCTTGCCGACGCCTTGGGCATGGCCGTCGTCGCCCCCGACGGATGCGGACTCGACGCACAGGGGTGCCTCTGGGTCGCCGACGCTGTCGGTTCTCGTGTCATCCGAGTGCGGGAGGGCGGTGAGATCGTCGACGAGATCGCTCTCGGCACAGGCGCATACGCGTGCATGCTCGGCGGAAGCGCCGACGACACCTTGTTCATCAGTTGCGCGCCGGATTTCGACGAGCACGCACGATCTGCAGCACGGGAGGCCACCATCCGTGCGGTTCGGGTAGCCGTGGGTCACGCGGGACGCCCGTGACCGGTTCACTCTCTCCAGAAACCCGCTTCTTCGAGGAGTTCGACGGCGCGGTGTCCGCCGCGGAGGAAGTGACCTTCGATGAGCGTGCGGGCGATGCCGGGTGAGCGATCACGCAGGGCGTCGAGGATCTCGCGGTGGTCGCGCAGTGAGGAGGCGACCGCGTCGGGGTGGGAGTCGAAGAAGTTCGGCGGGATCGCGCGGCTGAGCAGTCGCAACTCGGCGATGAGCCGACGCGACCGGGAAGCCTTGTTGATCATGCGGTGAAATGCAGAGTTCAACCGCTCCATCTCGAGGAGGTCGTCGGTCGCCTCCATCTGCGCCGCCAGAGCGTCGAGGTCGGCGAAGTCATCGTCGGAGAGGTTTGCCGCGGCACGTTCGGCTGCGAGGCCGGAGATGACGCCGAGCATCCAATAGTGGTCGCGGATGTCTTCCCGCGAGAGGTCGGCGACATATGCTCCGCGCCGCGGGATGGTCTCGATGATGCCCTCGCCAGCGAGTGCGATGAGCGCCTCCCGCACCGGGAGCTTGCTCATCCCCAAGCGCTCCGCCAGCGCATCCTGGTCGACCTTCGACCCGGGCCGCAACTCTCCCGCGAAGACGAGGCTGCGGATCTCACGCGCTGCGGATTCCTTGCGCACCGACGACACGGTGTCGGACCCGGTGTCGATCTTCTCGTGAGGCTTGACAGTCACCGGTCGATGGTAGCGCGTCGTCAGTTACCTCTGCCCAGCAATTAATATCATTTTCGCAGCACTTAACAGGGCAAAGGGGGTTCTACACTGCTTCTATGTTCACACCCCTGGTGTCGACGGCGTGTTTTTGATATTTTCCAGACATGACCGCTGCAGCAGCACACGATCACCGACTAGCCGTCGACGCCGAGGATTTCGCACAGATCCATCAGCTGGTCCACGACTTCATCCGCACCAAGGTGGTGCCCCGTGAAGCGGAGATCATGCAGACCAACGAGATTCCTTCCGACCTGCGAGCGCAGGCGGCCGAGATGGGCCTGTTCGGATACGCGATCCCGCAGGAATGGGGCGGGCTCGGCCTCGATTTGACCCAGGACGTCGAACTGGCGATGGAGTTCGGTTACACCAGTCTCGCCCTACGGTCGATGTTCGGGACCAACAACGGCATCGCCGGGCAGGTGCTCGTCAACTTCGGCACCGACGAGCAGAAAAAGCAGTGGCTCGAAGGCATCGCCTCGGGTGAGGTTGTCGCATCCTTCGCACTCACCGAACCAGGTGCTGGCTCCAACCCTGCGGGACTGCGCACCAAGGCGGTGCGCGACGGTGACGAGTGGGTCATCGACGGACAGAAACGCTTCATCACCAACGCCCCCATCGCCGACCTGTTCGTTGTTTTCGCACGCACCCGTCCGGCAGACGAATCCGGCACCGGCATAGCGGTGTTCCTCGTTCCCGCAGACACTCCAGGCGTCGAGGTGGGGCCGAAGGATTCCAAGATGGGCCAGGAGGGCGCCTGGACCGCCGACGTCACGTTCGACGGCGTGCGCGTGCCGGCGTCGGCGCTCGTCGGCGGCGACGAGGAGAAGGGCTACAAAGCCGCCATGACCTCGCTGGCGCGCGGTCGCGTCCACATCGCCGCCCTGTCGGTCGGCCAGGCACAACGTGCGCTCGACGAATCAGTGGCTTACGCAGCCAGTGCCACCCAGGGCGGAAAGCCCATCGGCACCTTCCAACTGGTCCAGGCGATGCTCGCCGACCAGCAGACGGGCGTGATGGCCGGACGCGCGTTGGTGCGCGACGCCGCCGCCAAGTACGTCTCCGGCGAAGATCGGCGCACCGCGCCGTCCGCGGCGAAACTCTTCTGCACAGAGATGGTCGGTAAGGTCGCCGATCTCGCCGTGCAGATCCACGGCGGCACAGGCTACATGCGCGAGGTACCCGTGGAGCGCATCTACCGCGATGTGCGGTTGCTGCGTCTCTACGAGGGAACCAGCGAGATCCAACGACTCATCATCGGCGGCAACCTCATTCGCGCAGCGTCGACACACAGCTGATACTCCACTTTCCCGATCGAGAGAGAGAGAATTCTACGCCCATGCCCGGACCACTCCTGCACAACCAGACCGCCGTGATCACCGGCGCCGCACAGGGAATCGGATTCGCCATCGCGCAACTGTTCGTCGACGAAGGCGCTCGCGTCGTCATCGGCGACGTCAACGCCGAGGCCGCCGAGAAGGCCGCCGTCGAACTCGGCGGCACCGAGCGTGCCATCGGGGTGCGATGCGACGTCACCGTCAGCGACGACGTCGACGCGCTATTGGGAGCTGCCGCAGACGCATTCGGTCCCGTGGATGTAATGGTGAACAACGCGGGCATCACCCGCGATGCCACGATGCGAAACATGACCGAGGAGCAGTTCGACCAGGTCATCAACGTGCACCTGAAGGGGACCTGGAACGGCACCCGAAAGGCCGCGGCCATCATGCGTGAACGCAAGTCCGGTGCGATCGTGAATCTGTCGTCACTGTCGGGCAAGGTCGGCATGGTCGGGCAGACCAACTACTCGGCAGCCAAAGCAGGCGTCGTCGGCATGACGAAAGCGGCCGCGAAAGAGATGGCACACCATGGTGTTCGGGTCAACGCCATCCAGCCCGGGCTCATACGCTCGGCGATGACCGAGGCCATGCCACAGAAGGCCTGGGATCAGAAGATGGCCGAGATCCCCATGGGCCGTGCAGGCGAAGTCAGCGAAGTCGCCACCGTCGCGCTGTTTCTCGCCAGCCATCTGTCGTCGTACATGACAGGGACGGTCATGGAGGTCACCGGCGGGCGATTCATGTGACCACAGCGGATACTCAGACCGGGTCTGACACCCGTCGACCACTTCACGGTGTGCGTGTGGTCGAGATCTCGAGCTTTGTCGCCTCGCCGCTGTGCGGGCTCACTCTGGCCCAGTTGGGCGCCGAGGTGATCCGTGTCGATCCGATCGGCGGCGCTGCGGACGTCAACCGATGGCCGCTCACCGACGACGGCAGCGCCTCCATCTACTGGACGGGACTCAACAAGGGCAAGAAGTCGGTCACCGCTGATCTGCGCTCAGCCGAGGGACAATCAATGGTGAGGAGTCTGATCACCGAGTCCGGACCCGGCGGCGGCATTCTCGTCACCAACTCGGGCGGTCGGGAGTGGATGAGTCACGAGGCGCTGGAGCAGGTTCGCCCCGATGTGATCACGCTGGAACTACTCGGCGGCTCCGACGGCTCTCCCGCCGTCGACTACACGGTGAATGCCGAACTCGGTTTCCCCCTGATCACCGGGCCGGTCGACCACGCCGGCCCGGTCAATCACGTCCTGCCGGCGTGGGATGTGATCTGCGGGTTGTACGCGGCTCTCGCGATCACCTCCGCCGTGCGTCGACGTGAACTCACCGGAGTCGGCAGCCGAATACGATTGCCGCTCGAGGACACAGCACTCTCGATCGCCAGCACCCTCGGATATCTCACCGAGCCGCAGGTGAATTCGCGCTCTCGTGAGGCCACCGGCAACGACGTCTACGGAACCTATGGCACCGACGTGTCGACCGCCGACGGCGACCGGTTCATGATCGTTGCACTGACGCCCCGCCATTTCCGCGATCTCGTACAGCTCACCGACACAGGCGAGGCGATCGGCTCCCTCGAGCGTGCGCTCGACGTCGACTTCTCCCTCGAAGCCGACCGCTTCGCTCATCGCAGTGTGCTGAATGCGCTGTTCGGCAAGTGGTTTGCCGAGCGCTCCACCGATGAGGTTGCTTCCGTGCTCGCCGCCTCGTCGGTACTGTCCGGGCGATACCGCACGTTCGACGAGGTGGTGGCGTCCGGTGCGCTCGAAGCGAATCCCTTGTTCGCCGAGCTCGACCAGCCCGGTATCGGGCGATACCTCGCCGCCGGCCTACCCGCGACGTTCGACGGCGAGCAGTACTTCGTGGGGCCTGCGCCACAGCTGGGCGTGCATACGCCGGTCACCCACACATCGGGCGTCGGATCGGACTGAGTGCGTCAGGTACCGGCGCCGCGGGCTCAGCTACTGATTCCGGTGCCGGAGGGTCTTTTCGCCTGCAACTACCGCGGCGCGCACTCCAGAGAGAGACTGTGGAATATCCCCGACGCCCCGCTGGTCGACCCACGCAGTTGCTCAGATTTGAGCAAACAGCCAACCAGGAGGTCCCGATGCCTGCCATCACCGCCGATACCACTACCCTGCCTCGTCTGACATCCGCTGCCCTCGACGCCACCGAACGGCCGGTGAAGTCGTTGACGCGTGGCCCGCGCGGCTACGAGGGCGAGGGATTCCCGGTGGTCCGTGCCTTTGCGGGCGTCCCAGCAGCCGTCCTCGACCCGTTCATCCACATGGATCAGATGGGCGAGGTCGACTACGAGCCGGGCGAGCCGAAGGGCACCGACTGGCATCCGCACCGCGGCTTCGAGACCGTCACGTACATGATCGACGGCCGCTTCCAGCACCAGGATTCGACCGGCGGCGGAGGCCTGATCGAGAACGGGGCCACGCAGTGGATGACCGCCGGCTCCGGCATCCTGCACATCGAGACGCCTCCGGCGGAACTGGTCGAGTCCGGTGGCCTGTTCCACGGCATCCAGCTCTGGGTGAACCTGCCCGCCAAGGACAAGTTCCTCACCCCGCGCTACCAGAACCTCGAGGCGGGTAACGTCGAACTCATTGCCTCCCCCGACGGCGGCGCCCTCATCCGGATCATCGCCGGCGAACTCGACGGCCACGCAGGCCCCGGCGCCACACACACCCCGATCACGGTGGCACACGCGACCATCGCGCCGGGCGCGTCCGTGTCGGTGCCGTGGCGCGAGGACTTCAACGCGCTCGCCTACGTGTTGTCGGGCCGCGGAACCGTTGGTGCAGAGGCCCGTCCGATCGAACAAGGTCAGCTCGCCGTCTTCGGCAAGGGCGATCGACTGACCGTCGCAGCGCACCCCGGACAGGACAGCAACCGTCCGGCGCTCGAAGTCCTGCTGCTAGGTGGCCAGCCCATCCGCGAACCCGTCGCACACTACGGACCGTTCGTCATGAACACCCGCGAGCAACTCGTCGAAGCGATCGAGGACTTCCAGGCCGGTCGTCTCGGCGTCGTGCCGCCCGACGCGATCATGCCGCACACCAGCAATCGATGACCACCGACCAATCCTCGACGAAGACCGCCGCGTCGAAGGCTCAGGCGTGGCGGCTCTTCGTGGAGACCAGCGCTCGTATGCAGACCATGCTCGACGACGAACTAAGAGCGCACTGCCGAATGTCACTGGCGGATTATCACGTTCTGTTGATACTCCATGAGTGCCCCGGTGGCCGCGCTCGCATGCGCGAACTGTCCTACCGCATGGTCTTCTCGACGTCGCGGCTCTCGTACCAGATCGACGCGATGGTGCGTCGCGGATGGCTGCGTCGCGAAGCGGTCCCCGAGGACAAGCGCGGCAGCTACGCGGTGCTGACCGACGACGGTCGTACAGCGTTCACCGCAGCCGCACGCGATCACGGCGCAGCCGTCGACAGACTGTTCACCTCCGCGCTGTCAGACGCCGAGGCGAGTGACCTCGGCAGCATCATGGAAACACTCACAACACACCTCGACAACGTCGATGACACCGATGTTGTATCCACTTCCACACAGAGATGACGACACCATGAGCGCAGAGCACACCACCGAAGCCCCCTCCTCCTGGCGGCTGATCCGCGCGGCCGATCGCCACATGTGGAACGACGAGGCCATCGACTCGCGGCAGTCGTTTCCCGCCACGGGCAGCTTCGACCTCGTCGCCAACGCACACGGTATGCTCCTCGTCCACAACGACGATGTCGTCGACGCCGGTGCAGGCTTCGACACCCATCAGCACCACGACGCGGAGATCGTCACCTGGGTCGTCGAAGGGTCGCTGCACCACAAGGATTCACACGGGAGTGAAGGGGTGCTCACCCCGGGCGTCGTCCAGCGTATGTCGGCGGGCTCGGGCATCAGGCATTCCGAACGCAATGCGTCGACACGGTCGGAGAACCAGCGACTTCGCGTCGTGCAGATGTGGATTGCTCCCGAATACGCCGGGGGCACTCCGCATTACGCAGAAGTAGACGTCAACGCTGCGCTGACACGCGGCGATCTGGTGACCATCGTGTCCGGACTCGAGCGCGACATCGACAGCCCCGCATTGCGTATCGGCAACAGCTACGTGGCATTACATGCCGCGCGGCTCACACCTGGTCATCCGGTCACGCTTCCGCGCGCACCGTTCGGCCACCTGTTCGTCGTCTCCGGAACCATCTCGGTCACCGGGCTCGACCAGCAGGCGGCGATCAACGAGCGCATCACCCTCGATGAGGGCGATGCGCTACGTACGGTCGACAACGCCGAACTCTCGATGACCTCCGACGCCCCTACCGAGATCCTGTTCTGGGAGATGCACACCTCCTTCGACGCCCCACGACACTGATCGGCGTCGACGAACGTCAGAGGTGCGGCGCGACCTCATTCGCGATGAGTTCGATATGCTCGAGGTCGTCGAGATCGAGTACCTGGAGATACAGTCTGCTCACCCCGATGGCTCGGTAGGTCTCGATCTTCTCCACGACCTCGGAAGGCGTTCCCGTCAACCCGTTCTCGCGCAGTTCGCCGACCTCGCGGCCAATGGCGTCGGCACGCCGCGCCACCTCGGTGTCGTTGCGGCCAACGCACACCGTCAGCGCCGCCGAGTACGTGAGTTCATCGGGTCCGCGACCGGCTGCGCGGCATGCCTCGCGCACGACGTCGAACTGTGCGGACACGGTGTCGACAGGCGCGAACGGCACATTGAACTCGTCGGCGAACCTCGCGGCAAGGGCAGGCGTGCGCTTTCTGCCCATCCCACCTATGATGATCGGTGGCCGCGGCGACTGCACGGGTTTCGGCAGTGCAGGCGAGTTCTTCACCTCGAAGTGCTTGCCGCTGTAGTCGAACAGATCACCCACGGGCGTCGACCACAGGCCGGTGATGATCTCCAAGTTCTCGGTCAAGCGCTCGAATCGCTCACCGAGGGCAGGGAACGGAATCGCATACGCCTCGTGTTCCTCAGCGAACCAGCCCGCCCCCAGCCCGAATTCGATTCTTCCACCGCTCATCTCGTCGGCCTGTGCCACCTGGATGGCTAGCTGGCCCGGATGACGGAACGTCGCTGACGTGACCAGCGTGCCGAGCTTGATCGTCGAGGTCTCACGCCCGAGAGCGGCAAGCGTCAACCAGGCATCGGTCGGTCCCGGCAGCCCCTCCGCGTTCATGGCGAGATAGTGATCGGAGCGGAAGAAGGCGTCGTACCCGAGATCTTCGCTCGCACGGGCAATGCGGAGCAACGTCGCGTAGGTGGCGCCCTGCTGGGGTTCGGTGAAGATTCGCAGTTCCATGGGCCCCAATTTACGCGGCGGAGTACCGAACCCACGTCGACGCTCAGCGCTCGACACCAGAACCCGACCACCGCAATCGATTCGGAGGAAACAATGTCATCAGATCCAGAGTCAGCCAACCCGGTCGACGATCCCGTGGCCGTGTCCGAGGTCCTCGCCGAGTATCCGCGAATGCGGGCAGCGATCCTCACCCGCAACCTCGAAGAACTCGTCGATCTGCACGACCCAGAGTTTCTGGGTACCGAATTACCCGGCACCCTGATCACGGCCGACGAGCACATCACCACCACCATGAACTCGCGCGACCTCGAGATGGAGTTCGATGACCTTCGGGTCAAGATCTTCGGCGACGTCGCGCTCTGCTGGGGCAAGCAGACATTGCGCGGTCATCTCGACGGCGCTGATCCTGGAACCTCTCCCGAAGTAGCTGAGCAAGTCGCCAGTGCAGGCGTGCGGTGGTCGATGCTCGTGGTGTGGCGCCGGCACCCGGACCGCTGGAGAATGTTGTCCTACCAGGTGACTCCCCTGCCCGCAGCACCGTGACAACGCCGGCGGCTCGGGAGAGCGCTACCCCACCCGTCCGGCGGGCACCAGCGAGGGCTCGTCGACAGTCGACAGGGTCAGCACCGCTTCCACGATCACGTCCTGCTCTTCGATCGTCGACTCGAGTCTGCGTAGCCGGAATGCCACGTCGTGTTCTGCCAGGTCGCCGGTGATGTCCACGGCAGCCACGAGGTAGAACTCCATCGGTCCGACGTACTCGGCGTGCAGGTAGGTCACCCGGTCGATGTCGGGCATGGCGAGTAACCGCACCAGAATAGCGTCGCGGATCGGCGCCATGGCCTCCTGACCCAGCAGGAACTCACTGTTTCGTCTGATCAAGAAGATGGCGATGAACCCGAGTAGTACGCCGACGAGGATCGAACCGAGTGCGTCCCAGACCGCGTTGCCGGTGATCTGATGCAACGCCATGCCCGCTGCCGCAATCGCGAGACCGACCAGCGCCGCAGAGTCCTCGGCGAACACGGCGCGCAGCGTGGTGTTCGAGGTTCTGTTGACAAAGCGCAACGGGTGCATCGACAGCCTTCGACCACCCGCCTTGGCCTGCCGCACAGATTGTAGAAACGAAATACCTTCCAGCACTGCAGAAACCGCCAGAACGATGTAACCGACCGTGTAGTTGGTGTCCTCCTCGGGATGAACAAGCGCCGTGATGCCGTTCACGACCGAGACCGCTGCGCCGACGGCGAACAGACCGAAGGCCGCGAACATCGACCAGATGTAGGTTTCTCGACCGTGACCGAACGGGTGGCTTCTCGTCCTCCCGCGGTTACCTCGACGCTCCGCGATCAGCAGGAAGATCTCATTGCCCGAATCCGCCCACGAGTGCATGGCCTCCGCGGTCATCGATGCCGATCCGGTGATGACTGCCGCGATCGTCTTGGCAATGGCGACTGCAACATTCGCGGCGAAAGCGATGACCACGGTGAGCATCGAATCCCCATCGTCGATAGGTGCTGCGAGCTGTTCGTCGGTCAGTGACGCGTCGGTGTCAGCCATCGTCTGATCGTCTCACGGGAAGCGAGCAACCGCGACGATTCACACTCTCCGGACATGACCGCGCGGTGCACCCCAGCCGAAGGTGCACCGCGCGGCCGTCGAATCCAGACTCGGGTGAGAGGTTATCCGAGGCTGAAGGGCTTCCCATAGAACGTCACGACCTGCTCGGCGTTGCTGGTGACGACGTAGACGTTGGCGAACGACCGCGCCTGCGCATAGCCTGCGCAGCCGTTGACCTGCATCGTCTCGTTGGTGTAGCTCAGCTTGGCGTGGTTGGTGTTCTTGTAGCCGACCTTGCTGCTGTGCTTGTCAGAGCCGAAGTCGTCGGCCGACTCCACGTCGTTGATGTAGTAGTTCACGGCCTGGCCGGGTCCGATGCTCAGCGATCCGCCGGCACCGGCGCTCGCGCCGGTGACCGTAGCGCCGCCGCTGGTGCTCGGCGTCGCCGTACCCGAACCGTTGCCGCTCCCGGTCACTCCGGAGATGTTGACCTGGCAACCGACGATGTACCCGGCCTGGATCTTGATCTTCTTGGCGTCCTTGCTGGTCTTGACCGCGTAGCTGGCCGACACCCAGGCGTTGCGGTGCAACGGCGTGCCACCGAGTGACGGATTGATGTTGGCGGTTTCGTTGCTACGCGTCACGGAGACGACGGTGCCGTCGCCCAGCGTCTGCTGATCCGTCTGTGACGGCAGTGCGACGTGGACGTCGGCGTGCGCGATGGCCGGTGCCATCAGAGCGGCAACAGTCGTGAATGCCGCAGGGGCCCCGATGGTGACGAGCCGTTTCAAGCTGATGTTCATTTCTTCCCTCGAGTGTTGGAGTGTCGTGCGGGGCGGTCAGCCGATCGAGAAGGGCTTGCCGTAGAGGTTGACCTTCTGGTGATCGCTGCCGGTGGTCTCCACGACCGCGTACGAGCGGGCCTGCGCGTAGCCGGCGCAACCGTTGATGTTGAGCTGGACCCGGTCGTAGTTGAAGTACTGCGTACCCGGCTTCTCGACGTCCTTGTAGTCGATCTGCGCGAAGACGACCTGCCCGGGGCTGATCGGCAGGCTGATGCTGCCGGTACCGGTCGGCGCGCCGGTGATCGCGTTGAGGCTGCCGGTGACACCAACCGTCATCGACCCGATGTTCACCTGGCATCCCACGATGTAGCCCACAGACAGCGTCGCGGCAGCACCGTCAGTCGAGACGCCTCCGGTTCCGGGAGCTGCCGACTCTCCCTGCGGACCGTTGTTGGGTCCTGCGGGAGACGGCTTGAGATTGGGCGCCTTCAGGGTGATGTTGCCGCTCACCCATGCGGTACGACCCAGCCCGTTGGCCGCGAGTGACGGCGAGATCTGCGCGTACTCGTTGCTGCGGGTCAGCGTGAGCCCGTCGCCGGTAGCTGTTCCTCCCGGCAAGCGGACGAAGGCGTCGCCGTGCGCGGGAGCCGCGGCGAGGCCTACTGCGGTCGCGACGGCGCCGATGGCCAGTGCGCCGACGGCACCTCGCCGCATCCGTGACTCGTTGGTGGTCATGTAGTCCCCTCAAAGATGTGTTCACACGTGGTCCCGCTCGCATCAGACGCGCACGGCCGGTGGTCGCCCCAGCGGCAACTCCGCGCGAACTGTACTGAGATCTCGGCAAACGACCGATGAACTGGAGCTGTCTCCAGCGCGGCACATTGACCAACTTGTGATCTTCGAATCCATTGCACGACAGGAACTTTCGATTTGTACGATTTGTCCCGTCGAAGAGCGGTCATATGCGACAGTTCGCGGATCACCGAAAGTGGACGTCGCCTTTGTCATACCGTCCCAGCCCTCACCCGGTTAGTGTTCACGAGTGAGTTCAGACGTTTCCGAACACCGGCTACGGCAATGGTTGTTGTCCGACATCTCGCCGGAACCCGCAGGGTTGATGGGTCCGCACCGGATCCCGAGCGAGGAATCGCACACGCACCCCTGGTGGAAGGTGATGTGCCTGACCGGTGTCGACTACTTCTCGACGCTCGGCTATCAGCCTGGTATCGCTGCGCTCGCCGCGGGAACCGTGGCTCCCGTTGCAACGCTCGTACTCGTCGCACTGACCCTGTTCGGGGCGCTCCCTGTCTACCGGTACGTCGCAGGTAAGTCGCCGAAGGGCGAGGGCTCGATAGCCATGCTCGAGCGACTGCTCCCCAAGTGGGGTGGCAAGATCTTCGTGCTGGTCCTCCTCGGATTCGCTGCCACCGACTTCCTGATCACCATGACCCTGTCGGCGGCCGACGCGACGGCGCACCTTGTCGAGAATCCACTCGTCCCACGGGGTTTCTCGGACCACACGGTGCTGATCACCCTGATCCTGCTGGCACTGCTGGCCGCGGTGTTCCTACGCGGTTTCACCGAGGCGATCACCATCGCGGTCGCGCTGGTTGCCGTGTACCTGAGCCTCAACCTGGTCGTGATCGCCACCGCACTATGGCACATCGTCGACGCCCCGCATCTGGTCATCGACTGGCAATCGGCAATGTTCACCGAACACGGCAATCCGTGGATGGTGGCCGCGATCGCCGTCCTCGTGTTTCCCAAACTCGCACTCGGATTGTCCGGTTTCGAAACGGGTGTCGCGGTCATGCCGCAGGTCGACGGTTCACCTGCTGACCCGCCCGACCATCCGATCACCCGAATCCGCGGCACTCGACGGCTGCTCACGACGTCGGCCCTGATCATGAGCGTCTTCCTCATCACCAGCAGCCTCGTATGCACGATCCTCATCCCCGAGAACGAGTTTCAGCCGGGCGGCAAGGCCAACGGTCGCGCTCTCGCCTATCTGGGCCACGACTACCTCGGCAGCGGATTCGGCACCGTCTACGACATCAGCACCATTCTCATCCTCTGGTTCGCCGGCGCCTCGGCCATGGCCGGTTTGCTGAACCTGGTGCCGCGCTACCTACCCCGCTACGGGATGGCCCCGGACTGGGCCCGCGCGACGCGGCCACTCGTCGTCGTCTTCGCCGTCATCGCCTTCGGTGTCACGATCTATTTCGACGCAAACGTCGACGCCCAGGGCGGGGCATACGCCACCGGCGTACTGGTACTGATGACGTCCGCGGCCATCGCTGTCACGCTCTCTGTCCGCAAGCGGCGCAATCGGCGGCTCACCCTGATGTTCACGACGATCTCGGTGATCTTCATCTACACGACGATCGCGAACATCATCGAACGCCCAGAGGGAGTGCAGGTCGCGGCGTTCTTCATCGCGGCCATCCTGATCGTGTCGTTCGCATCACGAATCAATCGATCGTTTGAGCTACGAAGTGGCGCGATCACTTTCGACGAGACAGCGCAGCGGATCATCGACGAGGCCGCCGCCTCCGGCGAGATCCAGATCGTCACCCACGATCCTGACGAACGATCGCTGCACGAATACCACGACAAAGAACTGCAACAGCGGGCCGAAAGCCACATCCCGGACGCAGATCAGATCGTGTTCCTCGAAGTGAACGTGACCGATTCGTCGGACTTCGCCACCGATCTAGAGATCCACGGACGCTATCGGGAGGGCGGCTACCGAATCCTCTGGGTCGATTCCGCCGCGGTGCCGAACACGATCGCCGCCACGCTGCTCGCCATCCGGGAGCAGACCGGCATCGTGCCCAATGTGTACTTCGAATGGAGCGAGACCAATCCGCTGGTCAACCTCCTGAGGTTCCTGTTCATCGGCGAGGGCGAAGTCGCCGCCGTGACACGAGAAGTGGTTCGACGAGCCGAGCCCGACATCGCCGAGCGTCCGGTCGTGCACGTGGGCTGACCCCCTGGGCCATGACGATTGTCATGGGCGAAACGTGACATCTGCTCTGAGTCCGGACGCCGCAGAGGCGACAGTCTTGATGTCATGAACAACATCGATCCCTCCGCGACTCGGGCACCGAGCGCCACTCGCTCCGTGCCCGCACTCGTCATCGACGACGTCACCAAGACCTTCCGCAGCGGAAACGGTTCGGACGTCACCGCCGTCGACGGTCTCAGCATGACGATCGATCCCGGCGAGGTCGTCGCTTTCCTCGGCCCCAACGGCGCAGGTAAGACCACGACACTCGACATGGTTCTCGGCCTGACACAACCGGATTCGGGCACTGTCGAGGTGGACGGTTTGCCCGCGCGCAAGGCCGCGCGAACGGGGCGGGTCGCCGCGGTCCTGCAAAGCGGCGGACTCCTGCCCGACTTCACGGTCGAGGAGACCATGCGGATCATCGCCGACCTGCACGGCCGCACGCGCGACGTCGGGGCGACAATGGCTCGCGCCGGCGTCGCAGACATCGCGGCACGCAAGGTCTCCCGATGCTCCGGCGGCGAGCAGCAGCGCCTGAAGTTCGCGTTGGCGACACTTCCCGATCCCGACCTCATCGTTCTCGACGAACCCACGGCGGGCATGGACGTCGAATCCCGGCGCGCCTTCTGGTCGGCGATCCGCGCCGACGCCGGCGCCGGTCGCACAGTCGTCTTCGCCACCCACTATCTGGAAGAGGCCGATGATTTCGCCGACCGCCTCGTGATGGTGTCGCACGGGCGCATCGTCGCCGACGGTTCCACCGCCGAGATCCGCAACATCGCCAGTCGACGCGTGGTCTCGGCGATCCTCGACGAGGACAGCGTGTCTGTCGTCGCCAGCGAGTTTCCCGACCTCGAGGTCGTCGAACGACGTGGTGGACGAACCTATCTGTCCGCGAACGATTCCGACGCACTCGCGCGGTGCCTGCTCACCACGACCGACGCGCGAGAGCTCGAGATCGCAACCCACAACCTCGAAGACGCGTTCGTCGCGCTCACCACAGACTGACCGACGACCATCGCACACACCCTGCACACCGAAAGGCGCGCCATCATGAACGTGCACACTTCCGACGCTCCGACCACGTCCGGTTCGGACTCCCTGCGCGGATTCCTCCCCTCACCCACCTATCTACGCCTCGACATCCGCCGCGTGCTGCGCAATCGCCGCGCAATGATCTTCACCGTGGCGATGCCCGCTCTGCTCTATCTCGTTTTCGGTGCGACCCAAAAGACGAACGACACTGTGGGATCGGGCAATGTCGCCTTCTACGTACTCATCGGTATGGCCGTCTACGGGGCAATCCTCGCCGCAGCCACGAACGCGGCCTCGGTGGCGATCGAACAGCAAGCCGGCTGGACCAGAACGCTCATGATGACACCACTGCAGCCGGCGGGCTATGTGGCCACGAAAGTCGGTGTGGCCCTGGCAATGGGAGCACTACCGATCGTGGTGCTCTGCATCGCCGGAGTGGCCACCGGCGCTCACGCACCCATCGGTGTCGCGATCGCGTGCCTGTTGCTCGGGTGGATCGGGGCGTCGGTGTTCGCCGCACTGGGACTGGCCGTCGGAAGCATCATGCGCTCCGACGGGGCCATGCAGGTCATGGGTGGCGTGCTGGCTCTCCTCGCCTTTGCGGGCAACGTGTTCGTGCCGCTGAAGGGCACCATGCTGACCATCTCCCAGTTCACCCCGATGTTCGGAGTGGTGACGCTTGCCCGCTACCCGCTCGACCACGGTGTCACGGTCTACGGCACGCATATCGGGCTCTGGGTCGCTATCGCCAATCTGGTCGTCTGGGCCGCTGTGTTCTCCATTGCTGCCGCGGTCTTCTACAGTCGCAGTACGCAACGCCAGTAGCAGACGGCAGCAGCCCCGACCAACGATGTACAAGCAGGAGAACGAGGCCCATGACCATCGGGAGCCCATGATGGCGCAGCGGTTCGGTCTCGCCAGCGACGTGGTGGCACCCTGGCGCAACCTGCGCTGGGTGTTCACCGCTGTCTGGATGATCTTCCTCGCCTACCCGATCACCGCCGTCGTCACCTCCGGTCACTCGACCGTGACGAAAACGATCGGACTCACGATCCTCACCGTTTTCGCATGCGGATACCTGTGGGCGAGCGTCTATCTACTCACCGGCCGCAACGCCACCGATCTGCGGGGCATACCCTTCTTCGTGCTGCTGACCTGCCTGATGGTGGCGCTGCTGCCCATCATCAACGAGAATGCCTTCGGCGCAGCGCCTTTCCTGATGGTCGTCGCCGCCTTCTGCTTTCCCACACGCTGGGCATTGCTCTGTATCGGCGCCCTCGTCGTCTCCTCGGTTGCGCTGCCACGCCTGTTCGGCTGGAGTACCGACGCCAGCATCGTCCTCGTACTGCTCGCTGTCGGATTGACCATGGTCGGTTTTCGTTTCATCGCCATTCGCGAGGGTGAACGCGAACGTGAGGAAGAACGTCGCCGCGAGCTCGACGCCCGACTGGCCATCGTCGCCGAACGCGAACGCGTCGCTCGCGACGTACACGACATCCTCGGACACTCACTGACGGTGATCAGCGTGAAAACCGAACTCGCACAGCGACTCGTCGAACTCGACCCGCCGCGTGCACAACGCGAGTTGGGCGAGATCAACCAACTGACTCGCGATGCTCTCGCACAGGTACGGGCAACCGTCGGCCGCATGCGGACACCCGATCTCCCCGACACCATCGCCGGTGCCGACAGCGCGCTACGCGCCGCGGGTATCGAGGCGACACTGCCCGAACCTACTGTTGCCACAGATCACGCCGAACTGTTCGCCTGGGTGTTGCGCGAAACCGTCACCAACGTGGTCAGACACAGCGGAGCGCGGCACTGCGATGTGCGCATCGACGCCTCCTCGATCTCCGTTCACGACGACGGGCGCGGGCTCGGCGACGCCGAACACGGCAATGGGCTGCGCGGCCTACGCGAACGTGTTGAATCGGCAGGCGGCACAGTGCTCTTCGACTCCGACTCAACGGGAATGACGGTGCGGGTGCAGATCTCATGAGTGACCCGATCCGGCTACTACTCGCCGACGATCAGGCGCTCGTCCGCGGAGCGCTCGCTGCGCTTCTCGACCTCGAACCCGACCTCGAGGTCGTGGCGCAGGTGGGACGGGGCGACGAGGTGATCGACGCTGCGCGCGATTCCGATGCGCAGGTGTGCCTGCTCGACATCGAGATGCCGGGAGCAAACGGCATCGAGGCGGCAGCAGCCATTCGCACACAACTGCCGGGGGTACGTTCGCTGATCGTCACGACATTCGGGCGTCCTGGATACCTGCGACGGGCAATCGACGCAGGAGCGTCGGGTTTCGTCGTCAAGGACACCCCGGCAGCCGAACTCGCCGATGCCGTCCGGCGGGTACACGCAGGCCTGCGCGTGGTCGACCCGATGCTTGCGACAGAAAGCCTCACCAGCGGTGAGAATCCGTTGACAGTGCGCGAGACCGACGTACTGCGTGCAGCGCTGTCCGGCGCAACCGTCGCAACGATCGCGGCCACGGTACATCTGTCCGCTGGAACGGTGCGCAACCACCTGTCGTCTGCCATCGGGAAAACCGGTGCTGCCACTCGCGGTGAAGCCGCCCATATCGCCCGTGACCGCGGGTGGATCTGACCCGACACCATATTTCTGCCCGACGGCTCCCATCCGGCGTCGGACGCTGTTCCGAATCGCTGGTGATCGTCCACCGACAACCAAGGAGAATTCCATGCGGAACGCAGCCCGTATCGCGCTCGGAGCCATGATCACCACCGCCGGCGCGGGAGCTATCGCATTCGCCGCCGCACCGAATGCTGCGGCCGCACCGCAGGTGTGCCCGGCACTGCCCGGTCAGAGTTCGACCATGTCGAGTTGCACGGCCGAATCGGGTGCGACCGGCCTGAGTCTCGCGGTCACGGACAACGGCGGCACGGCTTCATCGAAGGCCGACAACTACGCTGGTCCGGCGGCGATTGCCGTGGGGCCCAAAGCATCTGTCACCATGACCGGGATCAAACCGGGACTCGCCATCGGCATCGCGGGGCCCGGCGCCACGGTCACCGTCGACGGCAAGAACGGACCCACCTGCGTCGGAGGCACCTCGTTCGCGGGCGACTTCCAGACCCTCAAGGGCTGCTGGAAGCCGTGAGCCAGAACGTATCCCAGTAGTTCGCACACCGGGTAGGCCTTGTTGTCAGGCGTCGAGTCCGCGCAGAAACTCGGCCTGCCCGAGGTGTTTGGCGTCGTCGTCGACGACGCTGACCAGTCGCACTCCGAGGGTGACGGGCGGATCCCAGTTGTCGTCGACGACTCGGTCGAGATCGTCGTCGTCGAGCGTCGACAGATACGCGACCGTTGCCTCGTGCGTGGCGTCGTAGTAGCCGAGAAGTTGCTCCGGTTCTGCGACGACCCGCCGCACTTCTTCCGGTGACTGCCCGTAGCCGCTGGCCTCCGGACCGAACGGCAAGGCGAAGCTCTCGTACCAGCCGCCCGTCGTCCAGACCTGATCGTGACCCGCGACGTCGGCAACCTGCGCATCCTGGACTCGGGTGAGGTGCCAGATCAACCAGGCGATGGTGTTCGCGTCCGGCGCCACCCTGAGGCCCAGTCGCTGTTCATCGATCCCGTCGAGGACGCCGTGCACCCCGTCCTTGATGCGGCTGAATCCGTCGAGAAGAATTTCGGAGGCATTCATCTCCCCATCTGTACCCCTTCGACCCGCCGTGCGCACAAACCTGGTGGGGTTGGCCGGGAGCCCGCACGATCGACCGAGTGTCCACCAGTGATCATTTCTCTACCGTGCACGACTCTGCCGCGCCGCATCGTCCCGCCGAGTCAACCGGCCCCTCCCCGCGGCGGCGTGTCCGTTTCAATGCGTTCGACATGAACTGCGTGGCCCATCAATCGCCCGGTCTGTGGCGACACCCGGACGACCGGTCCTGGGACTACAACACTCTCGACTACTGGGTCGACCTCGCCCGCCTGCTCGAGACCGGGGGTTTCGACGGCCTGTTCATCGCCGACGTGCTCGGCACCTACGACGTGTACGCGGGCACCGACGAGGCGGCCATCCGCCAGGGCGCACAGATCCCGGTCAACGACCCGCTGCTGCTCGTCTCCGCGATGGCTCACGCCACTCAACACCTCGGCTTCGGGATCACCACGGGCACCGGATTCGAGCACCCATATCCGTTCGCACGCCGCCTCTCGACACTCGACCACCTCACCAAGGGCCGGATCGGGTGGAACGTCGTGACGGGCTACCTACCGTCGGCTGCTCGCAACATGGGTGATGACGACCAACTCGCGCACGACAGCCGCTACGACCACGCCGACGAGTACCTGACCGTGCTCTACAAACTCTGGGAGGGCTCGTGGGAACGCGACGCGGTGCTTCGCGATCGGGGCACAGGCATCTTCGCCGACCCGTCGAAGGTGCATCACATCGGTCACCGCGGTGACCACTTCACCGTGCCGGGAATCCACCTGTCCGAACCGTCGCCGCAGGGCTCGCCGGTCATCTACCAGGCAGGCGCGTCGCCGCGCGGACGACGGTTCGCGGCGCAGAACGCCGAGGCCATCTTCGTCGGAGCTCCGACAAAGCACATCCTGCGCGACACGGTCGCCAGGATCAGGGACGAACTCGAGCTGGCCGGACGCGACCCCTACGACGCGCGGATCTATACGCTGCTGACGATCATCACCGAC